>JBBAPJ010000112.1:0-2452 GCA_040400855.1 Rubrivivax sp.
GCCCCGTGCGTGAGCGCGAGCAGCCCGTTGGGGCCGGGCGAGAGGGCCAGGCCGACGGAGGCCAGCACGTAGAGCAACCAGGCCTGCAGCGCCATCGCGGCCCTTGGGCGGATCGCGCTGCGGCCCTCAGGCCGCGGGCCCGACCACCGGGTTCCTCAGCACGCCGATGCCCTCGATCTCGGACTCCACCACGTCCCCCGGCTGGTTGTAGCCGCGCGCGGGCACGAGGGGCTCGCCGTCTTCCGGCGGGCTCCAGTGCCCGCCGAGCTCGGCATCCACTGACCAGGCGGTGCCCGCGGGCGTGCCGGTGATGATCACCATGCCGGGCTTGAGCGTGAGGTTGACCGAGAAGAAGTGGATGAGCTCGGCGCAGCTCCAGATCATGTCGCCCGTGCTCGCGCTCTGGCGCAGCTCGCCGTTGATGCGGGTGCGCAGGCGCAGGCGCTGCGGGTCGGGGATCTCGTCGGTGGTGACGATGCACGGGCCCAGCGGTGCGGCGGTGTCGAAGAGCTTGCCGCGGCCGAGCTCGTACCAGGTGCTGCCATCGGGCTTGCGGCGCACCTGGCGGTCGCGCGCCGTCACATCGTTGACGATGGTGTAGCCGAACACGTGCTCGAGCGCGCGCGCCACGGGGATGTGGCGCCCGGGCTTGCCGATGACGATGGCCAGCTCCGTCTCGCAGTCGAGCTTCTTCGTGAGCAGCGGGTCGGCCACGATGCCTTCGCCGGGGCCCACCACCACGTCGCCCGTCTTGACGAAGAACTCGGGCTCCTTGCCCGAGGTGGGCGCAGCGGCTTTCTCGCGGTTGTGCGAGTGGTAGTTGCTGCCCGAGCACAGGATGGTGCCCGGGATGACGGGGGCGAGCAGGTGGACTGACGAGAGCGGCAGCTCGCGGCTCGGGGCAGTGGCGCGGGCGCGGTCGGCCTCGGCGATGAAGCTGCGCATGTCGCCGCCCCAGCCGTCGATCTGCGCCACGTGCTCGCCCCTCAGCACGCCGATGTGCGGCGTGGGGCCTTCGGCGGGGACGGTGAAACGCACGACCTTCATTCGAGCTTCCCCATCGCCTTCACGACCTTGGCCATGCGCGCGGCATCCTGCTCGATGAAGCGGTCGAATTCGGCGCCTTCCATGTGGCGCACGGGCGTGTTCATCGCGCCCATGGCCTGCAGGAAGACCGGATCCTGGACGCAGCGGCGCACGGCCGCGCGCAGCTGCTCGAGCTTGGCCGGTGCCAGGCCCGCGGGGGCGAAGACGCCCGACCAGATGTAGAACTCGACGTCGAAGCCGAGCTCCTTGAAGGTGGGCACGTCAGGCAGCAGGTCCAGCCGCCTGGCGCCCCAGCCGCCCAGCAGCCGGATGGTGCCGGCCTTGACGTGCGGGGCGAGCACGCCCGGGGCCTGGGCCGTCACGTCCACCTGGCCGCCGAGCAGCGCGTTCATCGCCGGGCCGCCGCCGTTGTAGGGCACGTGCAGCATGTCGATGCCCGCGGCCTGCCAGAGCATGGCCTGCGCCACGTGCGTGGTGCCGTAGATGCCCGAGGAGCTGAAGGAGATCTTGCCCGGGCGGCTCTTGGCATCGCGCACCAGGTCCTGGATCGAGCGCCAGGGGCTGTTGGTGCGCACGGCCAGCACGGTGGGATCGGCCGAGACGAGGGCGATGGGCGTGAACTGGCTCATCGCGTAGCTCGGCGGCTTGCCCGTGACCTTGTCGGCCTCGGGGATGACGACGATGCTGGACAGCGCCATCAGCAGCGTGTTGCCATCGGGCCTTTGCCGCGTGACGTGGGCCATGCCCACCGCGCCGCCGGCGCCGGGGCGGTTGTCGATGACCACCGGCTGCCCGAGCTCGCGCGCCAGCGGGATGGCCAGCGGCCGCGCCGTGATGTCGGCGATGCCGCCGGGCGCGAAGGGGACGACGAAGTTGATGGGCGGGCCGCCGGCGGGTGCCGCCGGGGCTGCAGGCGCAGGAGCTGCCTGCTGGGCGTGCGCCGCGGGGATCAGCGCGGGGTGCAGCAGCGCCGGGGCCGCCAGGGTGGCGGGCAGGGCGCGGGTAAAGCGTCTTCTCGAGATCGACATGGATCGGGGCTCCTCACAGGAGCCTCGATCCTAGCGCTCAGATCGGCACGCGGCGCAGCATCTCCACACCGACCTCACCGGCAGCGATCTCGCGCAGCGCCGTCACGCCCGGCTTGTTGCGCGCTTCCACCTTCGGCGCATGGCCCTGGCTGAGCATGCGCGCGCGGTACGTGGCCACGAGCACGAGCTGGAACCGGTTCGGGACCTTGGTGAGGCAGTCTTCGACGGTGATGCGGGCCATGGGACTCTGCTCTGCGGTTGGCGGGTAACCCAACATTCTACCGCACGGGCATGTACCGGGTGCCGCGAGCGGCGCGGACGCCTAGAGCAGCCCGAGCGCCGAGAACACCGTGCTGCGGCTGCGCTGCTGCGACGCG
>JBBAPJ010000112.1:2552-6253 GCA_040400855.1 Rubrivivax sp.
CTAGAGCAGCCCGAGCGCCGAGAACACCGTGCTGCGGCTGCGCTGCTGCGACGCGTAGCGCAGGCGCTGGGAGTGCACGACCGTCTTGAGGTCGAACAGCGCCGTCTCGAAGAGGCTGTTGACGATCACGAAATCGAAGTGCCGCGCCTGCGCCACCTCGAGCCGGGCGTTGGCCATGCGGCGCTCGATGGTCTCCGGCCCGTCCTCGCCGCGGCGCTCCAGGCGCTGGCGAAGTTCCGTCCAGCTCGGCGGCAGGATGAAGATGAGCACCGCGTGCGGGAAGATCTTCTTGATCTGCAGCGCGCCCTGGAAATCGATCTCCAGCACCACGTCCTCCCCGCGCGAGAGGCGATCCTGGATGGCGATGCGCGAGGTGCCGTAGAGGTTGCCGTGCACCTGCGCCCACTCGAAGAACTCGCCGCGCTCGATCATGCCGCGGAAGGTGGGCTCGTCGATGAACCAGTACTCGCGCCCGTTGTGCTCCTGCCCGCGCGGTGCGCGCGTGGTGTGCGAGACGGATACCGCCAGGTGCGAGTCGAGCTCGAGCAGCGCCTTGACCAGGCTCGACTTGCCCGCACCACTCGGGGCGGCTACGCAGAAGAGGTTGCCGGGGGTGTCCATGGCGGGAGTCTACGCGGGGCGCCTGCCGTCACGCGGTCAGGCGCGCAGCCAGCTTCTTGGTGGTCGACGAGACGAAGCGCTCGAGCCGCTGGGCGAGGGTGCGTGCCGACGGCGTGAGCAACGGCGCGATCTCGAGCACGGCCTGGCCGATGGATGCCGGAACGCGGTCAGCCATGTCGCGCGCCTGTCGAGCCAGGAAGCGCGGTTGCATGCCAAGCTGCCCGGCCATCAGCGCCAGGTGCTGCGCACCCATCTCGCCCGGCCTGACCTCGCCCCCGATGGCCAACGCGAACTCGGGCGACAGCCCGGGGTACAGGCGCGTGCACATCAGGTCGTAGAACGGCGTGAGCGTCACGCCTCGGCCAGGCGCGCTGTAGAGCGACAGGTTCTTGGCATGGCTGTCGTGGTTGCCGACGTACAGGTTGAAGAACACCCAGCGCACCAGGTGACGCAGGTCGACGGCGGGCTGCGCGCTGTAGCGGCGGACCAGTTCCGCGCAGGCTGCCAGGCCCGGGCCGCCTTCCTTCTCGTACTTGCGCTCCGACACGGTGCCGGCCAGTTGGCACAGGTCGTACTGCACCAGCCTGGCCAGCGTGCCGTCGGGCCGGAGCTGGCGGTCGAAGCGGCGCACGACGCAGGCTTCGGTGTGCGGTTCGTAGAAGACCTCAGCCGTCGGCAGTCCGGCCAGCTGGGCGGCGCGCATCACGATGGCCTCGTTCGCAGCCGAGTGCCAGACCTTGGCCAGGCGGCGGATGTTGGGCTTGAGGATGTGCGTGGACGGCGAGGTGCCCTTGGGTAGCCGCGGGATGCCGTCGCCGAAGATCGCCAGGCTGGTCTTGTCCTGTGCGCCGGCCAGCGAGATGCGGGCGCCTGGCTCGTGGATGTCGATCGCCGCAGCTGAACGCCTGGCCAGGATCATGGCGATGGCCTCCCAGCTCGTGGCTTCGTAGCGGGGCGGTTGGGGCGTCTGCCCCGGCGGCACCAGCACGAAGGCACCCGCCGTGTCGCCGGCGATCTCCAGCAGCAACGAAAACAGGGTGGACGCCTGGCGCTGGGCGGCCAGGTAGTCGCGCAGCTCGCCCTCGGGCAGCAGGTTCTCGAAGAAGGCCTGCACCTCGGGCGTGGATTGGCGGCCGGCTTGCAAGGCAATGGCGGCCAGCGACATGCGCGATCGGCTGCCTGGTGTGCCCAGCCAGCCGGGCGCGTATTCGAAGGCCAGCGGCGCGCTGTCATGCACGGTGCCGACCCGGTCGCTGCCGCAGTAGACGTCCAGCCTGGCGGGCCGCTCCTGCATCACCCTGGCCTCACATGGACGGCGGGGAGCGAGAGGCCTTGGTGCGCACCACCACCTCCAGGCCCAGCAGGTCCATGAGGTCCAGCACCTTCTGCAGCTGCACGGTGGGCTTGCCGTTCTCCACGTCGACGATGAAGCGGTTGCCGGTGTTGCCCAGCCCGGCCAGGTCGAGCTGCTTCAGCGCCAGCCGCTTGCGCTGCTCGCGGATGACGACGCCCAGTTCCAAGGAGGAGTGGATCGGTGACTCTGCACTCGCAAAGTGCCCGATCGGTAAGTTTTGAGCCGGGGGCGGCATGGCAGGTGCCTGAAGTTACCTTTCGGTAATTCTAATGCCTGCTGGCGGGCAGTCAAGAGAAAAGTGACTGAGCGGTAATCAGGGTGTGCCGGCGCCGCGCCCCGGGGCCTCACTCGATGTTCTGCACCTGCTCGCGCATCTGCTCCACGAGCACCCGCATGTCCACGCTGATGGCGGTGAGGGTGAGCGAGGCGGCCTTGGAGCCCAGCGTGTTGGCCTCGCGGTGCAGCTCCTGGATCAGGAAGTCGAGCCGCTTGCCGAGCTCGCCGCCAGCGTGCAGCAGCCGCTCGATCTCGTCGAGGTGGGCGCCCAGGCGCGAGAGCTCCTCGGCCACGTCGATGCGCAGCGCGTAGGCGGCGGCCTCGCTGAGCGCCCGGTCTTGCGCGGCGGCTTCGGGCACGGGGGCGGCGCCGGAGCGGCCGGCCTCGGCGGATGAAGCGGGCTGAGCCGCCTGCAGCGCCTCGCGCCAGCGCTCGAGGAAGCGCTCGCGCTGGCGCGCGATGGCCTCGGGCACGAGCGGGGCGGCGCGCGCGGCGAGCGCGCGCAGCGCGGCGATGCGATCGAGCAGCATCTGCGCGAGCTTCGCGCCCTCGCGCGCACGGGATTCGCGCAGGCCCTGCACCGCGCGGCGGGCGGCGTCGAGGATGTGGGAATCGGGGGCAGTGGCCTCCCGGGGTTCAGCGTGTTCGCCCGCTGGGGCGCCCGAAGCGCTCGCCACCCGCGCCCACTGCAGCACCTCCTGCACCGACAGCGGGCGCGCATCGTGCAGCCGCGCACGCACGAGGTCGTCGGCGCGGGCGAGCTGTTCGAGCAGTTCGGCCGAGGGCTGCGGCACGCCCGCCTCGGCCTCGCGCTGCAGCGCCGCGCGCAGCTCCACCTTGCCGCGGCGCAGGCCGGCGGTGACGATCTCGCGCAGCGCGGGCTCGAGCGCGCGCAGCTCGTCCGGGAGCTTGAAGGACAGGTCCAGGAAGCGCCCATTCACCGAGCGCAGCTCGAGGGACAGGGCAGGTGCCCCGGAAGGTGCCAAGTAGTTGGCAGCGCCGGCGGGCGCAGGGGCTGTGGCCAGCACGCTGGCGTACCCCGTCATGCTATAAACGGTCATCACTTTCGCAGCCGCGGCGCGTCTCGATTCATTATGACAAAGCCCAGACCCGCCCCCTTGGCTGCGGGCACGGTCGTCGGCGGATATCGGGTGATCAAGCGCATCGCCGCAGGCGGCTTCGGCGTGGTCTACCTCGCCGAGGATGACCGGCACCAGATGGTGGCGATCAAGGAATACCTGCCGGGGTCGCTGGCCGAGCGCTCGCCCGGTGAGCTCACGCCACGCGTGAAGCCCGACAAGCAGCCACTCTATCGCCTGGGCCTCAAGAGCTTCTTCGAAGAAGGCCGCTCGCTTGCGCAGATCAGCCACCCCAGTGTGGTCTCGGTGCTGAACTTCTTCCGCGAGAACGAGACCGTCTACATGGTGATGAACTACCTGCAGGGCGACAC
>JBBAPJ010000113.1:0-6126 GCA_040400855.1 Rubrivivax sp.
CGGGGCCTTGAAATAAACTGGCCCCGTAGAGGAAGCGGGCCGGCGCGCCCGCTCCATCGCAGCCCGACGCCAAGGACGGCCCGTTGAGCCCGTTGCCATGCCCGCAGTGCCAGGAGCCGGCCGCCTTCAGCAAGAAGCGCGGCTGCTACTACTGCGCAGAGTGCGAGTTGGCTTTCGAGGGTGAGGCCGGGGCAGGAGCCGCGGGTGCCACGCCCGCAGCGCCTGCCGTGCGCGCCCTCAAGCTCTTCCTGAGCTACGGGCGCGACGGCTACGTGAGCGAGGTCAGGGCGCTGCGCGACGCGCTGCGCGCCCGCGGCCACGAGGTGTGGTTCGACGAGGAGCAGCTGGGCATCGGCCTGGACTGGGAGATGCGCATCGAGAAGGGCCTGGCCTGGTGCGACCGCGTTGTCCTGACGATGACGCCGCACTCGGTGCGGCGGCCCGATGGCTTTTGCCTCAACGAGATCGCCAAGGCGATGGAGCAGCAAAAGCCCATCATCCCGCTGCTGCTGGCCGAGGTACCGGAGGGCGCGCCCACCTCGATCTGCCGCATCCAGTACCTGGACTGGCGCGACGCGGTGCCGGCGGCCGAGAAGGCCGAGCGCTTCACGCAGCGCCTGGCCCGCCTGTGCGAGGCGATCGAGGAGGACAAGCTCGACTTCGAGGGCGGCCAGCAACGGCTGCTGCGGCACCTGCAGCCCCTGAACTACGACGGCGACATCCTCCACCACGTGGCGCGCTTCCACGGCCGCAGCCGCCTCTTTGCCCGCCTCACGCAGTGGCTGGACGACCCTGCGGGCGCACAGCGCCTGTGGCTCACCGGCACGCCCGGGCTGGGCAAGAGCGCCATTGCGGCCACGCTCGCCCACCGCTGGGGCGAGACCGGGGCGATGCACTTCTGCGTGGCGGGCCACCAGGACAAGGCCGACCCGGCACGCGCCGTGCTCTCCATCGCCTACCAGCTCTCGCAGCGCCTGGACCTGTACCGGCAGCGCCTGGGGCACCTCGAACTCGAGCGCGAGGTGACGAAGGACCCGCGCGCCCTGTTCGACACGCTGCTGGTGGGCCCCCTGGCGCGCAACTTCCCGCCGCCGCAGCGTGCCTGCCTGGTGGTGATCGACGCGCTGGACGAAGCGACCCTTCCGGACGGCAGCAACCCGCTGGCCGAACTCGTGGCCACGCAGTGGAGCCGCCTGCCCGCGTGGCTGCGGCTGCTCGTGACGAGCCGCCCGGACGTGGAGGTGCAGGCGTGGCTGCACGGGCTGCCCGTGCTCGCCCTCAGCGGCAGCGACCCCGAGCAGCGCGCGGACCTGCGCCAGCACCTGGAGAGCGAACTGCAGGAGATCCTCGGCCCGCGGGGCAAGGCCGTCGACCCGGACAAGGTCGAGCGCATCCTGGACCGCAGCGAGGGCGCCTTCCATTACGTGACGCTGCTGCTGGAGGACGTGCGCGATGGCCGGTGCGAGCCCGACGACGCGGTGGACCTGCCCGCGGGCATGACCGGCTTCTACCGCCAGAGCTTTGCCCGGCGCTTTGCCGACCTGGCGGCCTACCGGGCCGAGCAGCTGCCCGTGCTGCGGCTGCTGCTGGCCGCGCCCGAGCCGGTTCCGCTGGCCATCCTCGCGGGCGCGACGGCTCGCTCGAGCCTGGAGGTGCGCCAGCAGTTGGCCGGCCTGGGCTCGCTGGTGGTGGTTGCGCGGGCCGAAGCCGGATGGGATGACGAGTGGGACACGGCCAGGCTCTCCCACACCAGCCTGCGCCGCTGGCTGACCGGCGTGCACGAGGTGACGCGCATGCCGGTGGCCGGCCCGCATGCGGCCCAGCCCGACGTCGGCGCGCTGGCAGCCCAGGTGCTGGCGCGCTGGGACGCGGGCGCGCGGCACGGCTTCGTGTGCCGCTGCCTGTGGGGGCTGCTGAAGGCCGTGGGCGACCACACCGCCATGGACCGCTTGGCCTTCGACGTCTCGCGGCACTGGCAGCCCTTGAAGCTCGAGCGCGCGCTCGAGCCGGCCGAGCACGCGGCGCGCACGGCCCTGGCCGGCCTCGACGGTGAACCCGGCCTGGCGGCTTCCTCCGCGCAGCCCGTGACCCTGGCCTGCGGCCGCCTGCGGCACCTGGCAGACCTGTACCTGGCCTGCGGCAAGAGTTCGGCCGCGCTGCAGGAAGTGCGCCGCGCGCTGCCGCTGGCCGAGACGCTCGTGGCGCAGGCCCCGGCCGACGCGCAGGCGCAGGCCCAGGCGGAAGTGGCAGCCGTGTGCTTTCGCATCGGGGACGCGCTGCAGGCCCAGGGCGACCTGCCTGGCGCCCTGGCCGACTACCGCAAGGCGCTGTCGGCCACGCAGGCGATCATCGACCGTCACCCGCACGATGCCCAGGCGCAGCGCACGCTGTCCGTGGGGCTCATCCGCACGGGCGACGTGATGCAGGCCCAGGGTGACCTCGGCGGCGCGCTCGAGGTCTACCGCGCCGCGCTCGCGATCCGGCAACGCCTGGCCGACGAGGATCCGGCCAACGTGGCCCGGCAGCGCGACCTGCTCGTGGGCCACAACCGGGTGGGCGCCATGCTCGAGGCGCAGGGCCGCCTGGCCGAGGCGCAGGCGGAGTTCGCCAAGGACCTGTCGATCACGCAGCGCCTGGCAGCCCTGGCCCCGGAGGACGCCAACTGGCAAAGAAGCCTGTCGGTCAGCCATACCTGCCTGGGCGATGTGCGGCAGGCCGAGGGCGACCTGGCCGGTGCGCTCGAGTCCTTCGCGCAGGCGCTGGCGATCCGCGAGGGGCTGCTGCGCCAGGATCCCACGCTGGCTGGGGCGCAGCGCGACCTGTCGGGTGCGCTGCACCGCGTGGGCGAGGTGCTGGCCGCACAGGGTCAGGTCGACGAGGCGCTCGGTCGCCATCGAATGGGGCTGGCGATCCGCACGCAGCTCGTGCTGCAGGACCCTGCAAACGCCGGGTGGCAGCAGGACCTCGCGGCGGCGCACCACTTCGTGGCGGACACGCTGGCACTGCAGGGCGATCTGGAGGGCGCGACCGCTGCCTACCGGGCGTGCCTGCAGGTGCTTCAGCAGGCGCTGGCCAGCACGCCGAACTCGATGCGCGCGCGCCACCACGCCGCCATCGGCCACGCGAGCCTGGCCCGGCTCCTGCTGCCCGCCGGGCGCATCGAGGAGGCCCGCGACCTGCTGGCCACGGCCGGGCAGATGCTGCAAGGCGCGAGCGACCCGAATTCGGCAGGCGCCATCTTCGACCTGGCGGCCGTCACGGCGCTGGGTGCGCTGATCGACCAGGCGCGCGCAGGCGGCGCGCCGTCGCCCGGCAACGAGGCCCTGGCCCGGTTGCCGGTCTCGCGCGAAGGCCTGGCCGGCCACTTCCTGGCCAGGCGTTTCCGGCGCGCCTTCCTGCCGCTCGTGCTCGAGCACCTGGGGCACAACGCCCTGCCCACATGAGCGCACCCGCTTCGAGCCCCGGCCTGCGGCACGTGCTGCACGCCCTCGTGACCCGGGCGCTGCTGCGGCTGCACGATTGGGGCCTGCCGGTCCTGGTGGTGGCCACCGTCACGTGCTTCACGCTGGCGCTGCTCGACAGGCTTGCCGCCAGCGAGGGCAGCACCGGGCTTTGGATGGCGATGCTGGAGACGGCCACCGCGCAGTCCAACGACAAGGGCGTGTGGAACAAGCTGTGGCACCTGCTGTTCGCCATCACGGTCGCCTGGGCCGGTATCGCCGCCTACATGGCCGCGGTGGGCTTCCGGCTCGAAGGCTGGTTCGTGCAACGGCTGTGCCGCGAGCACCTCGTCATCGTCGCGGGCCCTGCCCTGTCGGGGCGCGCCCAGCTGGCCCTGGAGCTCGCCGAGTCGAGCGCGGACCGGCTCAGCGTCGTGCTGTGCCTGCCCGGGCTGGATGCGGCGACGATGCGCAGGCTGTGGCTTGCCGGGGTGCACGTGCTGCCGGACAACCCGCCAGGCTCGGAGATCCTGCGGCTGGCCTGCATCGGCCGGGCCCGCTGGCTGGTGGCGATGCGCGACTCCTTCGAGGACAACGTCGTGCTCACGCAGGCGGCGCTGTCCAAGGGCGGCGCGGGCCTGGCCTGCCGGGTGATGGTGCCTCCTGCCGAGGAGCAGGACGTGCCCTCACTGGAGGCCTTCTTCAGTCGCGAGCGGCTGCACCGTGTGCGGGCCTTCAACCCCTCCGAGCTCGTGGCGCGGCACCTGCTCACGCGCTTTGCACCGGACGAACCCGTGGCCCGGCACCCGGACCGCCGCGTGCATGTGCTGCTGGTGGGCCTGGGAACGGTGGGCCAGGCCCTGCTCGTGCGCATGGCCCACCTCGCCCACTACGGCAGCGGGCTGCAGGCCTGCGTCAGCATCGTGGACGATCCGGCCAGCCCGAACTGGCCGCGCCTGCAGGCCCGCGTTGCGCTGCTGGACCGGGTGCTGGGCGTCAGGCGGATGGCGGCTGCTGCCGCAGGCTTGCAGCCCGGCGCCATCCGGGCGTGGCTGCAAGGCCAGCCGCCGGTGACGATGGTCTACGTGTGCACGAAGGACGAGGTCTTCAACCTGCGCATGACCCGGCTGCTGCTGCAGGTGTGGTCGCCGCGCGAGACGCCGAGGATCGTGGTGCTCGACCCGCCCGGCGGCCAGGCACTGGCCGACTTGAAGGAGGAGTTCGACGCCGACCCCGACAGCCGCGGCCGGGTGGAGGTGTTCTCGCTGTCCACCGCCAGCCGGAGCACGGGAACGGGCGCGGGCACGCTTGCAGGCACGCCGCTGCTGGGCAGCCTCATGGAGGACCTGGACGACAGCCTCGCACGCGCCGTGCACGCGGACTACCAGCAGCGTTCGGGCTCGACGGCCCCCGGGCTCGCGGCCTGGGAGAGCCTGCCGGAAGCCCACCGGGCGTCCAACCGCTGGGCGGGCGACCACTTCGAGATCAAGCTGCGGGCGGCGGGTCGGCAGTTGGCGCAGCCAGGCTCGGCGCAGCCCGCCGAGCCCTGGGGCGAGGAGGAACTCGACCGGCTCGCCCGCATGGAGCACGCGCGCTGGGCCAGCGAGAAGGCGCTGCAGGGCAGCCGGCTCGGCCATGAAGCCTCGCAGGGCGACCGCAGCACCCTCGTGCCCTTCGCCTACCTGCCCCGGCACGAGGCGGACAAGGACCGCGACCAGGTGACGAGCCTCGTGGACTACCTGCGCAACCGGGCCCCGGAGCACGAGCGCCGGGTGCTGGTCGCCAGCCGCACCCAGCCCGCCGCAGCACCGCCCGGCGACGATGATCCCGGCGCGCCGCACCTGGCCGCACTGGCCCGCCGTCTGGCTGCCGAGCTGCTCGAGGGCCTGCGCGCCGGGCTGCCCGGCACGGTCCAACTGCGGGTGCACGGGGCGGGACGGCTGGCCGGGCAGTTCGTGGCCCTGCTCGCACGCGACCTGGCTCCCCCCGTCGGGCCCGAGGGCTGGCGCTTCACGATCGGGTGGGTCAGGCCGCAGGGTGCGGCTGCGCCCGAGCAGCCGGCAGCCGGCCACCCGGGCCAGGCCCCGGCCCTGAGGCTCGAGACGATCGAGGAGACCACCGATGCCCAGGGGTGCATCGAGGCATCGGTCGGGGGCTTGCTCCAGGCGGCACCGGGCTCGAGGTTCGTCTACCTGCTCCCCGACCCCGCCGAGCGGCAGCCAGGCCTGATCGACGCGTGGGCAAGGGCGCTGCGGGAAGCGGCCCAGGCCGGCCTCGACACCGCGGTGCCGATCACCGCCGTGTGCTGGGAGCCCGCGCCCGGCGCGCCCGTGCGTGAAGGCTACCTGGGTGCCGCCACGCTGAGGTGGGTCGCGGCCCGGGAGGCCGGGCTCGGCTAGCGCGTCTTGCGCGGCGGCAGCCCCGTGTGCTGCGTGAGCACCCGCCCGCGCGTGACGGTGGACACCTTGGCCCCGGCCGGCGTGGAGTTCTTGCGCCGCGCGCTGGTGTAGCCCTCTTCGGTCGTGGGCTGGTAGGTCGGGATCAGCTGGTGCCGGCCGTTGCCGATGAGGTCGGCGCGGCCCATCTTCTTGAGCGCCTCGCGCAGCATCGGCCAGTTGCGCGGGTCGTGCCAGCGCAGGAAGGCCTTGTGCAGGCGGCGGCGCTTCTCGCCGCGCACGATGTCCAC
>JBBAPJ010000114.1:0-3673 GCA_040400855.1 Rubrivivax sp.
GGCAACAAGACGTATGACGGCACGACGACAGCGGTGCTGACGACCAGTGGTGCCGGGTTTGCCGGGATGATCCAAGGCGACCAGCTCGCGGTAGCCACGGCCACTGGAGCCTTCGCCGACAAGAACGCGGGCACCGGCAAGACGGTGAACGTCACCGGTATCACGCTGGGCGGGCAGGACGCGCAGAACTACACGCTGGTCTCGAGCACGGCGACCGCTCAGGCCACGATCGATCCGCGCCCGATCGCGGTGGGCGCGCTGACCGTGGCCGACAAGGTGTACGACGGGACCACCTCGGCCACCGTGAAGGAGGCGCAGGTCCAGGGCGTGCTGGCCGGCGATGCCGTGTCGGTGACGATCTCGTCGGCGCTGGCGGCCTTTGCGGACCGCAACGCCGGCACGGGCAAGACCGTCACCGTCAGCGGGCTCGGCCTGGGGGGCACGGATGCAGGCAATTACAGCCTGGGCAGCAGCACCGCGCAGGCGACAGCCTCCATCAGCCCAAAGGGCGTGGTGCTGGGCCCCCTGACCGTGGCCGACAAGGTCTACGACGGCACCACGACCGCCCAGGTCACGGCCGGCTCACTGGAGGGCCTGATCGTGGGCGACGCCGTGGCGATCGATCTTGCCCGCCTGGTGGCCGACTTCTCCGACAAGAGCGTCGGAGCCGACAAGGCCGTGGCGGTCAGCGCGCTGGCGCTGTCCGGGGCCGATGCGGCCAACTACCGGCTGGACGCGGCCTCGGCCAGCGCCCGGGCAAGCATCGCCGTGCGTCCCCTCTCCACCTGGACCGGTGCGGCGAGTGGCCTGTGGAGCGATCCGGCCAACTGGGACGTGCGGCCCGAAGGCGCCAACGTCACCAGCGTGCTGCTGCCGGCCGCAGCAGGGGGTCCGGTCACCTTCGATGCGGCTGCACCGGCCGTGTCGCTGAAGGAGCTGACTGCAGCGCGCGGCCTCGTCGTGGCGGCCTCTGGCCTGTCAGCCCAGCGCGTGGACAACCGTGCCGGGATCACCGTGGCCACTGGCGTCAACTGGGACCTCACGGGTCGGTCCGTACTAGGGGGTGGAGACTTCACCAATCGCGGCACGCTTACGGTCGTGGACGCAGCGCTGGACAACGCGCTCTTCAACGAAGGTGGGGCGGTGACCGTGGGCGGCGCCAGCCGGCTCGGCCCCGTGACGAACGCCGGGCGCTTCACGCTGCTGCCGGGCGCCGTGGCCACCGTGCAGGGCGGCTTCCGGCAGACGGCTGGCACGACGATGCTGGGTGCCGAAGGCGCGCCGGTGCCAACGCTTGCGGTGGCCGCTGGCGCGGGCGTGGCGATCGAGGGTGGGGAACTTGCCGGCTCCGGCACCCTGGATGGCAACCTGGTGGTGGGCTCGGCGATCCTGGCGCCCGGGTACTCGCCAGGTTCGATCGCGGTGACAGGCAACCTCAGCCTGGGGCCAGGCTCGACGACGGCGGTCGAGATCGGTGGAACCCAGCCGGGCCGTTTCGACTTCCTGGATGTCGCGGGCCAGGCGAGCCTGGATGGCACGCTGCGCCTGTCCAGCCATGGTGGCTTTCGCGCGACCGGCGCCGAGCAGATCACGTTCCTGCGGGTGGGGGGTGCGCTCGTTGGAGGGTTTGCGCGTTTCGTGAACGACGACCCGCTGCTGGCGGCCTTGCCCTGGTCGGCCCTTCTGGTGGCCACGCCAGGCGGGGTCATTGCGGCGCGGCCGGTGGCCGTGCAGCAGGTGGATGCGATGCTGACTGCCGTCAAGCCGCCCGAGCCGCCTGCGCCGCCGATTCCCACGCCCCCGACCGTTGCCGCACTGGATTCGCCCGGACCGCAGGGCGGCGGGCCAGGCGATCCCGGCCTGAACATCGTCACCAAGGCTGGCAACGCCTCGCAAGAAGAGGAGGAGCGCTTCCGCCCGTCCGGTGACGGCGTGGGCCCGCCGGCTCCCGTGACGGCCGCAGGCCCCTTGGAGCAGCCCTTCGTCGAGGCGCGGCCTGCCCAGATCCGCGGCGGCGTGCGCTCGCTGGAGTTCGAACCCGCGTCGGCGACCACCGTGGTGAACCCTGCCACGCGCGAGGTGGACCGCCTCGTGCGCGAGCGCCCGGGCAGCGGATGCTGAGGCACGGCTTGGCGGGGTGGTGGCGCCTGCTGCTCGTGCTGGCGCTGGTCGGTGCATCGCTCACGCCCGCACGGGCCCAGCAGCCTGCGGCCGAAATTCGCACGGCGGTGGGTGTGGTCTTCGCGCAGGCCGCAGGCGGCGACGTGCGAATCCTTCAAGCGGGCGCCAGGCTCTCCGTCGGCGAAACCGTGGGCACGCAGAAGGGGGCTTTCGCGGTGATCGTCTTCGGCGACGGCTCGCGCGTGGCGCTGCGGCCGGAGACGGCGCTCACGGTGCGCAGCTTTCGCTACCGGGCCGAGGAGGCACAGCAAGACGAAATGGCCGTGCAGCTGCTGCAAGGCTGGCTGCGCAAGGTGTCGGGCGAGATCGCCAAGCGCAACCCGCGCAGCTTCGAGATGCGCGTGGGTGACGCCACGATCGGCATCCGCGGCACCGACTTCGCGGTGCGCATCTGCGACGAGGCTTGCGCGCGCGAGCGGGTCGAGGGTGCAGAAGGGGTGCTGCCGCAGTCGCGCCGGCTCGGCCAGGTCGTGGCCACCGGCACGCCTGTGAGACGCCAGCGCGGCGAGACGGTGGACCGTGCAGCCGCCGGGGCGATGCTCCTGCTCGGGGACGTGGTGGCCACCGACGACGAACAGGCGCTGATAGGGCTGGACGATGGCACGCGCATCGTCCTGGCGCCACGCTCGGTGCTCGGCCTGCGCTCGGTCGAGGACGACCTCGGGCGCCGCGCGGTACGGCTGGACCTCATCCAGGGCGGGATGCGGGTGGCGTCCGGACCTCGGGTGGCCGCCCGGCTGTACGGCCTGCTGGTGAACGCCGGAAACACCGTCGGGCTGAGGCCTGAGGCCGCCCTGGATATCAGTTGCGACGCCCCGGCGCCGGCACAGGCCTATGCCTGCGAGGTTGCAACGGTGTTGCTGCGACAGGGGCGTGGCGACGTGTTGACCGAAAGCGGTCCGCGGCCGCTGGGTGCCGGCCGGCCCGAGCGGCTGGTGGAGCCGAATCCTTCTGCGCCTTCACCCGCGCCCCCTGCGCCCGGCACGCCGGCTTCGCCTCCTGCGGTCAACCCCTCACCGGCCAGCCCGGCATCGAACCCGCTGCCGACATCCCAGGTGCCGCCGCCGGCGGGCGGGGAGATGGCGGGTGCCTTGGGCGGAGTTTCGAGTCACGCGTGGGAAGACGGTCCATCCGCCGCGATCGATCCGCTGGATGTGCCCACCGAGGATGGCGAGCAGGGCGCGGATACACCTCCAGCGCCGCTGCCTTCGGGATCTCCGGGGGCCGCCCCGACGGATCCGCTGGAGATTCCGCTGGAACGCAGCCGGCCGCCGTCAGTGGCCGAGCAACCGGCTCCCGGGGTCTACGTGGCGGTCTTCGAGGGCCTCGTGTCCGTGAGCAACAGGCTGGGCGAGGTGCTGGTGGGCGTGGGCGAGGGTGCGTACGTGCCACTGCTGCCCACCGCTGAGCCACGTGCGCTGCCCGCCTCGCCGGCCTTCATGGAGCGTGACCCCCAGCTGGACCGCTCGCGCCTGTACCCCGGGATGTGCGT
>JBBAPJ010000114.1:3773-6002 GCA_040400855.1 Rubrivivax sp.
TCACCCGCCCGGACGACTGGCACCTGCACCTGCGCGACGGCGCGGCGCTCGAGGCCGTGGTGCCCTACACGGCACGCCAATTCGGGCGCGCCATCGTGATGCCCAACCTGAGGCCGCCGGTGGTGACGGCCGTGCAGGCGCAGGCCTACCGCGAGCGCATCCTGGCGGCCTGCCCGCGTGGCACGGCCTTCGAGCCGCTGATGACGCTGTACCTGACCGACCTCACCCCGCCCGAGGAGATCAGGCGCGCGCGCGAGGCAGGGGTTGTGGCACTCAAGCTTTACCCGGCCGGCGCGACCACGAACAGCGATTCGGGCGTCACGGACGTGCGCCGCACCTACCGCACGCTCGAGGCGATGCAGCGCGAGGGGCTGCTGCTGCTCGTGCACGGCGAAGTCACCGACTCCGAGATCGACATCTTCGACCGCGAGGCCGTCTTCATCGAGCGCGTGATGCAACCGCTGCGGAGCGACTTTCCCGAGCTCAAGGTCGTCTTCGAGCACATCACGACGAAGGAGGCGGCGCAGTACGTGGCCGATTCGGACGCCCGCACCGCGGCCACGATCACTGCTCACCACCTGCTCTACAACCGCAACGCCCTGTTCGTCGGCGGGATGCGGCCGCACTACTACTGCCTGCCCGTGCTCAAGCGCGAGGTACACCGCCAGGCGCTGGTGCAAGCCGCCACCTCGGGCAGCCCGAAGTTCTTCCTGGGCACCGACAGTGCGCCGCATGCTGCGGCTCTCAAGGAGCAGTCGGTATGCGGCGCGGGGTGCTTCACGGCCCCTGCGGCGCTGGAGTTGTATGCCGAGGCGTTCGAGGCGGCCGGGGCGCTCCAGAGGTTGGAAGCCTTTGCGAGCTTCCACGGGCCCGATTTCTACGGCCTGCCTCGCAACAGCGGCACCGTCACGCTCGATCGCACCGACTGGCAACTCCCCGAGGCAATGCCCTTTGGCGACGCGACGATCAAGCCGCTGCGCGCCGGAGAGACCCTGCACTGGCGGCTGCGCCAGGCTTGAGGCCCGGCACACCCGGGTTATCCCCTTGCCACCCGTGGGATAGCGCGGGGCAACCTTCTTGAATTCGGCGGCCGCGCCCTAACATCTCGCACTGTCCTCAACCAAGCGTCGCCGCAAAGGAGCGGCCCCGCCATGAAGCGCATCGTCCTGTTCGTCGTGACCAACCTGGCCGTGATGGTGGTGCTGGGCATCACCGCGAGCCTGCTCGGGGTCAACAAGTTCCTCACCGCCAACGGCCTGAACCTGGGCGCGCTGCTGGGCTTCGCGCTGCTGATGGGCTTTGGCGGCGCGATCATCTCGCTGCTGATGAGCAAGCCGATGGCCAAGTGGTCCACGGGTGCCGTCATCATCAACGACTCCGCCGACCCGACGCACCGCTGGATCGTGGGCACCGTGCGCCAGTTTGCCGACAAGGCCGGCATCGGCATGCCCGACGTCGCGCTCTACCAGGGCGAACCGAATGCATTCGCCACGGGCGCCTTCAAGAACTCGGCGCTCGTGGCCGTCTCCACCGGGCTGCTCGAGGGCATGACCAAGGAGGAGGTCGAGGCCGTGATCGGCCACGAGGTCGCACACGTGGCCAACGGCGACATGGTGACGATGACCCTGATCCAGGGCGTGATGAACACCTTCGTCGTGTTCCTGTCGCGCGTGATCGGCTACGTCGTCGACCGTGTCATCCTGAAGAACGACCGCGAGGGCCCCGGCATCGGCTACATCGTCACGACGATCGTGCTGGACATCGTGCTGGGCGTGCTCGCGGCCGTCGTCGTGGCGTGGTTCTCGCGCCAGCGCGAGTACCGGGCCGACGCCGGAGCGGCGCAGCTGATGGGCCGCCGCCAGCCGATGATCAACGCCCTGGCCCGCCTGGGTGGGCTGGAGCCGGGCGAACTGCCCAAGGCGGTGCAGAACATGGGCATCTCGAGCAAGCCCAGCGGCCTGATGGCGCTGTTCTCGAGCCACCCGCCCATCGAGGACCGCATCCGCGCGCTGCAACAGGCTCAGTGAGCCGGGGCGGGCAGGTCGCCCGTCGCCCGAGGCGCCCTGCGGCACGTCCGCCGGGCGCCTTCGTCCTTCCTGGGGCCGCGCATCGATGAGACAATGCGCGCGTGAAGCAAGCCAGACCGCCGCTGGCGCGATCGGGGAAACCCGGCGCTGGAGGAAGGTCCGGACTGCACAGGGCAGCGCAGGAGCTAACGGCTCTCCACCG
>JBBAPJ010000115.1:0-5828 GCA_040400855.1 Rubrivivax sp.
CCTCACCGATCCGGCTTCACCGGCTCCACGTACGGGAAGCGCGCGCGCGCCTTGACGCTCGTGGGCCCGGCCGATCCGGAGCCGCGGATGAAGCGCCGGGACTCGTCCGTGAAGGGCTGGTAGGCCCAGTTGGGGTACAAGCTCGAGCTGCCCGCCACCTCGGCCAGGAAGAGCCGGCGGCGCTGGCTGGCGAGGATGCGCTGGTGCACCGCCTCGGGTTCCCAGTCCTGCACGAGCCGGGCGTGCAGCGCCGCCTCGACCGCGGCCCACTCGGGCCGGCCCGCGAGGTTGTCGAGCTCGTCGGGGTCGCTGTGCAGGTCGAACAGCAGGGGCGGCAGCCCGCGGGTGTAGATGTACTTGTGGCGGCCCTGGCGCACCATGCGCGAGGCGGCACACACGCCCTCTGAGCTGTACTCCGAGATGACGATGCGCTCGGTGGCGTCCTCGGCCGCAGCCTCCGCGCCCGTGAGCAGCGGCAGCAGGCTGTGCCCGTCCAGGGGGTCCACCGGCTCGACCCGGCGGCCCTCGGCTGCGAGGTCCAGGAAGGTGGGCAGCAGGTCCACGAGCGACACGTGCGCCGCCACGCGCGCCGGCTCGAAGCGCCGCGGCATCGACACCATCAGCGGCACGCGCGCCGACCACTCGAAGAAGCACTGCTTGAACCACATGCCGCGCTCGCCGAGCATCTCGCCGTGGTCTCCCGCGAACACGACCACGGTGTCGTCGGCCAGGCCCGTCTCCTGCAGCGTGCTCAGCACGCTGCCGATCTTCTCGTCGACGTAGCTGATCATCGCGAAGTAGGCGTGCCGCGCATTGCGCACGTGCTCGGCCGTCACGGTGTACTGGTCTTGCGCGTGGGCGACGTAGAGCCAGCGGCTGTGCTCGTCGAGTTCCTCGTAGGGGATCTCGCCCACCCGTGGCGGCTCGATGGCCTCGTGCCGGTAGAGGTCCCAGTGGCGCTGCGGCGCCACGAAGGGCGGGTGCGGGTGCGTGAAGGACACCGTGAGGAAGAAGGGCTGCTGCTCGGGTGCGCGGGCGAGGTCGTGCAGGCGCTGCACGGCGCGGTACTCCACCTCGTCGTCGTAGTCGATCTGCATGCTGCGGATGCACGGGCCCGACTCGACCACGGGGCGCATGCTCACGCCGGTGGGGCGGTGCGAGGGGCCACGGGTCCAGTCGGGCGTCCAGGCGAAGTCGGCCGGGTAGATGTCGGTGGTCAGCCGCTCCTCGAAGCCATGCAGCTGGTCCGGCCCGATGAAGTGCATCTTGCCGCACAGGATCGTGCGGTAGCCAGCGTGGCGCAGGTAGTGCGCCATGGTTGGCGTGGCCGCCGGGAATTCGCTCGCGTTGTCCCAGGCCTCGATGGCGTGCGGCAGCCGGCCGCTGAGCATGGAAAAGCGCGAGGGCGCGCAGATGGGGAAGTTGCAGTAGGCGCTGTCGAAGACGACGGACCGGCGCGCGAGCGCGTCGAGGTAGGGCGCCAGCACCTGGCGGTGGCCGTAGGCAGGCAGCGCGGGCGCGGCGAGCTGGTCGGCCATCACCAGCAGGATGTTGGGAGGCCGGCCGGCCCGTGCGGTGCTGTCGTGTGTCGGTGTCACGGCCTCACTCCGGCTGGATGTTGGCGGCCTTGACCACGGCCGACCACTTGGCGAGCTCGGCCTTGATGGCCGCATCGAACCCGGCGGGCGTGCCCGCAGGCGCTGCCGTCATGCCCGACTGAAGCAGGGCTGCCCGCAACTCCTCCTGGGCCAGCGCCTTCTGGCACTCGGCGGCCAGGCGCGCCTGCACGGCCGCAGGCAGGCCGCGCGGCGCGAGCAGGCCCAGCCACTGGTCGGCCTCGAAGTTGGGCACGCCGGCCTCCACCATCGTGGGCACCTGGGGCAGCCCGGCGAAGCGCTGCGCGCCCGTCACGGCCAGCGCGCGCACCTTGCCCGAGCGCACCTGGGGCAGCGCCACCGCGATGTTGGCGAACTGGAAGTCCAGCCGGCCGGCGAGCTGGTCGTTCATCGCCGCCGGGGCGCCGGTGTAGGGGATGTGCACGATGAAGAGCTTCTGCAGCGACTTGAGGAGCTCGCCCGCCAGGTGCGCGGGCGAGCCCACGCCGGCCGAGCCGTAGCTCAGGCGCCCCGGGCGGCTGCGTGCCAGCGCCACGAGCTCCTGCACCGACGCCGGGTTGATGGAGGGCCCCACCACCAGCACCGAGGGTGCGTGGGCCAGCAGGCACACGGGCTCGAAGTCGCGCTGCAGCTCGAAAGGCAGCCGGGTCTGCATGGCCACGTTGATCGTCAGCGCGCTGGTACTGAAGAGCAGCGTGTGGCCATCGGCCGGCGCCTTGGCCACCAGATCCGCGCCGATGGAGCCGCCGGCACCGACGCGGTTCTCGACGACCACGGGCTGGCCGAGCCCGGCCTGCAGCCGCGTGGCGAGCTGCCGGGCGGCCACATCCACCAGGCCACCGGCTGGCCATGGCACCACGATGCGCAGCGGCCTGGCGGGGTAGGCCTGTGCCCGGGCGGGCACACCCAGCAGGGCCGCTGCACCGCCCCCGGCCAGGGTGGCCAGCCGCCGCAGCGCCGAGCGTCGGTTCGTGCAAGCCGGTGGCTTCGGTTGACGAGGGCTTTTCATGGTGTCTCCTGGGTTGGTGGTGGAGCGAAGCGGTTCAAGGCAGTGGGTCAAGGGGCCAGGCCCAGCCGCGTGAAAGCCTCCGGCGGGGCCTCGTTGGCGCGCATCAGCGCGGCCATCTGCTGGAGCAGCCGGGCCTCGATGCGTTCGTCACGAAAGGGCTTGAGCTGCTCGGGATCGCTGTGCAGGTCGAAGAGCACGGTGGTGGTGTCCTCGTAGCCGCCGCCCTGGCCCTGGTGGCCCGTGGGCTGGCCCTTGGCGTTACGCCGGGCGGGCACCTTCAGCAGCGGCACACCCTGGGTGAAGCCGAGGGCGCCGCTCAACTGCGCCCCGCGCAGCTCGTCGACGTGGAACAGGTTCTTCAGGTGCATGGGCATGAGCGTGTACTCGTAGAGCATCTGCCGCGTCATGTCCTCGGGGTAGCGGAAGTAGGTGTAGCGCCCGTCGGTGATGTTGGTGCCGGCGCCGAACATGCCGTAGAGCGCGGCTTCGCGCACGGGGGCGTCCTGCTCCAGCAGCGGCAGCAGGTCGTGGCCTTCCACGCTCGCGGGGGCAGCCACTCCGTGCATCGCCAGAAGCGTGGGCATGAGGTCGGTGGTCTGCGTGAGCGCCTGGCGCCGCTGGCCGGCGCAGTGCGCGAAGGCCGGGTGGTGGATGAGCAGCGGGATGTGCGCGATCTCGTTGAAGAAGGGCATGCGGTTCTTGCCCCACCAGTCGTGCTCGGCCAGCAGGAAGCCGTGGTCGGTGCTGAGCACGACGGCGGTGTCGCGCCACATGTCGTGGCGGTCCAGGTAGTCCAGCAGGCGGCCGAAGTAGTGGTCGCACATGGCCAGCAGCGCCGCGTAGTTCGCGCGCAGCTCGGCCACTTCCTGGGAGCTCTCCTGGTTGCGCTGGTAGCGGGGCCAGTCGAGCAGCGGCCCGGTGTAGCCCGTGGGGTAACGCTCCCGAAAGCGCGCCGGCGCATGGAAGGGCTCGTGCGGGTCGAAGCACTCCAGGTGCAGCAGCCAGTGGTCGGTGTGGCGGTTGTGGTCCAGGAACTCGAAGCCGGCGGCAAAGGTGCGCGGGCAGCAGTAGTCCTCCTCGGCCTGCATGAAGGAGCGGTTGACCATGGCCTGCAGGCGTCCGTCTGAGCGATCGGCAAAGCCCCCTGCGGGGTGTTGCATGGGGTGGTACATCGCGCGCCAGCGCTCCACCGGCGGCTGCACCAGGGCCTTCCACTTGTCCCACTCCTGGCCGCGGATGAACTCCCAGGAGGAATAGCGGTTGTGGTACGTCGAGCCGCCGTCTTCCCAGTAGTGGTAGTGGTCGGACACGAGGTGGGTGTACACGCCTGCGGCCTGGAGGGCTTGTGCGAAGGACTGGTCGAAGGGCTCCAGCGGCCCCCAGCTGCGATGCAGGAAGTTCAGCCGCCCGGTGTGCAGGTCGCGCCGCGCGGGCATGCAGGGCAGGCTGCCGGTGTAGTGGTTGTCGAAGGTGACGCAGCGCTGGGCAAAGCGCTTGAAGTGCGGCGTGGCCACGGCCGTGCCGCCGTAGCACTCCAGCGCATTGCGCACCAGGGAGTCGAAGAGGACGAAGATGGTCCGCATGGGCCTGGGCGCCTTCAGTGGGCCACGAGCATGTCGCACAGGCCGGCGAGGTCCGGCTCGTCGCCCAGGCCGGGGCGCTCGCTCAGGCGCACCCGGCCATCGGCCACCTGCGCCACGGGGCCGCAGGTGGCCGTACGCAAGGGGTTGGGGTTGGCGTCCACCTCCAGCATGCCGTCCCCGCCTGCGGCGGCGAGCAGGTGCGCCGAGGCGAGCAGCCCCACGCCCGCGCCGAGGAAGTGCGGGCAGTAGCGCAGCCCGCGCGCCAGCACCTGGCGCGCCACCGGCAGGCAGGCGCTGAAGCCGCCCCACTTGGCCAGGTCGGGCTGCACCACGCCCAGACAGCGGGCCTCCAGCGCATGGGCGAAGGCCTCGTGGCTGGCCAGGTTCTCGCCGGCTGCCAGGGGCATGGGTGCGCGCGCAGCCAGCGTGTGCCATTCGTCCCAGGGGCGGGTGGCACGCAGCGGCTCCTCGAGCCAGCGCAGCCCGAAGGGCGCGAAGGCCGCGGCGTGCTCGGTGGCGGCTTGCAGGTCCCAGGCCTGGTTGGCGTCGACCATCAGGCCGCAGTCGCCCACGGCCTCGCGCAGCGCGCGCAGGTTGCCCAGGTCGCGGTCCGTGCCGAAGCCCACCTTGAGCTTGAAGGCGCGGTAGCCCTGCGCATGCTGCTCGGCCGCCAGCCGCTCGGGCTGCGTGGGGTTCAGGCCGCTGGCATAGACCGGCACCTCGGGGCTGGCGCCCCCCAGCAGCCGCCACAGCGGCTGGCCCAGGCGGCGCGCGTGCAGGTCCCACAGCGCGATGTCGAGCCCGGCGATGCACTGCGCGATGGGCCCGGGCTCGGCGGACTGGATGGCCAGCACCTCGGTGCGCGCGGTCAGGGCCTCGAAGGCTGCGGCAGGCGAGGCGTAGTCCACGCCCAGCAGCAGCGGCGCGAAGACGCTGTCCAGTAGCCGCGCGCGGTGCTCGGCGCCCACCGAGGGGAAGTTGCACCAGACCTCGCCCCAGCCGTGAGCGCCTTCGCGGTCGGTCAGGCGGACGAACAGCGCGGGGCGGTCCCGCATGATCCCGAAGGAGGTCTGCACCGGCGTGGCGATCGGGCTGCGCAGCACGAAGGCATCCAGGCGGTCAATGGTCAGCATCAGGGCACCAGGTCCATTTCGAAGTGGATGTAGTCGCCCCGGTAGGTGATCTCGCCGAGGTACAGCACCGTGCCGTCGGGCGCGGTGAAGACGCGCCGCACCTCGGCCACCGGCGCATTCAGCGGCAGCTCCAGCAGCTGGGCCACCTCGAGGTCCGCCGTTGCGATGGACAGCGTCTGCCAGGCGCGTGCGATCTTCACCTTCGGCAGGTCCAGCAGCACCGGGACCACGGTCTCGCTGCGAAAGCGCCGCGGCGCGAGCTTGAACACCCGCTCGTCCAGGTGGATCGAGATCACGCAGTAGGCCACGTCCTGGCGCGAGTGCACGCGGCGCAGGTAGCGGTAGGCGGGGGCGGGGTGGCCGTCGCGCTCGCGCAGCGCGGGCATGGCGGCGGTGTCCTCGATGAGCGTGAGCTTGGGCTTGTCTTGCCGGTAGACGTCGGCCAGGTCGCGCAGGGTGGTGGCCAGGCGCAGCGAGCCCGTGGCGC
>JBBAPJ010000116.1:0-5677 GCA_040400855.1 Rubrivivax sp.
GCCTACAACGCCGGCCCGAGCCGGCCGCGCCGCTGGCGCGAAGCAGCGACGCTCGAGGCCGCGGCCTGGGCCGAGGGCATCCCCTTCAACGAGACGCGCGACTACGTCAAGAAGGTGCTGGCCAACGCCACCGTCTACACCGCGGTGCTGCGCCCGGATGCCACGCCCACGCTGCGCAGCCGGCTGGGCGGCTCGATCGGCCCGCGCGACGCGGCTGCGCCGGCGCCCGACAAGGACCTGCCCTGAGCCTGCGGCTGGCACGCCAGGCCCCCTTCCCCAACCTCTCCCACCATGATCCCTCCACACATCGTCCTGCTCGGCGGCACCGGCTTCGTCGGCCGAGCCCTGTGCGCCGAACTCGTCTCGCGCGCCGGCGCCGGTGGCGTGCGCCTGGTCGTGCCCACGCGGCGCCTGGCGCACGGGCGCGCCATCCAGTGCCTGCCGGGCGTGGAGCTCGTGCAAGCCAGCGTGCACGACGACGCGCAGCTCACGCGCGTGCTGGGCGGCGCACATGCGGTGGTCAACCTCGTGGCCATCCTCCAGGGCGACGAGGCGGCCTTCGCGCGCGCGCACGTGGAGCTGCCGCGGCGCCTGGCGGCGGCCTGCCGGCAGGCGGGCGTGGGGCGGCTCGTGCACGTGAGCGCGCTGGGCGTGGCGCCCGATGCGCCTTCGCGCTACCTGCGCAGCAAGGCCGCGGGCGAGCAGGTGCTTCGCGACTCGGGCCTGGCCCCCACGCTGCTGCGCCCGAGCGTGATCTTCGGCGCCGAGGACCACTTCCTCAACCTCTTTGCGGCGCTGCAGGCGGTGGCGCCCTTCGTGCCGCTGGCCGGCGCCTCCAGCCGCTTCCAGCCGGTGTGGGTCAATGATGTCGCCCGCGCGATCGCCACCTGCCTGGAGCGGCCCGACACAGCCGGCCAGACCATCGAGTGCGCCGGGCCCGAGACGCTGACGCTGGCCGAGCTCGTGCGCCTGGCTGGACGCCTGAGCGGTCACCCGCGGCCCGTGATCGGGCTGCCCGACGGGCTGGCCCGGCTGCAGGCGATGCTCATGGAGTGGCTGCCGGGCGAGCCCCTGATGTCGCGCGACAACCTCGACTCGATGAAGGTGCCCAACGTGGCCACCGGCACGCTGCCTGGGCTGGGCGCGCTGGGCATCGAGCCGGCCTCGGTGCACGCGGTGGCGCCGGCCTACCTGGCCCCGGGCCAGGGCCCGTCGCGCTTCGTGCGCTGGCGCGCCCGCCACCGCTGAGCCCGCGCGTGCAAGACCTCGCAGTGCCCGGGCAGGTCTTCGAGGTGGGGGGCTGCGTGCGCGACGCGCTGCTCGGGCGCGTGGCCAAGGACCGCGACTGGGTGGTGGTGGGGGCCACGCCGCAGCAGATGCTGGATGCGGGCTTCGTGCCCGTGGGCCGTGACTTCCCGGTCTTCCTGCACCCGCGCACGAAGGAGGAGTACGCCCTGGCGCGCACCGAGCGCAAGAGCGCGCCGGGCTACCACGGCTTTGCCTTCCACGCCGCGCCGGACGTCACGCTCGAGCAGGACCTGGCGCGGCGCGACCTCACGATCAACGCGATGGCGCGCGGCACCGACGGCGTGCTCGTGGACCCCTTCGGCGGCGCACGCGACCTGCGTGCGCGCGTGCTGCGCCACGTGGGTGAGGCTTTCGCCGAGGACCCGGTGCGGCTGCTGCGCCTGGCGCGCTTTGCCGCGCGCTTTGCGGACTTCACGATCGCCGAGGCGACGCAACATCTGCTGCGCCGCCTCGTGGACGCAGGCGAGGTCGATGCGCTGGTGCCCGAGCGGGTGTGGCAGGAGCTCGCGCGCGGGCTGATGGAGCCGCGCCCGAGCCGCATGCTCGAGGTGCTGCGCGGCTGCGGGGCGCTCGCGCGGCTGCTGCCCGAGGTCGAGCGGCTCTTCGGGGTGCCGCAGCCCGAGCAGCACCACCCGGAGGTGGACACCGGCGTGCACCTGCAGATGGTGCTGGACCAGTGCGCGCGGCTGCACGCGCCGCTGCCGGTGCGCTGGGCCTGCCTCGTGCACGACCTGGGCAAGGGCGAGACGCCGCGCGAGCAGTGGCCGCGCCACCTCGGGCACGAGCAGCGCAGCGCCCGGCTCGCGCGCGCGGTGGCCGAGCGGCTGCGCGTGCCTGCCGAGTGCCGCGAACTGGCCGACGTGGTGGCGCGCGAGCACGGCCACGTCCACCGCAGCGGCGAGCTCGGGCCGGCAGCCACGCTGCGCCTGCTCGTGCGCTGCGACGCGCTGCGGCGCCCGGATCGCTTCGAGCAGGTGCTGCTGGCCTGCGAGTGCGACGCACGCGGCCGAACTGGCCTGCAGGACCGCCCCTACCCGCCGCGCGAGCGCCTGGCGCAGGCGCTGGCCTGCGCGCTGGGCGTGGACACCGCAGCCGTGGCCGAGGCGGCCGCCGCGCGCGGGGCGCGCGGGCCGCAGGTCGGCGAAGCGGTGCGGCAGGCGCGCGAGCAGGCCCTGGACCTGGCCTCGCCCCTGGCGCCCGCGCAGCCACTGGAGCCGGCGCGGTGAAGCTCGCCGACGGCATCCGCAAGGTGGGCTTTCGCAAGTGGTACGAGCGCGAGCTGCTCGCAGGGCACGCGCACCTGGCGCTGCTGCTGATGTGCGTGCTGGGCCTGATGACGGCGCTGGAGGCCTCCAGCCGCTTCACGTCAACGGCCGACCAGGTCACCGACTTCGTGGCCGTGCTCGTCTGTGCGGGCGCTGGCATGTGGGCGCTGCGGCGCTACCTGTTCCTCCTGGCGCGCGCGGAGGCCATCGCCCACCAGGCTGACTGCCCGCACTGCAGCGCCTACGGGCGCATGAGCTGCCGGGCCGAGCACGAGGAGGCGGTGGAGGTGCGCTGCCGCCAGTGCGGGCACGACTGGACGATCCACCTCTGAGTCTCGGCGCGGCTGGCAGCCGTCCTGCGGCTCGGGCCCTCAGAAGAAGGCGCCCACGAGCATCGCCAGGACGCTGAGCAGCACCGAGCTTGCGAGCGGCACGTGGAACTCGCGCCCGCGCCAGCGCAGCGTGAAGTCTCCGGGCAGCCGCCCCAGCCCGAAGCGGCGCAGCCAGGCCGCCAGCCCGTTGAAGAGCACGAAGGCGAGCAGGAAGACGATCAGCCAGCGCATCGGCAGGCGCGCAGCCAGGCAGCGGGCGTCGTGAAACGAAGGGGGCAGGTGGTCACGCAGAGCTCACAGCCGGTGGGTGCGGTCGCCCGCGGCAAAGCCCAGCGGCTCGAAGCCTTCGGGCAGCCCGCGCCCGAAGGCGATGACCTTGAAGAGCTCGCCCATCTCGTGTTCGGTCAGGAGCTTCTGCGCTGCGGCGCGTTCGGGCAGCGTGGCGGCTTCCAGGATAGGGGCGATGCCGCAGTTCAGCAGGAAGCGCGCCTGGCTCGTGTAGCCGAGCACCTCCAGGCCCGCCTCCTGCGCGGCGAGCGCCAAGGCGGTGAAGTCCACGTGCACGCTCAGGTCCTTCTGGCCGGGATCGGCCAGCGGGTCGGGGTCGGCGCGGTGGGCGCGGTGGCACATCAGCGTGCCGCCGGTGCGCTGCGGGTGGTAGTACTCGTCCTGCGGAAAGCCGTAGTCGACCAGCAGCACCAGGCCCCGGCCGAGCCGCTCGGCCAGCGTGGCCACGAAGGCCTGCGCCTGCGGATGGATCTCGGTGACGGTGCCGGGCAGGAAGGGGCCCGGCACGGGCGGGCGCGCGTCGGTGGGGCAGTCGGCGAAGACGAGCCGGCCCTCGTGCACCGCCACCCCGCGCTCGTGCCAGCGCGCGCCGTCGAAGGCGAGCAGTCGCGCGGGCATCGCATCGAGCACCTCGTTGCCCACGACCACGCCGTCCAGGCGGGCCGGCAGCTCGTGCGCCCAGGCCACGCGCGGCCCGAAGCGCGCCAGCCGCTCGCGCTGGCGCGCCGCCAGCGCCGCCGAGACCTCCACGATCGTGTAGCGCTGCACCGCCTCGCCCAGGGTCTGGAGCAACTGCTCGGCCAGGGCGCCCGAGCCGCCACCGAACTCCCAGACCTCGCCCGCGCCGGCGGCCTGCAGGCCCTGGCGCACCTGCGCGGCCAGCGCGCGCCCGAAAAGGGGCGACAGTTCCGGCGCGGTGACGAAGTCGCTGCCGCTGCCAGGCAGCAGCCCGAAGGGCGCGTGCGCCCGCGCGTAGTAGCCCAGGCCCGGCTCGTACAGCACCAGGTGCATGTAGCGCTCGAAGGCCATCCAGCCGCCCGAGCGGGCGATCTCCTCGCGCACGCGCGCGCCCAGTGCCGCCGATACACTGCCGGCTTCTCCCCGGTTCGCCTGACTCACCACGCGGCCATTGTAGGAACGCGGCCCTGCCCATGGCTTCGCCCACTGCCCCTGCCGGCACCCCCGACGTCCGCCACGCCCCGCCCGGGGGCGGCGCTGCAGCACGCGCGCGCCCCGTGGCGCTCGTGACGGGAGGCGCGCGCCGGCTCGGCCGCGCCATCGCACTGGACCTCGCCGCCCACGGCTTCGACGTGGCGGTGCACTACCGCGGCTCGGCCGATGCCGCGCGCGACACGGTGCTCTCGCTGCAGGCTGCCGGCGCGCGCGCGCAGGCCTTCCCTGCCGACCTCGCCGACGAGGCGCAAGCGCTCGCCCTCGTGCCGGCGGTGGCGGCGCACTTCGGCCGCATCGATGCAGTGGTGAACAACGCCAGCGTCTTCGAGTACGACGACGTGGCCGGCTTCGACTACGCGCGCATGCAGCACCACGCTGCGGCCAACACCGGCGCGGCCGTGGTGCTCGCGCGTGCGCTGCACGCCGCCGTGTGCGCCGCCGGCACCGAGGGTTGCGTCGTGAACCTGCTGGACCAGCAGCTGTGGAACCCGAACCCCGACTACTTCTCCTACACGCTGTCCAAGGCGGCGCTGGAGTCGGCCACGAGGATGCTGGCCATGGCGCTGGCGCCGCAGGTGCGGGTGTGCGGCGTGGCGCCGGGCCTGACGCTGGGCAGCGAGCTCATCGACGAGGCGCTGCTGCAGCGGCTGCGCGCGACGAGCCTGCTGCGCCGCGGCGTGGAGCCGGGCGACGTCGCGCACGCGGTGCGCTTCGTGCTCACCAACGGCTCGATGACGGGCAGCACCGTGATGGTGGACGCGGGCTTCCACCTCGTGCGCGCCGAGCGCGACTTTCCCTTCCAGGGCACTTCCCCATGAACGCACCCGAGACGCATGCGCGGCGCGCCGCGCACGAGCTCAACAAGCTCTCCAAGCGGCTGCACCGGCAGGTCGGCCAGGCCATTGCCGACTTCAACATGATCGAGCCGGGCGACAAGGTGATGGTGTGCGTCTCCGGCGGCAAGGACAGCTACTCGCTGCTGGACATCCTGCTGTCGCTCAAGGCGCGCGCGCCCGTGCCCTTCGACATCGTGGCCGTCAACCTCGACCAGAAACAGCCCGGCTTTCCGGAGGACGTGCTGCCGGCCTACCTGGAGGGCCGCGGCGTGCCCTTCCACATCGAGCAGCAGGACACCTACTCGATCGTCAAGCGCCTGATCCCGCAGGGCAAGACGATGTGCAGCCTGTGCTCGCGGCTGCGCCGCGGCATCCTCTACCGCGTGGCCAGCGAGCTGGGCGCCACCAAGATCGCGCTGGGCCACCACCGCGACGACATGGTGGTGACCCTCCTCATGAACATGTTCTTCGGCGC
>JBBAPJ010000117.1:0-1076 GCA_040400855.1 Rubrivivax sp.
CTTCGGCCTGCAAAGCGGCGGGCGCACCGAGAGCATCCTCATGAGCATGCCGCCCATCGTGAAGTGGCGCTACGACTGGCGCCCCGAGCCGGGCACGCCCGAGGCGCGCCTGTACACCGACTTCCTGCGCCCGCGGGACTGGGCTTGAGCCGGCCGCGGCGCATCGGCCTGTTCGGCGGCACCTTCGACCCGCCGCACCTGGCGCACCTGGCGCTGGCGCGCGTGGCGCGCGACACCCTTGGCCTGGACGAGCTGCGCTGGATCCCGGCCGGGCAGCCCTGGCAGAAGTCGGGCCGGCGCCTGGCCGAGGGCGTGCACCGCGTGGCCATGGTGCGCGCGCTGGCCGGGGCCGAGCCGGGCTGCGTCGTCGACGAGCGCGAGCTCGCGCGCACCGGCCCGAGCTACACCGTCGACACCGTGCGCGAGATCGCGCGCGAGGTGCCAGGCGCCGAGCTCTTCCTCGTGATCGGGCAGGACCAGTACGCGCGCTTCGACACCTGGCGCGAGTGGCCCGCGCTGCTGCAGGCCACCACCCTGGCCGTGGCCGGACGCGAGGGCGTGGCGCCCGCGCCGCCGCCTGCGCTTGCGGCGCAGCCGCACCGCGTGGCAGCCCTGCCGCTGCCGCCCATGCGCATCTCCTCCACGGCCGTGCGCGAGGCGATCGCGGGCGGCGAAGATGCGGCCCACCTCGCCGGGCGGGAAGTCGCGCGCTATATTGCCCTCCACCACCTCTACGCCGCAAAGGACGCCGCCGCGCACTGAATGGACATCCGCAAGCTGCAACGAGCCATCGTCGATGGGCTGGAAGACGTCAAGGCCCAGAACATCCTCGTCTTCCACACCGAGGCGCTGTCCGCGCTGTTCGAGCGCGTGATCATCGCCTCGGGCACCAGCAACCGGCAGACCAAGGCCCTGGCCGCCAGCGTGCGCGAGACCGTCAAGGCCCGCGGCATGCCGGTGCTCAGCACCGAGGGCGAGGAAAACGGCGAGTGGATCATCGTCGACTGCGGCGCCGCGGTGGCCCACATCATGCAGCCCTCGATCCGCGAGTACTACCGGCTCGAGGAGATCTGGGG
>JBBAPJ010000117.1:1176-5565 GCA_040400855.1 Rubrivivax sp.
GCGAAGAAGGCCGCCCCGGCGCGCCGGCCCGGCCCCGCGCGCTGACGCCCATGCGGCTCGTCGTGGCCGCGATCGGCCAGCGCCAGCCCGCGTGGGCCGACGCGGCCTGGGAGGAATTCGCCCGGCGCATGCCGCCCGAGTGCCGCATCGAGCTCAAGGCGCTGAAGGCCGAGCCGCGTGCGGGGCGCAGCGCCGCGCAGTGCCAGCAGGCCGAGGCCGAGCGGCTCGAGGCGGCGGTGCCCAAGGGGGCGAGGCGCGTCGTGCTCGACGAGCGCGGCACGCGGATGGGCACGGCGCAGCTGGCCGAGCGCCTGGCCTTCTGGCTGGGCGACGGGCGCGACGTGGCGCTGCTCATCGGCGGGCCCGATGGCCTGGCCGACTCCGTCAAGGCACGCGCCGACGAGACGCTTCGGCTGTCGGACCTGACGCTGCCGCACGCCCTGGCGCGCGTGCTGCTGGCCGAGGCGCTGTACCGCGCGTGGACGCTGCACGCCGGCCACCCCTACCACCGGGAGTGAGATGCACGACTTTCTCTGGCTCGCCTCGCAAAGCCCACGCCGGCGCGAGCTGCTCGCGCAGATCGGCGCGGCCCACCAACTGCTGCTGCCCGACCCGCACGAAGACGCCGAGGCGCTCGAGGCCCACCAGCCGGGCGAGACGCCGGCTGCCTATGTCGAGCGGGTCACGCGGCTCAAGCTCCAGGCCGCGCGGCGCCGGCTGCAGGCGCGTCAGGCGCAGCTGGGTGTGCCTGCGGCGCCGATCCTGTGCGCCGACACCACCGTGGCCCTGGGCCGGCGCATCCTCGGCAAGCCGGCCGATGCGCGCGAGGCGGCGGCAATGCTGTGCGCGCTGTCGGGCCGCACGCACCGCGTGCTCACGGCCGTGGCCGTGTGGACGGGGCGGCGCACGCTGCAGGCGCTGAGCGTGTCGCGCGTGCGCATGGCCGAGCTGCCGAGTGCGGTGATCGACGCCTACGTGGCCTCGGGCGAGCCCTTCGGCAAGGCGGGCGCCTACGGCATCCAGGGCGCCATCGCCGGCTGGATCGCCCACATCGAGGGCAGCCACAGCGGCATCATGGGGCTGCCGCTGCACGAGACGGCGCAGTTGCTGCGGCGTGCAGGCGTGCGGCTGCCGCTCTAGACTTCGGCCATGGCCACGCAGGACATCCTCATCAACTGGGCCCCGCAGGAGACGCGCGTGGCCGTGGTCGAGAACGGCGCGGTGCAGGAGCTGCACCTGGAGCGCACGCTCGAGCGTGGCCTGGTGGGCAACATCTACCTGGGCCGCGTCTCGCGTGTGCTGCCGGGCATGCAAAGCGCCTTCATCGACATCGGCCTGGAGCGCGCGGCCTTCCTGCACGTGGCCGACCTGCATCCCCAGGGCCCCGCGGCCCGGCGTGCCGAGGATGCGCCGCCCGTGCCCATCGAGCGCCAGGTCTTCGAGGGCCAGACGCTGATGGTGCAGGTGGTGAAGGACCCGATCGGCACCAAGGGGGCGCGGCTGTCCACGCAGGTCAGCATCGCCGGGCGGCTGCTCGTGTACTTGCCGCAGGACACGCACATCGGCGTGTCGCAGAAGATCGGCTCGCCCGAGCTGCGCGAGCAGTTGCGCAGCCGGCTCACGGCCTTGGCCACCCAGGCCGCGCAGGCTGGCGCCTCCGGCAGCTCGTCCGAGGTCGGCGGCTTCATCCTGCGCACCAACGCCGAGGAGGCGAGCGATGCCGAGCTCGCCGAGGACATCGCCTACCTGCGCAAGGCCTGGGGCCTCGTGCGCGAGCGCGCCACGAGCCGGCCGGCCGGCTCGCTGCTGCACCAGGACCTGAGCCTGGCCGAGCGCGTGCTGCGCGACCTGGTGGGCGAGGCCACGCAGTCGATCCGCATCGACTCGAAGATGCAGTTCGATGCCCTGCAGGCCTTCGGGCGCACCTACATGCCCGCGGCCGTGGGCAAGCTCGAGCACTACCGCGGCGAGCGCCCGATCTTCGACCTCTACGGCATCGAGGAGGACGTGGTGCGCTCGCTGGGCCGGCGCGTGGAGCTCAAGAGCGGGGGCTACCTCGTCATCGACCAGACCGAGGCGCTCACCACCATCGACGTCAACACCGGCGGCTTCGTGGGTGCGCGCAACTTCGACGACACGATCTTCAAGACCAACCTCGAGGCCGCCGGCGCCATCGCGCGCCAGCTGCGCTTGCGCAACCTCGGCGGCATCATCATTGCCGACTTCATCGACATGACGCGCGAGGAGCACCGCCAGGCCGTGCTGGCCGAGCTGCGCAAGCAGCTCGCGCGCGACCGCGTGCGCACCACCGTCTCCGGCTTCACGCAGCTGGGGCTGGTGGAGATGACGCGCAAGCGCACGCGCGAGAGCCTGGCCCACATGCTGTGCGAGCCCTGCCCCACCTGCGAGGGCCGCGGCCAGGTGAAGACCACGCGCACCGTGTGCTACGAGATCCTGCGCGAGATCCTGCGCGAGGCGCGCCAGTTCAACCCCAGGGAGTTCCGCGTCGTGGCCAGCGCTGCGGTGGTGGAGATGCTGCTCGACGAGGAGAGCGTGCACCTGGCCGGGCTCAGCGAGTTCATCGGCAAGCCCATCTCGCTGACGGCCGAGCCCACCGGCAGCCCGGAGCAGTACGACATCGTGCTGGTCTGAGGGCCCGGGGCCCGGGCCGCCTGCGGCCCTTCAGTGGCCCGACCTCAGTGCCCCGACAGACGCGACCGCACTTCCGACAGCACCGGCTGCCAGTTTCTCGCCTCCCGCTGGCGCACGGTCGCGACGCGCGGGTACCAGAGGGTGGGCCGGTCACCCTCCGGCCAGCGCCAGTTGGCCAGACGCGGCAGCAGCACGAGCACGTCCTGGCCGAGTGACCCGGCCAGGTGTGCGGTGGAGTTGTCGATGCACACCACCTGGTCGAGCTCCGAGATGAGGGCAGCCAGGCCGCAGAGGTCCTGGTGGCAGTCCAGGCCGTCTGTGTCGAGCAGCTCGAAGCCGCGCTGCCGGATGTGGTCCAGGTCTTCAGGGGGCGCGAGGTACTGCAGGTTCACCAGCGCGTGCCGGCTGGGCTCGAAGGCCTGCAGGAAGTCGTCGATCGCGATGGACCTCTCCAGCGCGTGCACCGGGCTCATCGTGAGCCAGGAAATCCCGACGACCTTCTTGCGGCTCGAGGTGCCCAGCCGCACGGGGCGGCGGGCCGCCCGTTCGCCCGGGGGCGCAGACAACGCGTGGGTGGCGAACCCGGGCTGCCCCATCCGGGGGTGGAAGAGGCACAGCAGGTCGCCGATGGCCGCCTGCGCGGTGTAGTCCTTGGCCCTGAACGGGGTACCCCTGTCCTGGAAGCTGACCTGCGGGAAGTTCAACTCGTACAGGGGGCGCAGCCGGCGGTCCACCTCCACCACCAGCATCCCGTGCAGTTCGGGGATCACCGACAGGAAGCGCAGGAACATGATCTCGTCGCCCACGCCCTGCTCGGCCCACAGCAGCACGCGGCCGTCACGGGGGGTGCCGTCCCAGCGCGGCAGGCGGCGGATCGAGGCGTTCGCGTGCAGCGCGCTCGGGCGTGAGGCATAGAGAGCCGCACCATCCGCCAGGCGGCCCATGCCGAGCAGGTTGAGCGCCATGTGGAAGCGCGTACGCTGGTCCTTCGGGTCGAGCGCCAGCGCGCGCTGGTAATAGCCGGCGGCCTGGGTGGGGCGGGCTGACTCCTCGAAGATCCGCCCTGCGTGAAAGACGAGGCGGGGATCGCCGGGCGCCATGCGAAGCGCCGCCTCGACCAGCAGGCGTGCCGTGTCGAACTTGCCGTCCCTGGCCATGAGCAGGGACAGGAGGTGGATGTTGCGGACCTGTGCAGGGGTGGCCTGGAGCATCCCGCTTGGGGTGCGCAGGCTCTGCACGGTACCGGCTGCCCCATGAAGGTGCAGGCTGTGGTCGATCAATTGTTCCCTGAGGCGTGCCATGGGCTGGCCCGTCGATGTGTCGTCCCGGGACTGTAGGGGCCTGCACCCGGGTCGCTGCGCCGGAAACACGGGGCCTTTGCCCTTCAGTTCACGCGTTTCGCGCGTGTCGCACGCTTGCCGATCGGCCGCCTGGCGCTCAGGCAGGCTGCAGCATCTGCTCGCGCAACCTGCGGTGCTGGATCTTGCCCGTGGCCGTGCGCGGCATCTGGCTCTCGGCGATGAAGTGGTAGCCGCGCGGGCGCTTGTAGCCTGCGATGCGCGGGCGGCACCAGGCGTCGAGCTCCGTGGCGTCGAGCACCTGGCCCGGACGCGGCACGATCACCGCGTGCACGGCCTCGCCCCACTTCGCGTCGGGCAGGCCCACCACGGCCACGTCCTGCACGCCGGGGTGGCCGGCCAGCAGCGCCTCCACCTCCGAGGGGTAGATGTTCTCGCC
>JBBAPJ010000118.1:0-5536 GCA_040400855.1 Rubrivivax sp.
TACCGCATCAAGCACGCCACGCACCACCGCACGGGCGACGCCTGGTGCATCTACCCGATGTACACCTATGCGCACCCGATCGAGGATGCGCTCGAAGGCATCACGCACAGCATCTGCACGCTCGAATTCGAGGACCAGCGCCCCTTCTACGACTGGCTGCTGGGCCACCTGGCCGACCTCGGGCTGCTCGCGCGGCCGCTGCCGCGGCAGATCGAGTTCGGGCGGCTGAACCTCAACGGCGTGGTCACGAGCAAGCGCAAGCTCAAGGCGCTCGTCGACGAGGGCCTCGTGAGCGGCTGGGACGACCCGCGCATGCCCACGATCTACGGGCTGCGCCGGCGCGGCTACACGCCCGCGAGCATCCGCGCGATGGCCGAGGCCACGGGTGCGAGCAAGACCAACATCTGGCTCGACGCGTCGGTGCTGGACGTCGCGCTGCGCGAGGACCTGGAAGGCCAGGCGCCGCGCGCGATGGCGGTGCTCGACCCGCTGCGCCTGGAACTCGTGAACTGGGCCGAGGTGTTCGGCAGCGCCGCGCACCTGGAGCCCTGCGAAGCCCCTTCGCACCCGCAACGCCCCGAGCTCGGCACGCGCCGCTTCACGCTCGGGCCGGCGGTGTGGATCGAGCGCGAGGATTTCGCCGAGGTGCCACCCAAGGGCTTCCACCGCCTGCACCCGCCGCAGCCGCAGCCCGACGGGAGCCCGGGCACGGGCGGGCGCGTGCGCCTGAAGTACGGCATGGTCGTCGAGTGCACGGGCTGCACGCGCGACGCCGAGGGCCGCATCACGGCCGTGCAGGCGCGCGTGATCCCCGACACCAAGAGCGGCACGCCAGGGGCCGATTCGGTCAAGGTCAAGGGTGTGGTCACCTGGGTGGGGGTGCACGAGGCGCTGGGCGCCGAGGTGCGGCTCTTCGAGCGGCTCTTCGTGGATGACCAGCCCGAGGCGGGCGGGCGCGACTTCCGCGAGGCGCTGAACCCGGCCAGCCGCCGCGTGGTCTCGGCCTGGCTCGAGCCGGGCCTGTGCGGCGCGGCACGCGAGCTGCGCCTGCAGTTCGAGCGCCACGGCTACTTCGTGGCCGACCGCATCGACCACACGGCCGAGCACCCGGTCTTCAACCGAGTGACCACGCTCAAGGACAGCTTTCCCCGTTGACGTGCGGGGTGACGGCTCGTGCACACTGCCAAGGTGACTTCGCTGGCACCCATGCAACCCCTCCGATCCTGGCGAGCCGCCCGGTTCACCGCACGGCGAAGCGCCCTGTGCCTGGCCCTGTGCGCCTGCCTGGGCGCCCTGTTGGGCGCGGCAACGCTGCCCGCCCGGGCCGCCGGGGCGATGGAGGTGCGGTTCGTCGATCCGCAGCGCTACGCCGACATCGGCTGGCGCGCGCTGGACCGCGAGCGCAACCTGGAGCGGCTGCGCACCCACTTCCAGGGGCTGGCCGCCCGGCTGCCCGACGGGCAGCGCCTGGCCATCGAGGTGCTGGACGTGGACCTGGCCGGCGAGGAAGTGCCCGGCGACCGCCTGGACCCGGTGCGCGTGCTGCGCGGGCGCGCCGACTGGCCGCGCATGCGGCTGCGCTGGCAGCTCTCGGGCCCGGGCGCGGCCGCCCGATCGGGCGACGAGTGGCTGGCCGACCTGACCTACCTCGACCGCCTGGCGCCCGCCGGCTCTGCGAGTGAGGCCCTGCCCTACGACCTGCGCATGGTGGACGACTGGTTCCAGGCGCGCATCGTGCTGGGGCAGCCGCCGCGCTGAGCCGGCTCGCCCGGGGGCAGGCGCGCGCTACGATGCGCGCATGAACACCCCCTCCTCTTCCCGGATGCCTGCCCGCGCGGCGCAGGCTGCCGCCCGCCTGGCGCTGGGCACCCTGGCCGCCACGATGCTGGCGGCCGCCCACGCGAGCTCCCCATCGCCCGCCGCCGCACCCGCGGCCGAGACCACGCCCAGCGGCCTCGTCTACCGCGTGCTCAAGGCCGGTGACGGTGCCAGCCCGCAGGCCACCGACACGGTGCGCGTGCACTACCGCGGCACCTTTCCGGACGGGCGCGAGTTCGACAGCTCCCACCGCCGCGGCCAGCCGGCGCAGTTCCCGCTCAACCGCGTGATCCCCTGCTGGACCGAAGGCGTGCAGAAGATGAAGGTGGGCGGCAAGGCGGCCCTCGTCTGCCCGGCGGCGATCGCCTACGGCGAGCGCGGCACGCCCGGCGGCCCGATCCCGCCGAACGCGACGCTGCACTTCGAGGTGGAACTGCTCGGAATCGTCGGGCGCTGAGGTGGCCAGGCTCGCGTTCACACTGGTGCTGTGGGCCGCGCTGGCTTGGCGCCCCGCCGCGGCCCAGATCGTCGAAGAGGTGCCCTTCATCGTCACGCCCGACCACGTGACGGTGGCCATGCTGGAGCTGGCAGGCGTGCAGCCCACCGACTTCGTGCTCGACCTCGGCTCGGGCGACGGGCGCATCGTCATCACGGCCGCGCGCCGCTTCGGCGCACGTGGCCTGGGCGTGGAGATCGTGCCCGCCCTCGTGGAGCGCAGCCGCGAGAACGCCCGCCGCGCCGGCGTGGCCGCGCGCGCGGAGTTCCGCGAGCAGGACCTCTTCAAGACCGACCTCACGGTGGCCAGCGTCGTCACGATGTACCTGCTGCCCGAGGTGAACATGCAGCTGCGCCCGGCGCTGCTGCGCCTGGCCCCGGGCACGCGCATCGTCTCGCACGACTGGGACCTGGGCGACTGGCACCCCGTGCGCACGATCGAGGTGCCGGCCCCGGACAAGCCGGTGGGGCGCGAGAAGCTCAGCCGCCTGCACCTGTGGATCGTGCCGGCGCACGTGGAGGGGCTGTGGTGCGGGCCGGGTGGCCAGGCGCTGCGCCTGGCGCGCCACACCGATCGGGTGGACGGCACGCTGCGCACGGGCACGACGACACAGGGTGCCGTCGGGCTGCTGCGCGGCACGACCCTGCAGCTGCAGGCCCATCCCGGCACCGAGGCCTCCCTGCGCGCGCGTTCGCAGGGCGAAACGATGCAGGTCGAGTCCGCCACCGGGGCCTGGGCGGCCTGGGCGGGCCTGAGCCTGAGCCGCGTGCCGGTGCACCGAGCCGGAGAAGGCTGCAAGGGTTGAGCCGGCCGAATGCCAGCCGCAGCGCGGTTGGCTAGGGTGGCGGCATGCGCGTGTCCTCCTCATCCTCCGTCCCGATGGGAGGGGGTGGTGCTCCGGCCCTGCCCCACGCCCCACCCTGGCCGCTGGCCGAGCTACTCCGGCGCGCCGACGTGCGCACCGATGGCTCACGGCCCTGGGACCTGCAGGTGCACCGCCGGCGGCTGTACCGGCGCGTGCTCACGAGCTGGTCGCTCGGCCTGGGCGATGCGTACATCGACGCAGACTGGGACTGCGAGCGGCTCGATGAGCTCTTCGCGCGGCTGCTCGGTGCCGGCCTGGACCGCGACCAGGGAGGCACGCTCGCGCGCACCTGGGCGGCGCTCACGTGGCTGCGCAACCAGCTCTCCAACCCGCAGCGCATCGCACGCGCCTTCGTCGTGGGCGAGCGCCACTACGACATCGGCAACGACCTGTACACGCGCATGCTCGACCGCGAGCTGGTGTACTCCTGCGGCTACTGGGAGCGCGCACGCGACCTCGACGAAGCGCAGGCCCACAAGCTCGAGATGATCTGCACCAAGCTGCAGCTGCGCCCGGGCCAGCGCGTGCTGGAGATCGGCTGCGGCTGGGGCGGGCTGGCCCGCCACCTGGCGCGCCACCATGGCGTGCACGTGACGGGGCTCACCGTCTCGCGCGAGCAGGCCGAGCTGGCGCGCGCGCGCTGCGCCGGGCTGCCGGTGCAGATCGTGCTGCAGGACTACCGTTCGGCCAGCGGCAGCTTCGACCGCATCGTGTCGGTGGGCATGTTCGAGCACGTGGGCGCAAAGAACTACGCCGCCTACTTCGACGCGGCGCGCCGGATGCTGGCCCCGCAAGGCCTCTTCCTGCTGCACACCATCGGGCTGGACCGGCCCAGCACCGGCACCGACCCGTGGATCGAGCGCCACATCTTCCCCGGCGGCAAGCTGCCGGGCCCAAGCGAGCTGGCCGCGGCCGTGCAGCGCGACTTCCTCATCGAGGACTGGCACAACTTCGGCCCCGACTACGACCGCACGCTGATGAGCTGGCACGCGCGCTTCGAGCAGGCCTGGCCCGAGCTCGCGCCGCGCTACGGGGAGCGCTTCCGGCGGATGTGGCGCTACTACCTGCTGAGCTGCGCGGGCTTCTTCCGCGCCCGCCAGGGCCAGCTGTGGCAGCTCGTGCTCGCGCGGCGCGACCGGGCGCAGGCCTACCGCTCGGTGCGGCCTTTCGCGGGGGCTGCGGCGGGCAGCTGAGGCCTGCGCGCCGGGTCAGGGTGCGTCGAGGAAGGCCCGCAGCTCGCCGAGGAACGCCTGCGGCTGCTCGAAGTACGGCATGGCTCCCGCCTGGAAGACGCTGAAGCGCCAGTTGGGCCGGCCCTCGACGGTGTCGCGGCCGCGGTAGTCGGTGAAGTCGCCGCGCGTGCCGTGGCTCATCCACACGGGCTGCGCGAGGCGCTCGTAGACGTCGTTGATGTCGGCGCTGAAGAGCGCGGCTGACAGGAAGTGCAGCGGCGCGCGCTCGGCGCCGCGCTCGCGCGCGGTGGCCACCGCATCGCGCCACAGCTGCTCGTCGATGTCGCGCGCGCCGTAGGTGCGGCGCAGGAAGTAGCGCACCACGCCCGGGCGCGTCAGCGCCCGAAAAAGCGGCGCGCCCAGCGGCTCCCAGGTGAGCACGCGCTTGAGCGCGGCCGGCCCCACCACGCTGCCCGCCGGGCCGCGGCGGCGCCGCGTGCCGTTGAAGCCGGTGGGGCTCACGAGCGCCAGGCGCCGCCAGGCAGCCGGCTCCTCCACCGCCGCGCGCGCCGCGAACTCGCACGACAGCGACAGCGCCAGCACGTCGAGCTGCGCCACGCCCAGGCGCTCGCGCGCCCAGCGCCCGGCGGCGTGCAAGGCATCGGTCATCAGCCGCGGCGAGTAGTCGCGCGGCTCGCGCGAAGAGCGCCCGAAACCCGGCAGGTCCAGCGCCACGACGCTGCGCCGCCCGCGCTCGCCCTCGAACACCGGGCGCACCTCGGCCACCGAGGCGGCGGCGTTGACGCTGTGGACGATCAGCAGGGGCGGCGCCGCCGAGGCCGCCGCAGCCAGGTACAGCCCCAGCCGGCCCGCCAGCGGGGTGTCGAGCGTGTGGCGCTCGGCCGCCAGGGCGGGGTCGAAGGCAGGGGGTGCAGGAGGGGTCATGGGCGCCAGGGGTGGGATCAACCGATCGTACGGGTTGCCCCGCGGAAAGTGACACGATCAAGTCAATTGAACGGCAAGGGCCTTTCAGTTCCCGCTTGCGGCCGGTTCGGCGCGGGATACACTGCAGTTGTTCGAGGCAAGACCGGCCGCACCAATGGGCGGATGACGCGGAACCCGTAACCGCGCCGAGAACACCCTACACGTCGACGGCTGCCCCTGGCAGCCGTTTTGCTTGGTGGG
>JBBAPJ010000119.1:0-5401 GCA_040400855.1 Rubrivivax sp.
GCATCGTGAACCAGACCAGGATCGCGAACACGATCATCTGGACGATGAGGGTGGCATTGATGCTCACGTCTCGTACCTCGTCATGGGGTGAAGGCGCTCGCAGGGGGCATCGAGGGCCCCGCGCGGGCGGCTGACCGGCGCGAAGGAATTACTTCGGCAGGTTGGCGATCTGGCCCAGGAACGGGTTGGCGGTGGCGAACCACAGCGCGATGCCGGTGCCGATGATGAAGGCGGCGTCGATCAGGCCGGCCAGCAGGAACATCTTGGTCTGCAGCTCGCCCATGAGTTCAGGCTGGCGCGCAGCCGACTCGAGGTACTTGCTGCCCATGATGCCGATGCCGATACAGGCACCGATGGCGCCCAGACCGATGATCAGGCCGGCGGCCAGCGCAACAAAGCTGATGACTTGCATGGAAAGCTCCTGGTTCAGGTGGGGTGAGAAAACGGGATGTGAATGGGCAGGGACGCAGACCGCTCGGCGCGGCCTCAGTGCGCGTCGTGCGCCTGGCCGACGTACACGAGCGTGAGCATCATGAACACGAAGGCCTGCAGCGTGATGATCAGGATGTGGAAGATGGCCCAGACGGTGCCGGCCACGATGTGGCCGATGGCCAGGCCGATGCCGGTGGCCGACAGCGACCACGCGCCACCCATCAGCGCGATCAGCATGAAGATGAGCTCGCCGGCGTACATGTTGCCGAACAGCCGCATGCCGTGGGAGACCGTCTTGGCGACGAACTCGATGAGCTGCATCGCGAAGTTGATCGGGTACAGGTAGAACTTGTCACCGAAGGGCGCGGAGAAAAGCTCATGCACCCAGCCGCCCATGCCCTTGATCTTCACGTTGTAGTACAGGCAGATCAGCAGCACCGACAACGACAGGCCCATCGTGACCGAGAGGTCTGCCGTGGGCACGACGCGCATGTAGTCGGGCAAGCCCAGCGCCGGGCCGGCCACGTGCCAGATCGCCGGAAGCAGGTCCACCGGCAGCAGGTCCATCGCGTTCATCAGGAAGATCCAGACGAACACCGTCAGCGCAAGCGGTGCGACCAGCCGGCGGCTGGTGGCGCTGTGCACGATGCCCTTGGCCTGGTTCTCGACCATCTCCACGAGGATCTCGACCGCAGCCTGGAAGCGGCCCGGGACGCCCGCCGTGGCCCGGGAGGCGGCCCGCCACAGCAGCAAGCAGCCCAGCACGCCGAGCAGGACCGAATAGAAGATCGAGTCGATGTTGAAGACCGAGAAGTCGACGACGGACGTCTGCTTCGCGTTCTGCAGGTGCTGCAGGTGGTGGACGATGTACTCGCCGGCCGTGGGGCCCTGACCGCTGGCTGCCATCTCGGTTGCTCTGCTCGTTGTTCTTCAGCGCCCGCGCCACAGGAGCGCAAGCCAGTACACCTTCATGCACAGCACCATCGCGGCCAGCAGCGCGGGCCAGCTCAGGGGCTGCACGAACCTCGGCGCGAGCGCAAGCATCGCCACCGAGACCGCAATCTTCAACAGCTCCCACAACATGAAGCTGACGGCGCCCGCGCCGGGATTCATGCCGGAGAGTCGGCTGGTCATGCCGCGCGCCATCAGCATCGCGGGCACCACCACGACCGCCGCGCCATACAGCGCGGACAGTGCAACCGAGCGTTCACCCCAGACCAGCCACACGAGTGCGGCCACCCCCGCGCCTACTCCCGCCTGCACCGCCACGACCGTCCAGGGGGACACGCCGGGCGAACGCGCAACGAGAGCCTGCGCCTCCTGACGAGTCAGCGCCCGAACGGGTGCTTCTTCGGTATCGCTCCAGCCTTCCGAGCCTTCGTTGCGGACTTCTGCAGGCAGCTTCCGCGCGGACATCGTGGTGACAGGAGCAACGCTCAAGCGGGCAAACCCAATGAGTATACGTGGAAACCCGCCCTTTCGGCCAGAGGCCGGATTGGCCCAGCCGCGCGCCGGGGAATCGCGCGGCCGGGGATGATGCCGGGATGGATGCCGATATGAGGGAGCGCAGCCGCTGGCCACGGGCCGGGCGCACGATCGCCGGCGCGCTCGGGCTCGGCGCCGTGCTGGCATGCGTGATCGGCCTGAGCTCGTGCACCACCGTGAACCCGTACCACGACCCCTCGCGACCGCACCACCGGCCCGACGGCTTCCAGAACCGCCATGCCGCGTTCGAGCCCAAGGGCATGCTCACGGTGCTGCAATGGCAATGGGACGCCGCGCGCAACGGCCGCCCGGCACCGCCGGCCGGGCCGATTCCGTCTGTTGCGCCCGACCTCGACTTCGTGCATCGCAACGCGCGCGCCGGCACCGGCATGGAGCCCGCAGCGACGTGGATCGGGCACTCGACGGTGCTGCTGCAGATGTCCGGTCTGAACGTCCTGCTCGACCCCGTCTTCTCCGAGCGGGCCTCGCCCGTACCCTTCGCCGGCCCACGGCGCGCGCAGCCTCCGGGACTGGCGCTGACGCAACTGCCCCGCATCGATCTCGTGCTCGTCTCGCACGATCACTACGACCATCTCGACGAGCCCAGTGTGCGCGCACTCCAGGCGCAGTCCGGCGGGCCGCCCCTCTTCATCGCGCCGCTGGGCGTGGGGCAGTGGCTCAGACAGGCCGGGATGACACGGGTGGTCGAGCTCGACTGGTGGGACGCTCACCGGGTGGGCACGCCCGCGGGGCCGGTGGAGGTCCACCTCACGCCCGCGCAGCACTGGTCGGGCCGCACGCTGGCCGACCGCATGACGCGGCTGTGGGGCGGCTTCGCGCTGCTGGCGCCCGACTTCCACGTGCTCTACACGGGTGACACGGGCTACTCGCGCGACTTCATCGACATCCGCGCCCACTTCGCCCGGCGCCATGCGGGCGCGGGAGGCGGCTTCGATCTCGCCCTGATCCCGATCGGCTCGTACGAGCCGCGCTGGTTCATGGCCTCCCAGCACACCGACCCGGCCGAGGCGGTGCAGGTTTTCCTGGACCTCGGGGCGAAGGCTGCCATCGGGTTGCACTGGGGCACCTTCAGCCTGTCGGACGAGGCGCTGGACGAACCTCCCCGCGCGCTTGCCGCCGCGCGCCGCGCGCGCGCCGGGGCAGCGGATAATTTCGAGGTGCTGGCCATCGGCCAGACACGCCGCTATCCGCGCCGGCCCTGAGCCTTTGAGCGGGCTGCCCTGCGCCCGGGCGCCCATCCCCATCGACCATGCCCTCGAATCTGCCTGAATCCGCCCTGTCCCGCATGCGCCTGGCGGCGGCCGCCGCGCTCACTGCCGCGGCGGCGATGCTCGCCTGCCCGGCCGGCGCTGCCACGGCGGTGGTCAAGACCGACCAGGTGCGTGCCGAACTCGTGGCCCACGCACCCCAGGGCGTGGTGCCGGGCCAGCCGCTGCAGCTGGGCCTGCGCATCGACCACGCCCCGCACTGGCACACCTACTGGAAGAACCCGGGGGACTCGGGCCTGGCCACGACGCTGCAGTGGACCCTGCCCGGCGGATTCCAGGCCGGCGAGATCGCCTGGCCCACGCCGCAGCCGCTTCCCGTGGGGCCGCTCATGAATTTCGGCTACGAGGGCACGGTGCTGCTGCCGGTGGCGGTCACGGTGCCGGCGGGCTTTGCGGGCCAGGAGCTCGAGGTGAAGCTGCGTGCCGACTGGCTCGTGTGCCGCGAGGTGTGCATCCCCGAGGGCGGCGACTTCTTGCTGCGCCTGCCCGCCCGGGCGGCCACCGGGCTGCACGGCGCGCTCTTCGAGCAGGCACGTGCACGCGAGCCACGCCGCATGGCGCAGGCGCAGGCGCAGGCGCGCCTGGACGGCAAGGCACTGGAGGTTCGCGTGCAGGGCGTGCCGGCCGACCTGGCCGGGCGTGCGCTGCGCCTGCTGCCGGAGCTGCCTGGCGTGATCGACAACGCGGCTGCGCTGCAGGCGCGCTGGGACGGTTCGAGCTGGCTGGCGCGTGTGGCGCTGTCGCCGCAGCGCAGCGAGAGCCCCGCCTCGATGCAGGTGGTGCTGGTCGTGGACAGCACGCAGGCAGGCGGCGCGCCGGCTGCGAAGCCGGGTGCGGCCGATGCTCCGCCCGGACTGCAGCTGGCGATGGCCGTGAGCGGCACCTGGCCAAGCGCGGGTGCGGCCGGCCCCTCCCCCGGCCCGTTCGCCCCGCCGGCCGGCGCCATCGAGGCCGCCGGAGCCGGCGCGGGCGGGCTGGCCGCAGCGGCGCTGCTGGCGCTTCTGGGGGGGATGCTGCTGAACCTGATGCCCTGCGTGTTTCCGGTGCTGTCGCTGAAGGTGCTGGCGCTGGCCGCGCACGGGTCGTCGCGCCGGGCGCTGCTGGGCGGGGGCCTGGCCTACACCGCCGGGGTGGTGCTGAGCTTCGTCGCACTGGCGGGCCTGCTGCTGGCGCTGCGCGCTGGCGGAGAGCAGCTTGGCTGGGGCTTCCAGCTGCAGGCGCCGGGCTTCGTCGCGGCGCTGGCCATGCTCTTCACGCTCATCGGCTTGAACCTGCTGGGCGTCTTCGAGTTCGGCTCGGTGTTGCCGGGCTCGCTGGCCGCCCTGCGCGCGCGCCACCCGGTGGCGGACTCGGCGCTCACGGGCGTGCTGGCCGTGGCGGTGGCCTCGCCCTGCACCGCCCCCTTCATGGGCGCCTCGCTCGGGCTGGCCGTGACGCTGCCGGCTTGGCAGGCGCTGGCCATCTTCGCCGCGCTCGGCCTGGGGATGGCCGCGCCCTACCTCGCGGCGTGTGCCTGGCCGGCGCTGGCGCGTGCGCTGCCTCGCCCGGGGGTGTGGATGGCGCGCTTCAAGACCCTGATGGCCTTCCCGATGCTGGCCACCGTCATCTGGCTCGTGTGGGTGCTGGGCCAGCAGGCGGGGATCGACGCCGTGGCAGCGCTGCTCACGGTGCTGCTGGCGCTCGCGCTGGCAGCCTGGGCCCTCGGAGCGCCTGACTTTGGCCGGCGGGCACGCGTGGGTTTCGGGGCGCTGGCGCTCCTGCTCCTGGTGCTGGCCCTGGCCTGGGCGTGGCCGAGCCTGCACGAGCGCCCCCGGGCCACCGGCTCTGGCACAGCAGGCACGGCCGCAGACTCCCGCTGGCAGGCCTGGTCCCCCGAGCGCGTGCAGCAGGCGCTGGCGCAGGGGCGCCCCGTCTTCGTCGATTTCACCGCCGCCTGGTGCGTGACCTGCCAGTTCAACAAGCGCAACGCCCTGGCCGATGCACAGGTGCTGGCCGACTTCGAGGCACGCCAGGTGCTGCTGCTGCGCGCAGACTGGACGCAGCGCGACGCGCGCATCACCGAGGCGCTGGCCGCGCTCGGGCGCAACGGGGTGCCGGTGTACGTGCTGATGTCCCCGCGCGCCACGGGGCCAAGGCTGCTGAGCGAGATTCTGTCGGTGCGCGAACTGCGCGAGGCGATCGCGGCGCTGCCCTGA
>JBBAPJ010000120.1:0-3176 GCA_040400855.1 Rubrivivax sp.
GCGTCGTACCGGGCCCGGTCGATGCGCACGAAGCGCACCGAGTCGCCCACTTCGAAGAGAAAGGGCGTAGGCGAGTCGGGGTCGAGGATGCGCGTGGGCGAGCGGCCGATCACCGACCAGCCCGTGGGCATCACGAGTGTCGTCACCAGGCACTGCGGCCCGGCCATCAGCACGCTGCCCGAGGCGATGCCGCGCGTGGCCGAGGGCTTGCGCGGCACCTGGATCGCCGCGGGCACGCCCGAGAGGTAGGCAAAGCCCGGCGCGAAGCCGTACATCCGCACCCGGTAGGGCGCCTGCTGGTGCAGCCCGATCACCTGCTCGACCGACAGGCCACAGGCCGCAGCCACGGCCGGCAGGTCGGGGGCGAACTCGGGGTCGTAGCAGACCTCCACCTCGCGTACCTGGCCCTGCACCGGCTCGGATGCTCCCTGGTCCAGAAGAGCCTGCACGTGCGATTGCACCTGCGTGTGGTCGGTCAGCAGGGGATCGAAGTCCACCAGCAGGCTCACCATCGCCGGCACGCACTCGATGAAGCCCGTGCAGGGCGAGCGTGCGAGCGCACGGTCCAGTGCCATCACGGCTGCGCTCGTGTCGTCGCCGATCACCTCGCCGAAGGTCACCAGCAGCGCGTGGTCGGCCACTGGCGTGAAGCGGGGCCGCCTCACCCCGCGAAGGGCGCGAGCACCACGCCCTCGGCCTGCAGCCGCGCGCGGATGTGGCGCGCCATCTCCACCGCATGGGCGCTGTCGCCATGCACGCAGATCGAGTCGGCCCGCAGCGCGATGGGCTCGCCGCCGGCCACCGGCATCCGGCCGCTGCGCAGGTAGCCCACGAGGCGATCAGCCGCTGCCTTCGCGTCGTGGAGCACCGCGCCGGGCTGGCTGCGTGGCACGAGTTGCCCGTTGGGCTGGTAGGCACGGTCGGCGAAGACCTCCGAGTACACCGCCACGCCTTGCTCCCGCGCCACCTGCTCGAGCATCGTGCCCGAGATCGCGAGCACGGCCAGCTGCGGGTCCAGCCCCCGGACGGCCGCCACGATGCCCGCGGCCACGCCTCGGTCGGCCGCCGCCAGGTTGCCAAGCGCGCCATGCGGCTTGACGTAGCGCACCTCGGTGCCGGCCAGCCGCGCGAGCGCCATGAGCGCGCCCACTTGTGCCACCACCATGCGGCCGATCTCGTCGACGGCCATCGGGATCACGCGCCGCCCGAAGCCCTCGCGGTCCGCGTAGCCCGGGTGGGCGCCGACGCGCACGCCCTTTTGCGCCGCCAGGCGCAGCGTCCTGAACATCGTCTCCGGGTCGCCGGCGTGCCCGCCGCAGGCGATGTTGGCGCTCGTCACGCAGTCCAGGATCTGCGCGTCGTCGCCCATCGTCCAGGGCCCGTAGCCCTCGCCGAGGTCGGAGTTGAGGTCGATCTGCATCGAAGGCGTCCTCCCGCTTGCGAGCGGTTCACCGGCGCGGCCCGCTGCCGCGTTCAGAAGGGCTTCAAGCCCAGGGCCGAGCGTACGCGGTTCTTGATGTAGGGGCCGTCGCGCGGGGGCAGCGCGCGCGGGGGCTCGTCGGCCTCCACGCGCACGCGCACGAAGCGCAGCGCGCTGCGTGCACGGATGTCCTGCGCGATCGCCTCGCAGGCGTCCAGGCTCGCCACCGCGCTCGCGTGAGCGAACCCGAAACCCCGGGCCACTGCCACGAGGTCCGTGCCCAGGCTCGTGTGGCTGCGCTGCATGCCCGTCTCGCCGTAGTGCCCGTTGTCCAGGCACACGATCGTGAGGTTGGGCGGATGCTTCGCTGCGATCGTGGCCAGACTGCCAATGCCCATCAGCAGTTCGCCGTCGCCTGTGACGACGACCACCGAGCGCTCGGGCCGCGCCAGCGCCAGCCCGAGCCCGAGGGCCGAGGCTCCGCCCATCGCCCCCCAGAGGTAGTAGTTGAGGTCGCGGTCGCCGGCGGCATAGACGTCGTAGGCCGCCGAGCCGAGCCCGGTGACCACCAGCGCATCCGGCGTGCCCGCCAGCAGCCGGGCCACGAAAGCGCGGCGCGGGCAGCGTGGGCCCGAGGGGTCGAGGCTCATTCCTGGCGCTCCCATTTCTTGCGGCCGATGAGCCGCTGGCCCAGCAGCACGGCAACCTTTCCGCCGGCGAGGAAGGCCGTGTCGAACCCGGCGCTCACGGTCTCCTCGACCGTGGCCGGGTCGTCGGCCCGCAGCACCTGGATGCCCATGAGCTCCATCGCAGCCTGCGTGGCCTGGCTCATCGGCGTCTGCCAGGGGTTGAACTCGCCGAACTCGCCGCGCATCGTCACGAGCGTGAAGAAGGGGAAGTCGGCCGAGCGCAGCAGCGAGAACATGTTGACGCAGTTGCCCACGCCGCTGCTTTGCATCAGCAGCACGGCGCGCTGGCCGCCGAGCCAGGCGCCGCTCACCAGCGCCACGCCTTCCTCCTCGGTGGTCAGCGCCACGTCCGCGATCTCCGGGTCGGCGATGGCGCGGCGGATCAGGTGCGCGTGCCCGGCATCGGGCACGTAGGCCACCTGGCGCACCTGGCCGCGCTTGAGGACCTGGAAGACGGCTTCCTGCCAGGTGGGGGGGGTAGAGGGGGTCATGGGGCCTCCGGTCGCATGTGCCAGGCCAGGATCGCGATCACGGCCGAGCCGGCCACGAGCGTCACGGTGGGCTCGCCGAAGACGAGCGACAGCGACAGCACGTTCAGCGCGATGAAGGCCGGCCAGCCGATGGGGCGCCGGCAGTGGCCGGTGTAGGCCGCCCCCAGGCCGAGTATGGCGATGAGCGCACCGGCCAGCGCGATGGCAAAGCCCACGGGCTCGAACTTCACGAAGAGCAGCACGGGTGCGTAGACGAAGGCAAAGGGTACGAGGGCCTTGCCCATGGACAGCCGGAAGGCAGTCATGCCCGTGCGCATGGGCTCGCTGCGGGCGATGCCCGCGGCGGCGAAGGCCGCCAGGGCCACGGGCGGCGTCACGTCGGCCAGCACCCCGTAATAAAAGACGAAGAAGTGGGTGGCCAGCTGCGGCACGCCCAGCTGGGCCAGAGCCGGTGCCACGATGGAGGCCAGGATGATGTAAGTGGGCGTGGTGGGCACGCCCGAGCCCATGATGATGCAGGCCGCGGCGGTGAAGAGCAGCCCGAAGAGGATCGTGATCTGCTTGAGCTCGAACCAG
>JBBAPJ010000120.1:3276-5344 GCA_040400855.1 Rubrivivax sp.
GCCCAGCAGCTTCGGGATCCACGAGCACGCCACCGTCAGCGTGATGCCCCAGAAGGCGGCCAGGAACGGTGTGTACTGCATCAGCAGCAGCGTGACCATCACCACCAGCGGGATGAAGAGGTGCCAGGAGCTCTTGAGCACCAGGCCGAGCGTGGGGATCTCGCTCGGGTCCATGCCGGCGAGCTTCAGCCGCTTGGCCTCCAGGTGCACCATCCACAGGATGGCGATGTAGTGCAGCGCCGCCGGGACGATGGCGATGATGATGAGCTCGTTGTAGGGCACGCCCAGCGTCTCGGCCATGATGAAGGCGGCTGCGCCCATGATGGGGGGCGTCACCTGCCCGCCGCACGAGGCGCTCGCCTCCACGGCCCCTGCAAAGCGCGGGCTGAAGCCCACCTTCTTCATCAGCGGGATCGTCATCACGCCAGTGGTGACGGTGTTGGCGATCGCCGAGCCGGAGATCATGCCGAAGAGGCCCGACGAGACGACGCTGACCTTGGCCGGCCCGCCCGCAAAGCGGCCGGCGGCGATGGTGGCCAGGTTGACGAAGAGCTGCCCCAGCCCCGTGAGCTGGGCCATGATGCCGAAGAGCACGAAGTGGAAGACGAAGGTCGCCACCACCCCCACCGGGATGCCGTAGATGCCCTCGGTGCCCTTGTAGAGGTGGGCCACCACGCGCGGCACGCTGTAGCCCCGGTGGGCGAGGTCGCCGGGCAGGTAGGGGCCGAAGATGCCGTAGAGCACGGTGGCCACCGCCAGCAGCGGCAGGAAGATGCCCATCGTGCGGCGCGCCGCCTCCAGCACCATCGCGATCGCGATGACGCCGAACATCAGATCCAGCGGCGTGTGCTGTCCCGGGCGCTGGATGAAGATGCCGTCGAAGAAGACGAGCAGGTACAGCGAGAAGCTCGACGCCGCCAGGGCGAAGACCCAGTCCCGCCACGGGATGTGCCGGTGGCTGCCGTCGTAGGCCTTGAAGGGCAGCGACAGCGCAGCGATCGACAGCATCACGCCGGCAAAGGCCAGTTGCGCCGGCAGCGGCACGTCGCCGGCCACCGGGTGGCGCATCAGCCCCCAACCCAGCAAGAGGTAGAAGGCCGCCATCCCGAGCGAGACGATCCATTCCCAGGGCCCGGGCAGGCGCTTTTGCCGTGGGAAGACGAGGAAGCACAGCCCGAGCACCACCGACAGGTGGATGGCGCGGTGCGCGATCTCGTTGTGCAGCCCGAAGCCCGCGGTGTAGTAGTGCCAGCCCGACAGGCCCACCGCCAGCACGCCGACGATGCCGGCGGAGACGCCGACGAGGCGGCGGAAGTTGGATTCGGGGTCGAACTGCTCGATCAGGCGATCGACCTCGTCCTGGGAGGCGGTGGGGGCAGGGGTGTTCATCGGTTTCGTGTGTCGCAGCCCACGGCATCGAAGGCCACGGAGGAGGCGCCCAGGCTGGCCAGGATCACTTCACCGGCCGGGTGCAGCACCCGCGTGCGCGCCACTCCCGCGGGCCGCACCACGAGTGGATCGACCGCTCGCGACAGGATCAGGCGCTGGCGTGCGCCCACCCGCTCGAGCCGCTCGCCCGGGCCCGGGGCCGCAGGCAGGCCGTAGCCCTCGCCCTCGAACTCCTCTTCCACCAGGACGGCAGCTGGCGTGAAGCGGTAGCGGTCGACCACGGTGGTGCCGAGCACGGAGTGTTCGAAGGCGATGCGGATCTCGGGCACGAGGGGGTCCAGGGGCAGGCGGCGCAGCTCGCGGCCGCTGCGGTGATCGGTCAGACGGAGCTCGCAGGCCGGTGGGGAGGCTGCGACGCGGCCGTCCCCGGCGCGCGCAGCCGCGCCCGCAGGGCGGGCAGGGTCTTCGCCCGCCCGTGCGGCATGCACGCTCACGGCCGCGCAGGCACCGGCCAGGGCCAGCGCAGCCGCGAGCGCTCGGGTCACTTCAGCACGCCCTTTTCCCGGTAGTAGCGCGCCGCGCCCGGGTGCAGCGGGACGCTGCCCACCGCGGTGGCGTTCTGCAGCGAGATGTTCTTGCCCTGCACGTGCACCTGGCCCATGATGGCCGTGTTCTCGTA
>JBBAPJ010000121.1:0-5092 GCA_040400855.1 Rubrivivax sp.
TCCGGCCTCTACGTCCCGAACGTAGCGCTCTACCAGGCTAAGCTACACCCCGAGGGCGGCCCTGCGGGTTCGCGCGAACCCGAAGACCACTTGGCGGTCGATCAGGACGTGCGTCCGACCGACCGAGCGCACAATTCTAGCAGCGCGTCGCGCGCCCGGCCGGCCGGCACCCGGTCGAGCGCCTCCCGCGCCAGCGCCACCTCCAGGCGCGCAGCCTCGCGCGTGACTTCCACCGCGCCCGTGCGGCGCACGATTTCCAGGATCTGCGGCAGCTGCTCCACGTCCCCCACTTCGATGGCGCGGCGCAGCAGCGCGCGCTCGTCGTGCGTGGCGCGGGCCATGGCCGCCAGCAGCGGCATCGTCGCCTTGCCTTCGCGCAGGTCATCGCCGACGTTCTTGCCAAGCTCGGCGCTGTTGCCCTCGTAGTCGAGCAGGTCGTCGATCAACTGGAAGGCCGTGCCCAGTGAACGGCCGTAGGTGGCGCAGGCCTCTTCCACCGCCGGGGTGGCCTGGCCAAGCATTGCGCCGAGCCGGGCGCTGGCCTCGAAGAGCTTGGCCGTCTTGGAGCGGATCACGCGCAGGTAGCTGTCGGTGGCGAGGTCCGGGTCGTGCATGTGCATGAGCTGCATGACCTCGCCCTCGGCAATCGTGTTCGTCGCTTCGGCCAGCACCTCGAGCACGCGCATCTCGCCTACCGACACCATCATCTGGAAGGCACGCGAGTAGAGGAAGTCGCCCACCAGCACGCTGGCGGCGTTGCCGAAGATCGCGTTGGCCGTGGCGCGCCCGCGACGCAGCGCGGACTCGTCGACGACGTCGTCGTGCAGCAGGGTGGCCGTGTGGATGAACTCCACCGTCGCAGCCAGCTCATAGCGTGCCGGGCCCTGATAGCCGAAGGCTTCGGCGAACAGCAGCACCAGGCGCGGGCGCACACGCTTGCCCCCGGCCTCCACGATGTAGCGCGAGATCTGGTCGATCAGCGCCACGCGCGAGCTCAGCCGCGCGCGAATCACCGCGTCGACGCGGCGCATGGCCACGTCGAGGAAGTCCGTCGCGTCGGTAGCGGGGAGGGCGGCTGAGGTCTGCAGCAAGGGCGGGCCGGGCAGGAGCGTGGGTGGATTATAGGAAGCTGCCTCGCTCGGGCGGCGGCAGGCGCGGCGGCCCGGAAATGGATCCGTCGCCGCGGGGGGAGGCAGCCGCCAGGCGGCGGTGGCCAGCTGCGACCCTTCGAGTTATACTAGAAGGCTTCGCTCCGGCTTGCCGGAGTGCATGCAAGGAAAGAGGTCTCACATGTACGCGGTCATAAAAACCGGCGGCAAGCAGTACAAGGTTGCCACCGGCGAGAAGATCAAGGTAGAACAGATTGCTGCGGAAGTGGGCCAGGAAATCACGATCGACCAGGTTCTTGCCGTGGGAAGCGGTGCGGACCTGAAGGTCGGGGATCCCCTGGTCGCGGGCGCCAGCGTCAAGGCTACCGTCGTGGCGCACGGCCGCCACGACAAGGTTCGCATCTTCAAGATGCGCCGGCGCAAGCATTACCAGCGCCATGGCGGCCATCGCCAGGGCTACACCGAGCTGGAGATCGGCGCCGTCAGCGCCTGAACGGGAGCACACACCATGGCACAGAAAAAGGGCGGCGGCTCAACCCGCAACGGCCGCGATTCGCAGCCGAAGATGCTCGGCGTGAAGGTCTTCGGCGGCCAGTCGGTCTCCGCGGGCTCGATCCTCGTGCGCCAGCGTGGCACACGTTTCCATCCGGGCACGAACGTGGCCGTCGGGCGTGACCACACGCTCTACGCGCTCGTCGACGGCCGCGTGGAATACGCAGTCAAGGGCGCCTTGAACCGGCAGGTGGTGTCGGTCAACCCGGCCTGAGCGCGCCTGGCAGCGACCCCCGAAGCCCCGGCCCGTCCGGGGCTTCTTGCTTGGGGCCGCCGCCGGCTCGACCCAGGCGCGGCGCGCGACGCGCAAGATACGGACGACACGCACGATGAAGTTCGTCGACGAAGCCATCATCGACGTGGCAGCCGGCCACGGCGGAGCCGGCTGCGTGAGCTTTCGACGCGAGAAGTTCATTCCCTTTGGCGGGCCCAACGGCGGCGATGGCGGGCGCGGCGGAAGCATCTGGGCCCAGGCCGACAACAACCTCAACACGCTTGTCGACTACCGTTACACGCGGCGCTTCGAGGCGCGCAACGGTGAGCCCGGGCGCGGCTCGGATCAGTTCGGCGCCGCCGGAGAGGACATCGTGCTGCGCGTGCCCGTGGGCACGATCGGCAGCGATGCCGACAGTGGCGAGGTGCTGTTCGAGCTCATCCGCGCAGGCGAGCGCGTGCTCGTGTGCAAGGGGGGCGACGGTGGCTTCGGCAACCTGCACTACAAGTCGAGCACGAACCGTGCTCCGCGCCAGAAGACCCCCGGCTGGCCGGGCGAGGCCAGGCGGCTGCGCCTCGAGTTGCGGGTGCTGGCCGATGTCGGGCTGCTGGGCCAGCCCAATGCCGGCAAGTCCACGCTGATTGCGGCGATTTCCAATGCCCGCCCGAAGATCGCCGACTACCCCTTCACGACGCTGCACCCGAACCTGGGCGTGGTACGGGTGGGCCCGGAGCGCAGCTTCGTCGTGGCTGACGTTCCCGGCCTGATCGAGGGTGCCTCCGAGGGCGCCGGCCTGGGCCACCAGTTCCTGCGCCACCTGCAACGCACGCAGCTGCTGTGGCACGTGGTGGATCTGGCGCCCTTCGAGGAGGGCGTGGATCCGGTGGCGCAGGCGCGCGCGATCCAGCGCGAGCTCAAGGCCTACGACCCGGCGCTGCACGCCAAGCCGCGCTGGCTCGTGCTCAACAAGATCGACATGATCCCGGCCGAGGAGCGCGAGGTGCGGGTACGCGAGTTCGTGCGCCGGCTGCGCTGGAAGGGCCCGGTCTACCCGATCTCGGCGCTCGCGCGCGAGGGGCTGGAGCCGCTGCTGCAAGCCACGCAGACGCACGTGCAGGCGCACCGGGCCGCCGCACAGGAAGATCCCGATGCGCGCTTTGTGCCAGCCCAGGAGCCCGGCACCGCGGAGGGCCCCGATGCCTGAGGTGCTGCAGCAGGCGCGCCGCATCGTCGTCAAGGTGGGCTCGAGCCTCGTGACCAACGAGGGCCGGGGCGTGGACGCGCAGGCGATCGGCAACTGGTCGCGCCAGCTGGCCGAGCTCGCGCGTGCCGGGCGAGAGGTGATCATGGTGTCCAGCGGCGCGATCGCCGAGGGGATGAAACGGCTGGGCTGGCAAGCGCGTCCGCGCGAGCTGCACGAGCTGCAGGCCGCAGCCGCCGTCGGGCAGATGGGCCTGGCGCAGATGTACGAGACGCAGCTGCGCAGCCACGGCATGGCCAGCGCCCAGGTGCTGCTCACGCATGCCGACCTCGCTGACCGCGAGCGGTACCTGAACGCACGATCCACGCTGCTCACGCTGCTGCAGCTCAAGGTGATTCCCGTCATCAACGAAAACGACACGGTCGTCAACGAGGAGATCAAGTTCGGCGACAACGACACCCTCGGGGCGTTGGTGGCCAATCTGGTGGATGCCGATGCGCTGGTCATCCTCACCGACCAGCGCGGCCTGTACGCGGCCGACCCGCGCAAGCATCCGGACGCGCGCTTCATCGACCGTGCGCAGGCGGGCGACCCGGAGCTCGAGCGCATGGCCGGCGGCACGGGCTCGAGCCTGGGGCGCGGCGGGATGATCACCAAGATCCTGGCGGCACGGCGGGCCGCAGGCAGCGGCGCCTCAACTGTCATTGCCTGGGGGCGCGAGAGCGACGTGCTGCTGCGCCTGTGCGCGGGCGAGGCGATCGGCACGCTGCTGGTGGCGGCGATGCCCAAGCTCGCGGCGCGCAAGCAGTGGATGGTCGACCAGCTGCAGCTTCGTGGCGCCGTGGTGGTGGACGCCGGCGCGGTGGCCAAGGTGCGCGACGAAGGCAAGAGCCTGCTGCCCATCGGCGTGGTCGAGGTGCAGGGTGACTTCGCGCGTGGCGACGTGATCGCCGTGCGTGGCCCGGATGGACTCGAGCTGGCGCGGGGCCTGGCGAACTACGCGGCGCCGGAGGTGCGGCTCATTGCGCGCAAGCCCTCTTCACAGATCGAGGCGCTGCTGGGCTACGCGAACGAGCCCGAGCTCATTCACCGGGACAATCTGGTACTGGGTTGAGCGCCGTCTCTTCGTCTGGCGGCGGGCCCTCGCGGCGGGACGGACGCGAGCCGTTGCGCAGGTAGCGGTTGTGCGGCTGCGGCTGCGCGCGCGGCAGGAAGCGCGAGAGCTCGGTGAGCGCCAACTCGTAGACGCCGCGCTTGAACTCGATCACCATGTCCAGCGGCACCCAGTAGTCGTTCCAGCGCCAGGCATCGAACTCGGGGTGGTCGGTGGCACGCAGGTTGATGTCGGTGTCGCGCCCCAGCTGGCGCAGCAGGAACCAGATCTGCTTCTGCCCGCGGTAGTGACCCCGTGATTCGCGGCGGATGAAGTGCTCGGGCACCTCGTAGCGCAGCCAGTCGCGCGTGCGCGCGACGATCTCCACGTGTTCGCGGCGCAGGCCTACCTCCTCGTGCAGCTCGCGGAACATCGCCTGCTCGGGCGACTCGCCGGGCTTGATGCCCCCTTGCGGGAACTGCCACGAGTGTGTCCTCAGCCGCTTGCCCCAGAAGACCTGGTTGCGCGCGTTGAGCAGGATGATGCCGACGTTGGGCCTGAAGCCCTCGCGGTCGAGCATAATCGGACCCCGGATTCTTGACTGAGCTCAATATAGCACCGGGCCGTCGCACCCAGCGACGCCTCGCTTTCCCGGATGCGAGCCAGCCCCCCATGAAAGCCAGCTCCTTCTTCATTGCCACCCTCAAGGAGGCGCCCGCCGACGCCGAGGTCGTGAGCCACCGGCTCATGATGCGCGCGGGCATGATCAAGCGTCTGTCGGCCGGCATCTACAGCTACATGCCGATGGGTCTGCGCGTCATCCGCAAGGTCGAGGCCATCATCCGCCAGGAGATGGACCGTGCCGGCGCGATCGAGCTGCTGATGCCGGTGGTGCAGCCGGCCGAGCTGTGGCAGGAGACGGG
>JBBAPJ010000122.1:0-5050 GCA_040400855.1 Rubrivivax sp.
CTGCGCTCCCTCAACCCCTCGCCCTACATGTACTACTACGACATGGGCGAGTTCCAGATCGTGGGCGCCTCACCCGAGATCCTCGTGCGCCAGGAGCACACGCCCGAGGGCGACAAGGTGACGATCCGGCCGCTGGCGGGCACGCGCCCGCGCGGGGCCACGCCCGAGCAGGACAAGGCGCTCGAAGCCGAGCTCTCGAGCGACCCCAAGGAGCGCGCCGAGCACCTGATGCTCATCGACCTGGCGAGGAACGATATCGGCCGCATCGCGCGCACCGGCAGCGTCAAGGTGACGGACGCCTTCGTCATCGAGCGCTACTCGCACGTGATGCACATCGTGAGCAACGTCGAGGGCCTGCTGCAGCCGGGCCTGAGCAGCCTGGACGTGCTGCGTGCCACCTTTCCGGCGGGCACCCTCACCGGCGCGCCCAAGATCCGCGCGATGGAGATCATCGACGAGCTCGAGCCCGTCAAGCGCGGCATCTACGGCGGCGCCTGCGGCTACCTGAGCTTTGCCGGCGACATGGACCTGGCCATTGCCATCCGCACCGGCATCGTCCACCAGAACACGCTGTACGTGCAGGCTGCCGCGGGGGTGGTGGCCGACTCCGTGCCCGAGGCCGAGTGGCGCGAGACGGAGGCCAAGGCGCGGGCACTGATCCGCGCGGCCGAGCTCGTCGAGGAGGGCTTCTAGATGCGCGCACCCATGCTGCTGATGATCGACAACTACGACAGCTTCACCTACAACCTCGTGCAGTACTTCGGCGAGCTCGGGGCGCAGGTGCGCGTGGTGCGCAACGACGAGATCACGCTCGAGGGCATCGCGGCGCTGGCTCCGGACCACCTCGTGCTGTCACCAGGGCCATGCTCGCCGGCGGAGGCGGGTATCTGCGTGGAGGCGATCCGCCACTTCACGGGCAAGCTGCCGATCCTGGGCGTGTGCCTGGGCCACCAGGCCATCGGGGCGGCACTCGGCGGCCGCGTGGTACGCGCCCAGGTGCAGATGCACGGCAAGGCCTCGACCATCCGCACCGACGGGCGCGGGGTGTACGAGGGGCTGCCCGGGCACTTCGACGTGATCCGCTACCACTCGCTGGCCGTCGAGCGCGCGACACTCCCACCCGAGCTCGAGATCACCTCCGAGACGGAAGACGGCGAGATCATGGGCGTGCGCCACCGCACGCTGGCCGGTGGCCCGACGCCGCTGGAAGGCGTTCAGTTCCACCCGGAGTCGATCCTGAGCGAGCACGGCCACGCGATGCTCGCGAACTTCCTCAAAATGGGGGCTGCGCGGTGATGGCCACCGCCCCTGCCCTCTACGCCTCCGACCCGAAAGCCCAACCCCGATGAAGCCCATCGACCTGCGCAGCGACACCGTCACCCGCCCCACGGCCGCGATGCGCGCGGCGATGGCCGCCGCCGAGGTGGGCGACGACGTCTTCGGCGACGACCCCACGGTCAACGCGCTGCAGTCGCGCCTGGCGCAGATGCTGGGCAAGGAGGCCGCGCTCTTCGTGCCCACCGGCACGCAGAGCAACCTGTGCGCGCTCATGGCGCACTGCGGGCGCGGCGACGAGTACCTGGTGGGCCAGATGGCGCACACCTACCGCTGGGAAGGCGGCGGCGCGGCCGTGCTTGGCTCGATCCAGCCGCAGCCCATCGCGCAGCAGCCCGACGGCTCGATCGCGCTGACCGACATCGAGGCCCACATCAAGCCTGATGACGCGCACTTCGCGCGCACGCGCTTGCTGGCCCTGGAGAACACCTGGGGCGGCAAGGTGCTGCCGCTGGCCTACATCGAGGAAGCCACGGCGCTGGCGCGCCGGCGCGGCCTGGCCACGCACCTGGACGGCGCGCGGCTGTTCAACGCTGCGGTGGAGCAGGCGGCGCGCCGAGGCGCTTCCGATGCCCGGGCCGAGGCGCTGGCCATCTCCAGCCACTTCGACACCGTCTCGGTGTGCTTCAGCAAGGGCCTGGGCACGCCTGTGGGCTCGGCACTGGCCGGCCCGCGCGAGCTCATCGCCCGCGCACACCGGGTGCGCAAGATGGTCGGCGGCGGCATGCGCCAGGCGGGCGTGCTTGCCGCCGCGGCACTGCACGCCCTCGAGCATCACATCGACCGCCTCGCCGAGGACCACGCCCATGCGCGGCGCCTGGCCCTGGGCCTGCAGGGCCTGGCCGGCGTGAGGGTCGAGCCGCCTCAGACCAACCTGATCTTCATCGACCTCGAACCCGACCTCGCCGCAGGCGCCGTGGAGCGGCTGCGCGCGGCAGGCGTGCTGTGCACGGGCCTGTACCGGCTGCGCCTGGCCACTCACCTGGACGTGAGCTCGGCCGACATCGATGCGGCGATCGAGCGCTTTCGTGCGGCCATCCACCCCCGCACCTGACGAACCCCCGAACAGGACCCCCCATGCCCATCAGCAACACCGAGGCGCTTACCCGCGTCATCGAGCACCGCGAGATCTTCCACGACGAGATGCTGGCACTGATGCGCCGCATCATGAGCGGCGAGATGTCGCCGGTGATGATCGCCGCCCTCACGATGGGGTTGCGCGTGAAGAAGGAGACGATCGGCGAGATCGCCGCGGCCGCCCAGGTGATGCGCGAATTCGCCACACCCGTGCCGGTGGCCGACCGCACGCACCTCGTCGACATCGTGGGCACGGGCGGCGACAGCTCGCACACCTTCAACATCTCCACCGCCTCGATGTTCGTGGCCGCAGCCGCCGGCGCGCGCGTGGCCAAGCACGGCGGGCGCAGCGTCTCCTCCACCTCGGGTTCAGCTGACGTGATGGAGGCCCTGGGCGCGCACATCAACCTGTCGCCCGAGGCGATCGCGCAGTGCCTGGCCGAGACCGGCATCGGCTTCATGTTCGCGCCCAACCACCACAGCGCCATGAAGCACGCCGCCCCGGTGCGGCGCGAGCTCGGCGTGCGCACGATCTTCAACATCCTCGGGCCGCTGACCAACCCGGCCGGCGCGCCGAACCAGCTGCTGGGTGTCTTCCACCCCGACCTCGTGGGCATCCAGGTGCGCGTGCTGCAGCGCCTGGGCAGCCAGCACGTGATGGTGGTCCACGGCATGAACGGCATGGACGAGATCTCGCTGTCGGGCGAGACGCTGGTGGGCGAGCTCAAGGACGGCGAGGTACGCGAGTACGTCGTGCACCCGAGCGACTTCGGGCTGCCTGTCTACGACTCGCGCGTGCTCAAGGTGAGCAACACGCAGGAGTCGGTGGGCTGCATCCAGCGCGCGCTGGCCAACGAGGACGGCCCGGTGCGCGACGTGGTGCTGCTCAACGCCGGCGCGGCCCTGTATTGCGCCGGGGTGGCCCCGAGCGTGGCCGAAGGGGTGCGCCGCGCGCGCGAGGCGGTTTCCTCGGGGGCGGCACTGGCCAAGCTCAGCCAGTTCGTGAGCGTGACCAACCGCCTGCGCGCGCCAGCCTGAGCGGCAAGCCACCGCACCGAGCGCGCCATGGCCTCCGACATCCTCTCGCGCATCGTCGCCGTCAAGCACGAGGAGATCGCTGCCTCGCGCGTGCAGCGCAGCCACGCCAGCCTGCTCGAGGAAGCGCGTGCCCGGCGGGCCGCCGAGGGCCCGCCGCGCGGTTTCGAGCGGGCCCTGCGCGCGCGCATCGCCGCCGGGCAGGCGGCTGTGATCGCCGAGGTGAAGAAGGCCAGCCCCAGCAAGGGTGTGCTGCGCGAGAACTTCCACCCCGCCGCCATCGCCCGCGCCTACGAAACGGGCGGCGCCGCCTGCCTGAGCGTGCTCACCGACGAGCGATTCTTCCAGGGCAGCCCCGCCTTCCTTGAGCAGGCCCGCGCGGCCTGCGAGCTGCCGGTGCTGCGCAAGGACTTCCTGGTGGACCCTTACCAGGTGGCGCAGGCCGCCGCGATGGGGGCCGACTGCGTGCTGCTGATCGTGGCTTGCCTGTCGGACGCGCAGCTCGCCGAGCTCGAGGCCTGCGCGCTCGAGCTCGGCCTGGATGTGCTCGTGGAGGTGCACGACGCGGCCGAACTGGAGCGAGCGCTGGCTCTGAAGACGGCGCTGGTGGGCGTGAACAACCGCAACCTGCGCACCTTCGAGGTGACGCTGGACACCACGCTCGGGCTGCTCGGCCGCGTCGGGCCCGAGCGGCTGCTCGTCACCGAAAGCGGCATCCTGGCGCGCACCGACGTGACCCGCATGCGCGAGGCAGGCGTGCACGCCTTCCTGGTGGGAGAGGCCTTCATGCGCGCGCCCGACCCGGGCCTGGCGCTGCGCGCGCTCTTCGACGCCTGAGACGCCATGCGCCGCCCATGACCGCCGACGACCTGAGCGCCGCCTTCGATACCCTGCCCGCAGCGTGGGCGACCGTGCTGCCGGGCTGGACCGACGCGCGCCGCGCGGCCGTGGTGCAGGCCGTGCGCGCCGTCTCGGGCGACCGCGCGATCGCGCCGGCCGACCCTTTCCGTGCGCTGCGGCTCGTGGCCCCCGACGCGGTGCGCGTCGTCATCCTCGGCCAGGACCCCTACCCCACCGAGGGGCACGCCGACGGCCTGGCCTTCTCGGCCGCGCGTGGCCGCCCGGCTTCGCTGCGGCGCATCTTCGCCGTGCTCGCTGCCGACCGCCCCGGGTGGGCGCCACCCGCGCACGCGCGGCTGGACGGCTGGGCGCGCCAGGGGGCACTGTTGCTCAACCCGGTCCTGTCCGTCGAGCTTGGGCGGGCCGGCAGCCACCAGGGCTGCGGTTGGCAGGCGCTCACTTCCGAGATCATCCGGGTTCTGATGGCGCGGGAGCGGCCGCCTGCGTTCCTGCTGTGGGGCAAGCGGGCGCAGGCCTTCTTCGACGAGGCCGCCGGCCCGGCGCCGCGTGCGCCTGTGTGGCGCACCCGCCACCCGGCGCACGACTTCGAGCGCGCCTTCATGGCCGAGGGCAGCCACTTCCTCGCCACCGCCGACTGCGTCGACTGGTGGTCGACCGCCTGAAACTGTGCTAGCATCGCGGGTTCCGCGTGGAGGGGTGCCCGAGTGGCTAAAGGGGGCAGACTGTAAATCTGTTGGCTTAC
>JBBAPJ010000123.1:0-5016 GCA_040400855.1 Rubrivivax sp.
GGGTGCTTGACCAGGCAGTTCTCGATCTCGCTCGGGCCGATGCGGTAGCCGGCGGCCTTGAACATGTCGTCGCTGCGGCCCTGGTACCAGAGGTAGCCCTGCTCGTCCATCACGGCCATGTCGCCGGTGCGGCACCAGCTCGAGGCCGGGTCACCCGTGTACTTGGCGCGCGTGGCCGCCTCGTTTTTCCAGTAGCCGAGGAAGAAGACCGGGTCGGGCTGCCCGTGCACGTCCAGCCTGTGCACCGCGACGTCGCCGGGTGTGCCGCGCGGGCACTCGCGGCCCTCTTCGTCGATCACCGCCACGCGGTGCCCGGGGTAGGCACGGCCCATGCTGCCGGGGCGCGCCGGCCAGCCCGGGGCGACGCGGCCGCGCGCATCGAGCGTGCGCGTGCAGTTGCCCACGATGTAGTTGATCTCGGTCTGGCCGAACATCTCGTTGACGACCACGCCGAGCGCGTCGCGGCACCAGGCGAAGACCGCGTCGCCCACCGCCTCGCCCGCACTCATGATCGCGCGCAAGCCCAGACGGTAGCGCGCACGCGGCTCGGGCACGGCCTTCATCATCGCCTTGAGCGCCGTCGGGAAGAGGAAGGTGTGCGTGACGCCGTGGCGCTGCATGAGCTCGAAGGCGCGCTCGGGCGCGAAGCGGCCCTGGAAGGCAACGATCTCGCGCCCGAAGTACAGCGTGGGCAGCAGCGCGTCCATCAGACCGCCCGTCCAGGCCCAGTCGGCCGGGGACCAGAACACGGCCCGGCTGCCGGGCCCGTGCTCACCGAAGCCGAACCAGTTCTGGCTGCACACGAAGCCGGTGAGGTTGCCGATCATCGCGCGGTGCGGCACGAGGGCGCCCTTGGGCGGGCCGGTGGTGCCGCTGGTGTAGATCAGAACGGCCGCCTCCTCGGCCTTCGTGCGCACGGCGCTGAAGCGCGCGCTGTGCTGCGCCAGCGCGGCCGACCAGTCGAGGTCGCCCCGGCCCTCGGCCGCACCCACTGCGAGCACCGTGCGCAGCCCCGGCACCGCGCGCCTGACCGCCCGCACGTTGTCGATGGCGCTCTCGTCGACGATGGCCACCGTCGTCTGGCTGTGGCCGAGCCGGTACTCGAGCGCCTCGGGCCCGAAGAGCATCGACAGCGGCATCGCCACCGCCCCGAGCTGGTAGACGGCGATGTGCGCCACGGCCGTCTCGAAGCGCTGCGGCATGACGATGGCCACGCGGTCGCCTCGGCCCACGCCAAGGGCTCGCAGCGCGTTCGACAGGCGGTTGGCCGCGGCCTGCAGCTGCGCGTAGGTGTGGTCCGCGCGGCGCCCGTCCTCGTGCTCCCAGCGGATGGCCACGGCCTGCGGCTGCGCGCGTGCCCAGCGCGTGCAGCAGGCCTGCGCGATGTTGAAGTGCTCGGGCACGTGCCACCGGAAACCCGCGTGGATCGCGGCGTGGCGGTCGGGGGCGTCGAGTGTCATCGGCAGGCTCCGGAGTGTCGGGAAAACGCGTTCAGCCGCCCTCGGGCTGGCCCAGCGCCTGCAGCGCCGGGCCCGTGACGCGGCAGATGCGCCAGTCGGGCATCACCGTGGCCCCCATCCTTTCGTAGAAGCGGATCGCATGCGCGTTCCAGTCGAGCACGCTCCACTCGAAGCGGCCGCATCCGCGCTCCACCGCCAGGCGCGCCAGGTGCCGCAGCAGCGTGCGCCCGAGCCCCTGGCCGCGGTGGGCCGGCTGCACGTACAGGTCTTCCAGGTACAGGCCGGGGCGTCCGAGGAAGGTCGAGAAGTTGGTGAAGTACAGCGCAAAGCCGACGGTCTGGCCGCCCCGCTCGGCCACGACAGCCTCGGCGGCGGGGCGGGGGCCGAAGAGGTGGGTGCGAAGCGCATCGGGCGTGACGACCACCAGGTGCGACAGCTGCTCGAACTGCGCCAGTTCGCGGATCAACCCGACGATGGCTTCGGCGTCCGACGGCGACGCCGGCCGGATGGAAAAGGGGGTGGCAGGGCTCATTTCGGCATTTTGGACCCGGAAGGCGTGTCGGATTGCACACCCGGCTCCTCAAGGGCGGCCCGGAATGCGCCGACACCCCACAGACCGGCGTCGTAACGACGCGTAACGCCACACTCTGATGTCATTCGTCGCGCTGTCTTCCGTCAAGCATCGGGTCCGAATCGGCCAGCCCCTGCCTTTCGGCGTCCTCGACGCCAACGGGCAGCTGCTGCTGACCCGCGGTTACCTGATCGACACCGACGATCGGCTCACCGCCCTGTGCAACCGCGGCTCGCTGGTGCTGCTGCAGGAGGTCGAGAAGGACGTGGCCGGCGCATCGGATCGCGCCGTGCTGCGCGCTGCCGACCGCATCGAGGCCTGGGCCTCGTGCACGAGCCGGCTGGGTTCGGTGCTGGCCGAGTCGCAGCAGCCGAGCTTCAAGGGCGCGCTCGACGAAGCCGCCACGCCCGTGCTCGACCTCATCGCCCGCGACCCGGACTTCGCGATCCTGCAGGCCATGCGGGTCGAGCGTGGCGCCAAGGTGCAGTACGCGCTGCGCCACGCCCTGCACACCGCCATCACCTCCCGGCTGGTGTCGGAGCGGCTGGGATGGGACGTGTCGGCGATGGTGAGCACCTTCAAGGCCGCGCTCACGATGAACGTCTCGATGATGGAGCTGCAAGGCGAGCTCGCCGCCTCGCGCACGCCGCCCTCGGCCGACCAACGCCGCCAGATCTACGAGCACCCGGTGCGCAGCCGCGAGATGCTCGAGGCTGGCGGCATCACGGACGGGGACTGGCTGCGCGCCGTGGAGCAGCACCACGAGCGCACCGACGGCAGCGGCTACCCGCTGGGCTGCTCGGACATCGACGAGAAGGCACGGCTGATCCGCCTGGCCGACGCCTATTGCGCCAAGCTCGGCGCACGCGCATCGCGGCAGGCGATGACACCCGACCGGGTGGCGCGTGAGCTCTTCGTGCGCGAGGCGGCCAACCCGATGACGCACGCCCTGGTCAAGGAGTTCGGCCTGTACCCACCGGGCAGCTTCGTGCGGCTGGCCTCCGGGGAAACGGGGATCGTCGTCAGGCGCGGGCCGACGATGCTCACGCCGGTCGTGGCGGCCCTCACCTGGCGCTCGGGCGAGCCGCGCACCGAGCCGCTGCGCCGCGACACCTCGCAAAGCGCCTTCAAGGTGCTGCAGGCCGTGGGCTCGGACGACGTCCGCGTCAGCGTGCCGCTGGAGGCGCTGGTCGCCGTCCACTGAGGACGCGCAGGCCCTGCACAGCCTGCGGGCAGGCCAGGCACGCCGGCTTGCCTTGGCGGGCCGTGCGGGACAATGCGGCCGATGTCGGCCACCGTCTACGACCCCTTGCGCCCGGCGCAGTCGCGCTTCCTCGCGCTGCGCGGCATCCGCCTGCATTTGCGCTGCTGGGGCGAGCCCGCTGAAGCAGCACCGCATCGGCCCTTGCTCGTGCTGCTGCACGGCTGGATGGACGTGGGGGCCTCCTTCCAGTTCCTCGTCGATGCACTGGCCCGGGTCGAGGGCTTCGAGCGCTGCTGCGTGGCACCGGACTGGCGCGGCTACGGCCTGACCGAGTCGCCCGCTGCGGACAGCTACTGGTTTCCCGACTACCTCGGCGACCTGGACGCGCTGCTGGACGCGCTGTGCCCGGACGCACCCGTGGACCTGCTGGGCCACAGCATGGGCGGCAACGTCGTGATGAGCTATGCGGGCGCGCGGCCGGGCCGGGTGCGCCGCGCCATCAACCTCGAGGGCTTCGGCCTGCCGCGCTTGGAGGCTTCCCAGGCTCCGGCGCGCACGGCCAGGTGGCTCGACGAACTGAAGACGCCACAGTCGGTGCGCGACTTCGCCAGTGCCGAGGAGGTGGCGCAGCGGCTGCTGCGCAACGACCCGCTGCTGCCACCGGACAAGGCGGCGTGGCTGGCCAAGCAGTGGGCGCGCCCGGACGGCAGCGGCCGCTGGCGCGTGCTCGGCGACCCGGCACACCGGCGCGTCAACCCCATCCCCTACCGGGTGGACGAGCACCTCGCGCACTGGGAGGCCATCCGTGCGCCGCTGCTGTGGGTGGAGGGCGACCGATCCACCCCCGAGCAGTGGTGGGGCGATCGTTACTCGAAGGCCGAGTTCCACGCGCGGCTGGACCGCGTCGCGCTGGCCGAGCGCCACGTGGTGGGGCCCGCCGGCCACAACCTGCACCACGACCAGCCCGAGGCGCTGGCACGCCTGCTGGCCCGCTTCCTCGCCTGATCGCAAGCAACCGGCGTGGGCGCACGAGCGCACACCGCGCCCGCGTGAGAAAATCCTGCCATGGACATCGAAGAGATCAACGCCATCGGCACGCTGCTCGCCGATCTCAAGGCGCGCACCGGGCAGCTTCGGGGGTATCTTTGACTACGACCGCAAGGCTCTGCGGCTGAACGAGGTCAACGCCGCCCTCGAGAACCCCAACGTCTGGAACGAGCCCAAGCGCGCGCAGGAGCTCGGGCGCGAGAAGAAGTCGCTCGAGACGGTGGTGGACACCATCGGCCACCTCGAGCGCAACCTCGGCGACAACGCCGAGCTCTACGAGATGTCCAAGGCCGAGGAGGACCTCGACGGCCTGGCGGCGATCCGCGACGACGCGCAGCAGCTGCGCGAGGTCGTCGAGCAGCTCGAGTTCCGGCGCATGTTCGCCAACCCGGCAGACCCCGGCAACTGCTTCATCGACATCCAGGCCGGCGCCGGCGGCACCGAAGCCTGCGACTGGGCGCAGATGCTGCTGCGCCAGTACCTCAAGTACTGCGAGAGGAAGGGCTTCAAGGCCGAGGTGCTGGAGGAGACCGAAGGCGACGTGGCCGGCATCCGCAGCGCCACGCTGAAGGTGGAGGGCGACTACGCCTTCGGCCACCTGCGCACCGAGACGGGCGTGCACCGCCTGGTGCGCAAGAGCCCCTTCGACAGCGCGGGCGGGCGCCACACCAGCTTCGCGAGCCTCTTCGTCTACCCCGAGGTGGACGACTCCATCGAGATCGAGATCAACCCGG
>JBBAPJ010000124.1:0-4937 GCA_040400855.1 Rubrivivax sp.
GGCGCAGCGCCGGGGTGGACCTGAAGCACGTGCCCTACCGCGGCACGCAGCCGGCGATCCAGGAGATGATCGGCGGGCAGATCCAGGCCGTCTCCGGGCCGATCGGCGAGTTCACGCAGCATGTGGCGGCGGGCAAGTGCCGGCTGCTGGCGGCCACGGGCGCGAGCCGCAGCCGCTTTGCGCCCAACACGCCCACGATGGTGGAGCAGGGTCTGCGCGACATGGCCTTCAGCGAGTGGTTCGGCTTCTACCTGCCGGGCAAGGCGCCAGCGGACGTGGTGCAGCGGGCCAACGCGGCGCTGCGCGCGGCGCTGGCCGACAAGGAGACGGTCGACGGGCTGGCCCTGATGGGGCTGGAGGCGAAGTCCTCCACGCCGGGCGAGCTGGCCGCGCTGCTCAAGGCCGACACCGAGCGATGGGGCCCGATCGTCAAGGCCATCGGCTTCACGGCCGAGAGCTGAGTTGGCGAATGCCCCGAGGCGGCGCCTGCTGCGCGCCGGTGCTGCGCTGCTGGGCGGTGCAGCCCTGGCCCCGTCGAGGGCGATGACGCCCGCCACACCTGCGGCGCCCGGGCTGCCTGGCGTGGAGACTGGCCGTCTCGAGCGCCTGGCCGACTTCGCCTCGCGCCACGTGGCCGCGCGCCACGTGGACGTGTGGCTGCCCGAGGGCTTTGCCGGCGATGGCAGCCACGCCGTGCTCTACATGCACGACGGGCAGATGCTCTACGACGCACGCACCACCTGGAACAAGCAGGCGTGGAACGTGCAGGCCACGGCTGGCGCGCTGCAGGCGCAGCGCCGCGTGCGGCCCTTCATCGTCGTGGGCGTGTGGAACACCGGGCCCACGCGCTTTGCCGAGTACTTCCCGCAGGGCTTCGCGGACCACCTCGCCCCGGGGCCGTCGCGCGACGTGCTGCTGCAGCGCGCGGCCATGGGGCGCGTGCGTTCGGACGCCTACCTGCGCTTCCTGGTGGACGAACTCAAGCCGGCCATCGACGCACGCTTTCGCCCCGCCACGGGAGCCGCTGATACCTTCATCGCGGGCTCGAGCATGGGCGGCCTCATCTCGCTGTACGCGTTGACCGAGCACCCGCAGGTCTTCGGCGGCGCGGCGTGCCTGTCCACGCACTGGATCGGCCATTTCGAGCGCAACACCGAGGTGCCTGCAGCGGCACTGGCCTACCTGCGCCAAAAGCTGCCGCCTCCCGGCCGCCACCGCCTCTACATGGACCGCGGCACAGCCGAGCTCGACGCGCTCTACGACCAGGCTCAGGAGCGGGTGGATGCGCTGATGCGCGAGAAGGGCTTCGCGGCGCCCACCTTCGACACGCGCGTCTTCGAGGGCGCGGGCCACCACGAGCGCGCCTGGGCCGAGCGGCTGCCTATTCCGCTGCTGCACCTGCTCGGGCGTTGACAGGCACACGCCAACTGCCAGGAGAGCCGCATGAGCCCTACCGACCTCGCCGACTGCAGCGCCCACGAACTCCTGGCCCTCTATCGCAGCGGCCAGGCCTCCCCGGTTGAGGCCACGCAAGCGGTGCTTGCGCGCATCGACCGGCTCAACCCGGTGCTGCGCGCCTTCTCGCACGTGGCGCACGAGGAAGCTCTGGCCGCAGCCGGCCAGAGCCAGGCGCGCTGGCAGCGCGGCGCGCCCTGCGGCGCGCTCGACGGGGTGCCCGTGTCGATCAAGGACCTGATCCTCACGCGCGGCTGGCCCACGCTGCGCGGCAGCCGTACGGTCGATCCCGCGCAAGCCTGGGACGTGGACGCGCCCGTCACGGCGCGTCTGCGCGAGGCCGGCGCCGTGCTCCTGGGCAAGACGACCACGCCCGAGTTCGGCTGCAAGGGCGAGACCAACTCGCCGCTCACGGGCCTGACGCGCAACCCGTGGAACACCGCCCGGTCGCCGGGGGGCTCCTCCGGGGGTGCGGCGGCCGCTGTGGCCGCCGGCCTGGGGCCGATCGCGATGGGCACCGATGGCGCAGGCAGCGTGCGCATCCCGGCCGCGTTCTGCGGCAACGTGGGCCTCAAGCCCAGCTTCGGCCGCGTGCCGGCCTACCCGCTTTCGCCCTTCGGCAGCGTCGCGCACATCGGCCCGCACACGATGAGTGTGCGCGATGCGGCGCTCGCCCTGACCGTGATGAGCCAGCCCGATGCGCGCGACTGGACGGCCCTGCCCTCCGAAGGTCGGGACTACTGCGTGGGGCTCGAGGAAGGTGTGCGCGGGCTGCGCGTGGCGTGGTCGCCCACGCTCGGCTACGCCCAGGGCGTGCACCCCGAGGTGACGGCCGCCTGCGCCCAGGCCGTGCGGCTGCTCGAGGCGCTGGGCGCGCACGTGGAGCAGGTGGACCCTGGCTTCGAGGATCCCCTGGAGATCACGACGGGCCTGTGGTTTGCCGGCAGCTGGACGCTGTGGAACACGCTCAGCCCGGCGCAGCAGGCCGTCACCGACCCCGACTTCGCCGCCCAGGCCCAGCTGGGCGGGAGCCTGAGCGTGCTCGAGCTGCAGCGGCTGCAGCTTCGCCGCGGCGCGCTGGGCTCGCACATGCGCCAGTTCATGCAGCACTTCGACCTCGTCGTCACGCCCAGCGTGGCCGTTCCGGCCTTCGCCGCCCGGCCCGCGGGCCAGCAGGCGATGACGCCCGAGTCGATGCTGGGCTGGACGCCCTTCAGCTACCCCTTCAACCTCACGCAGCAGCCGGCCATCACCGTGCCCTGTGCGCTGACTTCTGACGGCCTGCCCATCGGGCTGCAGCTGGTGGGCCCGATGTTCGACGACGCGCGCGTGCTGCGCGCGGCGCGCGCCTTCGAGTCGGCCTGCCCGGTGCGGCGGCCGAGCGTGGCGGGCCTTCAGGCCCCCGGGGCCTGAGGCGCCCTGCGCTCAATCCGCGTAGGTCACCGCGCGCCAGAACTGCGAGAACGAGCGGCACGGCTCGGCCGGTTCGTCGAAAGCTGGCGGGCGCGCGGCCAGGCCGAGCTCCTGCCCGAGCGCACCCAGGTGCGGGTCGCTCCAGCCATGTACCGCCGCGGCGCCGGCCAGCGCCTGGCGCCACTGCGCGGCCGTGCCGCGCCACTGCGCCAGCGTCAAGGCGTCCAGCCGCGCGCCCACGAAGTGCCAGCGCAGCCGGCTCCATGGCCAGCGGGCGTGGTAGTCGTCGAGCCAAAGGCCGGCCACGAGCGTGCCAGCCGGCAAGTCGCGCGGCGGGTCGTCGAGCGACCACGGGTGCACGAGCCAGACCTCCCGGCCCGCGAAGGCCTGCGCGTCGGGCGCCGGCAAGGCCGGGCCCGGCCGGTGGTGGCTCAGCGCGGGTTCCTCGATGTCCGCTTCCCCGGCCGCCCACAGCGATGCGGTCGTGGCGCGCGCCGCATCCGTCCCGTCCCGTTCACGCTGCGCAGCCCGCCGGGCCGCTCGCTCGCCCGAGGGCAGCCGGGCGCCGGCTGCGCGCGCCCCGATGGCCTCGTAGCTGGCGTCCACGGCCGTGCCGAAGCTGTGCCACGACTCGGGCGCGTAGCGCGCCACGTTGTCGGCGTTGAAGAGGTAGGGCTGGTGGCTGCCGGTGCCGGCGATCCACTGCCAGCTCAGGTGGTTGCTCGCGAGGTCGCCGTCGAGCAGGTGCGCGTACATCCAGTCGGCCCCCGCGCGCCAGTGCACGTGGCGCACGTGCACGAGGTAGGAGGCGAGCCACATGCGCGCGTGGTTGTGCAGGTAGCCGCTGGCGTAGAGCGTGCGCACCGATTCGTCGACCACCGGCACGCCGGTGCGGCCCTGCCGGATGTCGGGCGGCAGCTCGCGCGCGTAGGCGTGCTCGGGCATCGGCCCGGCGTGCAGCGCTGCGAAGATGGCCTCGCCGCGATGGCGCCAGGCATGGTGCCACCAGGCGCGCCAGCCGAGCTCCTGCACGAGCTTGTGACCCAGGTCCAGGCCGTGTTGCGTGCGCAGGTGCGAGACGACCTCGCGCAGCGTCAGCAGCCCGTGCGTGAGGTAGGGCGACAGCCGCGTGACGGCGCCCTCCAGGTGGTTGCGCGTGCGCGCGTAGGCGGCAGGCTGCACGGCGGCGAGCCGCTTGCGGGCGGCCTCGGGTGTGGGCTCGAAGGCAAAGGGGCTCACCTCGCTTCAGCCCTCGTTGCCCACCTGCCCGGCGCGGATCGCCGCCGCGCGGGCGCGGATGACCTGCAGCTCGCCCGGCTCGATGCGCCGCAGGTTCTTCACCTGCAGCGCCATGCGCGGGTTGCCGGCCAGGCGCTTCTCGTGGCGCGCGAGGAAATCCCAGTAGAGCGTCGTGAACGGGCAGGCGCGCTCGCCCGTGCGCTGCGCGGGGTCGAAGCGGCAGCCGCGGCAATGGTCGCTCATGCGCGAGATGTACTGGCCGGTGGCCACGTAGGGCTTGCTCGCCATCGGGCCCGCATCCGCGTCGGCGTGCTGGCTCATGCCCACCGTGTTGGGCAGCTCCACCCACTCCACCGCATCGACGTACACCGAGAGGTACCACTCGTGCACCTGGCGCGGCTCCACCCCCAGCAGCAGCGCGTAGAGCCCCGTGACCATCAGGCGCTGGATGTGGTGCGCGTAGCCATGCTCGAGTGTCTGCCCGATCGCATCGGCCAGGCAGCGCATAGGAGTGCGCCCGCTCCAGTAGAAGGCCGGCAGCGGCTCGTGCGCCTGCAGCGCATTGAGCGCCAGGTAGCCGGGCATGCGCAGCCAGTAGATGCCGCGCACGTACTCGCGCCAACCGAGCACCTGGCGGATGAAGCCTTCGGCCGAGGCCAGCGGCACGTGGCCCGCGCGGTAGGCCGCCTCGGCTGCGGCCACCACCTCGCGCGGGTCGAGCAGCTTCAGGTTGAGCGACGAGGAGATGAGCGCGTGGTAGAGCCACGGCTGGCCACCCCACATCGCGTCCTGCCAGCGGCCGAAGTCGCGCAGCCGGTGGGTGACGAAAT
>JBBAPJ010000125.1:0-4867 GCA_040400855.1 Rubrivivax sp.
CGATCTCGTCGATGAAGACGATGCCGTGGGCCTGGGCCTGCGCCAGCGCGCTGGCGCGGATCTCCTCCTCGTTGAGCAGCCGCGCGGCCTCCTCGTCCACGAGCGCGCGCAGCGCCTCGGCGATGCGAAGTCGCCGCGTGCGTTTGCGCGGGGCCCCGCCGAACTGGGCGAACAGGCCCTTGATCTGCTCGGCCATCTCCTCCATGCCCTGCGGGCCGAGCACCTCGAGTGCCGGGCGTGCCTCGGCCACCTCGAGCTCGATCTCCTTGTCGTCCAGCGCTCCCTCGCGCAGCCGCTTGCGCATGATCTGGCGCGCCGCGCCGTCAGCCGGGGCGGCAGGCTCCGCGGCAAAGCCCGCGTGACGCGGCGGCGGCACGAGGATGTCGAGGATGCGGTCCTCGGCGGCGTCCTCGGCGAGCGGGCGCAGCCGCACGAGCTGGCGCTCGCGTGCCTGCTTGACGGCCACCTCGACGAGGTCGCGCACGATCGTGTCCACGTCCTTGCCGACGTAGCCCACCTCCGTGAACTTGGTGGCCTCGACCTTGATGAAGGGCGCATCGGCCAGCCGCGCCAGGCGCCGCGCGATCTCCGTCTTGCCCACGCCCGTGGGGCCGATCATCAGGATGTTCTTGGGCGTGATCTCGGAGCGCAGCGGCTCGGCCACCTGCTGGCGGCGCCAGCGGTTGCGCAGCGCGATGGCCACTGCGCGCTTGGCCGCCGCCTGGCCCACCACATGGCGGTCGAGCTCGCGCACGATCTCGCTCGGGCTCAGCCCAGCGCCGGCGGGTTCGGTCGGTGGCTGCGTCACAGTGTCTCGATCACATGCTGCTGGTTGGTGTAGATGCACAGCTCGCCTGCGACCGTGAGCGCATGCGAGACGATCTCGCGCGCGTCGAGCGTCGTGTGCGTGAGCAGGGCCCGCGCGGCCGCCTGCGCATAGGCTCCGCCCGAGCCGATGGCCACGATGCCGTGCTCGGGCTCGAGCACGTCGCCGTTGCCGCTGATGATGAGCGAGGCCTCGCGGTCGGCCACGGCCAGCATCGCCTCCAGGCGCCGCAGCACGCGGTCGGTGCGCCAGTCCTTCGTGAGCTCGACGGCCGCGCGCACGAGGTGTCCCTGGTGCTTCTCGAGCTTGGCCTCGAAGCGCTCGAAGAGCGTGAAGGCGTCGGCGGTGGCGCCGGCGAAGCCGGCCAGAACCTGGTCGCGGTGCAGCCTGCGCACCTTTCGCGCACTGGCCTTGACGATGATGGAGCCCAGCGTCACCTGTCCGTCTCCACCCATCGCGACTTGCCAGCCCTGCGGCCCCTGGCGCCGCACGCTCAGGATCGTGGTGCCGTGATAGGCCTCCATGGCGCTACTCCCTGCGCACGTGCACGCCCGCGTGCTCGTTGATTCCCATGGCCACGAAGAAGAGTGCCACGAGCCGGTGCGTGTCGATGAAGCGCACGGTGCGGTTCTCCGAGCGTTTGGCCAGCACCCAGTTCAGCAGGTCGCCGGCGGCCAGGAAGTCCACGCGGATGAGCCTCGTGCAAGACACGTTGACGACGCTGGCCGCGCCGATGTCGCCGTTGAGTCGATCCAGTGTGTCGCCGATGTCCCCAACCAGCTGGCCCGACAGCTCCAGGCTCGCCACCTGCACCTGCGCGGGCTCCTCGTCGAAGAGGGCCGACTCCATGAAGGAGGTCGAGACCTCGCTTATGACCGACATCGGCTGCGTCTGCACCGATGCGCCGGACGTGCTCTGCCGGGCGCGGCAGCGCGGCGGCTCCCAGGCGGGCGGCGAGACCTCGTAGGTCATGCAGTAGTCGATGGCCGTCTCGTCGAAGAGGTCGGCCCGGTTGAGCACGCGCAGCACGGCCAGCCGCGCCATCCAGAAGGCCGGGTCGGCGTCGCGGTCGCCGACGGCGGCCGATTCGGCCAGCAGCGCCACCAGGTTGTCCAGGCCGATCCAGCGCATCTCCAGCGGCTGGCCAGCCCAGGTGCGCAGCAGGTCGGTGAGCTGCGTGGCGGCCTCCACGTCGAGACCGCGGGCGCTGCTCCAGTCGAGCACCCAGGGCTGGGGCAGCTGCATCGACTGCGAGCGCAGCGACGCCACCGTGCGTCCGTCCAGCCAGCCCGGGCAGGTCCAGCCGACCTGGCCGCTGGAGGCTGACGGGGTCGCGGGCTGGTCATCGTGCAGGGCCTCGGCCACCGCCTTGGGCATCGAGTACCACGAGGGGGCCGACAGCCCGAGGCGGCGCGCGTACTCGAAGGCCAGCGCATCGAAGCGCTCCTGCTGGCCCGTGGCGCGGAAGAGGTCGAAGAGCACGAGCCACGTCTCGGCCAGCGACTCGCGCGAGCTCCCCGGGGCGATCATCTCGCGCAACGCTCTCTCGCACTGGTCGAAATCGGCGTTGGCAAACGAGATCACGGCCTCGTCCAGGCCGGGGTCGTGGATGGAGCCGACCTCCGGCGCGGCAGCCAGCGAGTCGTAGGCCGACATCACCGTGGGCAGCGGATCCTCCGGGGCGAAGGTGGAGGCGGTTGTCCCCGAGCGCGTGGCCGGACCCGAGGCCGGCGCTGCGGCGCTGCCGGAGATGGCCGCGGCAGGGGCAACGGCCGGCACCGCACGGGCCGAGGGCCCGCCCAGCGGCATGGGATCGGTCACCTGCCAGCTGTCGCCACCGGTGACAGGCAGGGGCGGGCCGGGGCGCATGGCTGGCGTCGGGGAGGCTTCCGGGGCAGCCGCACGCGACAGCGATCCGGCACGGGTTCGCCGCACGGGGGGGACGTCCAGCGGGTCGCCCACCATCTCACGCTCGATGTCGTTGATCTTGGCCGTGACGCCACCTCCGGCTCGTGCCGGGGTGTCGGCCAGGGCCAGGCCCGTGTCGTCCAGCCGCGTGGAGGTGCCGATGGCCGCCAGCTGTTCGGGGGTCAGGCCCTCGCGGCGCATGCGGCGCAGCATGTCGAACTCGCGCTTGCGCACGAAGTCGTTGCGGCGCTTGCGCTCCACCATCGCCTTGAGCTCGGTCTTGTCGAGCTCGGAACGCCCGGATTGGCGCGAGTTGAGCTCGGCCCAGTCCGTCGTCGGGTGGGCGACGAAGCGCGCAACCTTGCGCAGGAAACCGTCTTCCTCGGCCATGCCTAACTGTAGCGGCTGGCAGGGCAGCCGCCCCGCGGGCAGGCGCAACAGGCCATCGGCCTCAATCGCCGAACATCTTCTGTTTCATCTCGCGGCGCTGCTGCGCCTCCAGCGACAACGTGGCCGTCGGACGCGCCAGCAGCCGAGGCAGCCCGATGGGCTCGCCCGTCTCGTCGCAGAAGCCGTAGTCGCCGCTGTCCAGGCGGGCCAGCGCCTGGGTGATCTTCTTGAGCAGCTTGCGCTCGCGGTCGCGCGTGCGCAGTTCCAGGGCATGCTCTTCCTCGATCGTCGCGCGGTCGGCCGGGTCGGGAACGATCGAGGTGTCCTCGCGCAGGTGCTCGGTGGTCTCGCCGGCGTTGGACAGCAGGTCGTCCTTCTGGGCGAGCAACCTGGAGCGGAAGAAATCGAGCTGCTTGTCGTTCATGTACTCGGCCTCCGGCATGGCCAGCAGCTCGGCCTCCGAGAGATCACGGCCGGCCTTCTGCTTCCAGGCGTTGGCGAGCTTGGGGTCGGCCTTGGCGGCGGGCTTGGGAGAGGGCATGGGTTCCGGAAGTGGCTTCGCTCCCGACCGGGCGGGCCCGAAGCGGTCGGAGAAGCGTTGGGCTTCGGCGCTGATGGCCTTGGCCGGGGTGGACGGGGCCGACGATCTGGACGCTGCCGCGGCGCTTGGCGCAGGCGCCGCACGCGAGGCGCTGCCCGAGCGCGGGGCGGCCGGCTTCTCGGGGGCCTTGGCCGCGGGGCGTGCACCGGACTTGGGCGCGGGCGCACTGGGCTGCGCCGCCTTGGCGGGGGCGGCCTTCGCGGGGGAAGCCTTGCTCACGGGTGCACTCCTCGGTGTCAGGCTGGCTCGTCGGCGCAGGGCCCACCCAGCTCTAGGCAGGTTTTTGAAGCGCGCGGATTGTAGCCACGATGGGCCGGGCGCACACGGGACAATTTCGGCTCAGGCCAGGCACTGCTCGAGACCCTGCATCAGCACGTCCTTGGGCAGGTCGATGCCGATGAAGACCATCTTGCTGAGCTTCTTCTCGCCGGCGGCCCACTTGGGCCCGAGGTCGCTGCCCATGAGCTGGTGCACGCCCTGGAAGACGACCTTGCGGTCGCTGCCCTTCATGTAGAGCACGCCCTTGTAGCGCAGCATCTTGGGCCCGTAGACCTGCACGATAGCGCCCAGGAAATCCTCCAGCTTGGCGGGATTGAAGGGCCGCTCGGCGCGGAAGACGAAGGACTTCACGTCGTCGTCGTGCGCGTGATGGTGCGGGTGGTCGCAGTGCTCGCCGTGCTCGTGGGGGTGGTCGTGTCCGTGCTCGTGGTCGTGACCGTGGTGGTGGTCGTGACCGCTGTCCGCATCCAGGAAGGCCGGGTCGATCTCGAGGGTGGCGTTGAGGTTGAAGCCGCGCAGGTCGAAGACCTCCTGCAGCGACACCTGCCCGAAGTGCACGGCCTTGTGCGGCGCGCGCGGGTTCATGTGCTTGAGCCTGTGCACGAGGGCGTCGACCTCGGCCGGCGAGACCAGGTCTGTCTTGCTGATGAAGATCCGGTCGGCGAAGCCCACCTGGCGGCGCGCCTCCTGGCGCGTGTCGAGCTGCGCGCCGGCGTGCTTGGCGTCCACGAGGGTGACGATGGAGTCCAGCAGGTAGCACTCGGCCACCTCGTCGTCCATGAAGAAGGTCTGGGCGACGGGGCCGGGATCGGCCAGGCCGGTGGTCTCGATCACCACGCGCTCGAAGTCGAGCTCGCCCTTGC
>JBBAPJ010000126.1:0-4783 GCA_040400855.1 Rubrivivax sp.
TCCTGCCGCAACGAGGCGCGCAACAGCTTCGGCGACGACCGCGTCTTCATCGAGAAGTTCGTCGAGAGCCCGCGCCACATCGAGATCCAGGTGCTGGGCGACGCGCACGGCAACATCGTCTACCTCCACGAGCGCGAGTGCTCGATCCAGCGCCGCCACCAGAAGGTGATCGAGGAGGCGCCGTCGCCCTTCATCAGCGACGAGACGCGCCGCGCGATGGGCGAGCAGGCGGTGGCGCTCGCGCGCGCCGTGAACTACCAGAGCGCGGGCACGGTGGAGTTCGTCGTCGGGCGCGACCAGGGCTTCTATTTCCTCGAGATGAACACGCGGCTGCAGGTGGAGCACCCGGTGACGGAGTGCATCACCGGCCTGGACCTCGTGGAGCAGATGATCCGCGTGGCTGCGGGCGAGCCCCTGGGCTTCGCGCAGGCCGAGGTGCCGCGCAAGGGCTGGGCCATCGAGTGCCGCATCAACGCCGAGGACCCCTTCCGCAACTTCCTGCCCTCCACCGGACGGCTCGTGCGCTACCAGCCCCCGCCCGTGACGATGGCCGCGGCCCAGCCGATGCCCGAAGGCGGCGGCGTGCGCGTGGACACCGGCGTCTTCGAGGGCGGCGAGATCCCGATGTACTACGACTCGATGATCGCCAAGCTGATCGTGCACGGGCGCGACCGAGCCGAGGCGATCGCGCGCATGCGCGAGGCGCTCAACGCCTTCGTGATTCGCGGCGTGTCGAGCAACATCCCCTTCCAGGCGGCGCTGCTGGCGCACCCGAAGTTCGTCTCGGGCGAGTTCAACACAGGCTTCATCGCCGAGCACTACCCGCGGGGCTTTCGCGCCGAGGACGTGCCGCACGACGACCCGCTGTTCCTCGTGGCGCTGGCCGCCTTCGTGCGGCGCAAGGCGCGCGAGCGCTCGGCGGGCATCAGCGGGCAGCTCGCCGGCCACGGCGTCAAGCAGCTGCCCGACCTCGTGGTGGTGGTGCTCGGTGCCGACGGCCAGCACGTGCACCACCCGGTGCGCATCGACGAGTTCGAGCCCGTCTCGGGCAAGGCCGATGTGGTCATCGAGGGCCGCCACTTCGCGATCCAGAGCCCGAGCCGGCTCGGCAGCATCCTGATGACGGGCACCTGCAACGGCCGGCCCTTCACGGCGCAGGTCGAGCGCGGCAGCGCCAAGAACCCGCTGGCCATCCGCGTGGCGCACAACGGCACGCAGGTGGAGACGCTGGTGATGCTGCCGCGCGCGGCCGAGCTCCTGCGCCTGATGCCGCACAAGGCACCGCCGGACCTGAGCAAGTTCCTGCTCTCGCCGATGCCGGGGCTGCTCGTGGACGTGGCCGTGCAGCCCGGCCAGAAGGTGATGGCCGGCGAGAAGCTCGCCGTGATCGAGGCCATGAAGATGGAGAACATCCTCGTGGCGGTGCAGGACGGCACGGTGGGCGAGCTGCTGGCACGAAAGGGCGAGAGCCTGAGCGTGGACCAGCCGATCCTGAGCTTTGCCTGAAGGAGGGCCCCCGACATGCCGCAGCGGCCCTTTCGCATCCTGGGCATCCAGCAGATCGCCATCGGTGGCCCGGACAAGCAGCGCCTGCGTGCGCTGTGGGTGGACGTGCTGGGCCTGGAGGTCAGGAGCACCTTCGTGAGCGAGCGCGAGAACGTGGACGAGGACATCTGCGCCCTGGGCAGCGGTGCTGCCGCGGTGGAGGTGGACCTGATGCAGCCGCTGGACCCCGACAGGAAGCCGGCCGTGCACGCCACGCCGCTGAACCACGTGGGGCTGTGGGTGGACGACCTGCCGCGCGCCGTCCGGTGGATGAGCGAGCACGGCGTGCGCTTCGCCCCGGGCGGCATCCGCAAGGGCGCAGCCGGCCACGACATCTGCTTCATCCATCCGAAGGGAAACGAGGAGTTCCCGCTGGGCGGGGAGGGGGTGCTGATCGAGCTCGTGCAGGCGCCGCCGGAGGTGGTGGCGGCACTGGGCGACCCGTCGGCGACAATCCACACCTTGTGAGAGAGCGTTCACCATGACCGCACGCACCCTTTACGACAAGCTCTGGGACGCACACGTCGTCCACACCGAGGAAGACGGCACGTCGCTGCTGTACATCGACCGCCACCTCGTGCACGAGGTGACGAGCCCACAGGCCTTCGAGGGCCTGCGCATGGCCGGGCGCAAGGTCTGGCGCGTGAGCTCGATCGTGGCCACGGCCGACCACAACACGCCCACCACCGGCTGGGAGGAGGGCTACGACGGCATCCGCGACCCCATCAGCAAGCTGCAGGTCACGACGCTGGACAGCAACATCCGCGCCTTCGGGGCCGCGGCCTACTTCCCCTTCCTGCACCAGCGCCAGGGCATCGTGCACGTGATCGGGCCGGAGAACGGCGCGACGCTGCCGGGCATGACGGTGGTGTGCGGCGACTCCCACACCTCCACGCACGGTGCCTTCGGGGCGCTGGCCCACGGCATCGGCACGAGCGAGGTCGAGCACGTGATGGCCACGCAGACGCTGCTGGCGCGCAAGGCGAAGAACATGCTCGTGAAGGTGGAGGGCACGCTGCCGCGCGGCTGTTCCGCCAAGGACATCGTGCTGGCCATCATCGGCCGCATCGGCACGGCCGGCGGCACCGGCTACACGATCGAGTTCGCCGGCTCGGCCATCCGGGCGCTGAGCATGGAAGGGCGCATGACGGTGTGCAACATGGCCATCGAAGGCGGCGCGCGCGCGGGTCTGGTGGCGGTGGACGACAAGACGATCGAGTACGTCAAGGGCCGCCCCTTCGCGCCCGGCACGGACGCCACCAGCGGCCGCTTCGTCGGCGGGCCGGAGTGGGAGCAGGCCGTGGCCCACTGGCGCACGCTGCACTCCGACCCCGGCGCGCAGTGGGACGCGGTGGTCGAGCTCGATGCGGCGCAGATCCGCCCACAGGTGACCTGGGGCACGAGCCCGGAGATGGTGCTCTCGATCGATGACCGCGTGCCCGACCCCGAGCGCGAGCGCGACCCCGTCAAGCGCGGCGCGATCGAGCGCGCGCTGGCCTACATGGGGCTGGAGCCGAACAAGGCACTGGCTGACGTCTTCGTCGACAAGGTCTTCATCGGCTCGTGCACCAACAGCCGCATCGAGGACCTGCGCGAGGCCGCCGCGGTGGTGCGGCGCGTGGGCGGGCGCGTGGCCGCCAACGTGAAGGTGGCGATGGTGGTGCCAGGCTCGGGCCTGGTGAAGGCGCAGGCCGAGGCCGAGGGGCTGCACGACGTGTTCCTGCGCGCCGGATTCGAGTGGCGCGAGCCGGGTTGCAGCATGTGCCTGGCGATGAACGCCGACCGGCTCGAGCCGGGCGAGCGCTGCGCCTCCACCAGCAACCGCAACTTCGAGGGCCGCCAGGGCGCAGGCGGCCGCACCCACCTCGTGAGCCCGGCGATGGCCGCTGCCGCTGCGCTCGAGGGCCACTTCGTCGACGTGCGCCGCATCGCCTGAGGTCCGCCATGCAAGCCTTCACCGTGCACAAGGGCCTGGCCGCCCCCATCGACCGCGAGAACGTCGACACCGACGCGATCATCCCCAAGCAATTCCTGAAGTCGATCCTGCGCACCGGCTTCGGCGAGAACCTGTTCGACGAGTGGCGCTTCCTCGACAAGGGCGAGCCGGGCCAGGATCCGTCCACGCGGCGCCCGAACCCGGACTTCGTGCTCAACCAGCCGCGCTACCAGGGCGCCTCCGTGCTGCTGGCGCGCCGCAATTTCGGCTGCGGCTCCAGCCGCGAGCACGCGCCGTGGGCGCTCGAGCAGTACGGCTTCCGGGCGCTGATCGCCCCGAGCTTTGCCGACATCTTCTTCAACAACTGCTTCAAGAACGGCGTGCTGCCCATCGTGCTGCCCGAGGCCGACGTGGCGCGCCTGTTCGACGAGGTGGCGGCCTTTCCCGGCTACACGCTGACCATCGACCTGCCGCGCCAGGTGGTGCTCAAGCCCGACGGGGCCGAGCTGCCCTTCGAGGTGCAGCCTTTCCGGAAGTACTGCCTGGTCAACGGCTTCGACGACATCGGGCTGACGCTGCGCCACGCCGACAAGATCCGCGCCTTCGAGGCCGAGCGCCTGGCGCGCATGCCGTGGCTGGCCACGCGCGACGTGGTCTGAGTGAAGGAGCGACGATGAAGAAGGTGGCGATCCTTCCCGGCGACGGGATCGGCCCGGAGATCGTGGCCGAGGCCGTGAAGGTGCTCGGCGTGCTGGAGCTGGGCCTGGAGCTCGAGACCGCGCCGGTGGGCGGCGCCGCCTACGAGGCACACGGGCACCCGCTGCCGGAGTCGACCCTCGCGCTGGCCAAGGCCGCCGACGCGATCCTCTTCGGCGCCGTGGGCGACTGGAAGTACGACACCCTCGAGCGGGCCCTGCGCCCCGAGCAGGCGATCCTGGGCCTGCGCAAGCACCTGGGGCTCTTCGCCAACTTCCGCCCGGCCATCTGCTACGCCGAGCTCACGCACGCCTCGAGCCTGAAGCCCGAGCTCGTGGCGGGCCTGGACATCCTCATCATCCGCGAGCTCACGGGCGACATCTACTTCGGCCAGCCGCGCGGCCGGCGCACCGCGCCCGATGGCGCCTTCGCCGGTGCCGAGGAGGCCTTCGACACGATGCGCTACACGCGCCCGGAGATCGAGCGCATCGCGCACGTGGCCTTCCAGGCCGCGCGCCAGCGCGCCGGCGGGCGCGGCGGCAAGGTCACGAGCGTGGACAAGGCCAACGTGCTGGAGACCTTCCAGTTCTGGAAGGACGTGGTCAC
>JBBAPJ010000127.1:0-4749 GCA_040400855.1 Rubrivivax sp.
ACCTCGCGGTTGTCGCGCACGATCACCATGCCGGTGGAGTTCTGGCCGCGGATGTGGCTGCCGGTGATGCCGGTGTAGACGTGCGAGATCTTGCAGGCGGCCATCATCTCGGCCTCCTTGAGTGCCCGCTGGATGCTCTGCACGGTGGCCTCGATGTTGACCACCACCCCGCGCTTGAGCCCCTGCGTGCTGGCCACACCCAGGCCGGCCAGACGCAGCTCGCCGCTGGGCATGATCTCGGCCACCACGGCCATCACCTTGGCCGTGCCGACGTCCAGGCCGACGACGAGATCCTTGTATTCCTTGGCCATCTGTGGGTTGCGTCAGTTGCTGCGCGCCGAACCGGGCGCGGCGGCGGTGGTCATGCCGCGGATGCGCACCGCGTAGCCGTCCGGGTGGCGAAGGTCGGCGCGCACGAAGGGGCCGCCGTAATGGCGTGCCACCTGCGGCACGGTGCGAACGAAACGCTCGGCGCGCGCCACGACTTCGTCGTCGCTGCCGCGCCCGAGCTCGAGCTCCGCATCGTTGTCCAGCCGCGCGCTCCACGAGCCGCGCCCGGACAGCTGCAGCCGGTCGATGTCGCGGCCCAGCGGCTCGAGGGCCACGCGCAGTCGCTCGCGCATCGCCAGCATCCGGGCCGAGCTGCCGGGCGGGCCGGCCAGCACCGGCAGGCCTTCATCCTCGATCTCGCCGATGTTGGCCTCGAAGACCTCGCCATGGCTGTTGACCAGGCGCTCCACTGTGGAGTCTCCCTCCCACAACGCGACCGCCCGGTGCTCCTCCAGGCGCACCGCCAGGCGGTCCGGCCAGACACGCCGTACGACGGCGCGGCGCACCCAGGGGACCGCCTCGAAGGCGCTGCGCGCCTGCTGCAGGTCGATGCCCAGCAGGTTGCCCGACAGGCGAGGCAAGGCCACCGCCCGCACGGCGGAGGCGCCGGCACGCGAGAGCTCGCCTTCGAGTTCGATGCCCCGGATCGGCAGCCACGGCGCACGCAGCAGCCACACCAGGCCAGCGGCCACGAGGACGCCGGCCGCAAGAGCGACCACGCCCGCACTGACGGCGTTCATCAGCCGTACATCGGCGGGCAACGGCGCAGCCAGGGCAGCAGCCATCAGGACGCCCCTCCCGGGGTCGAGGCCGCCGCCGGGCGCGGCGGCGCGTCGAGCGCGGCATCGGCCAGCAAGCGCAGGCACAACTCCTCGTAGGAGATGCCGGCGGCGCGGGCCGAAATCGGCACCAGCGAGTGCCCGGTCATGCCCGGCGAAGTGTTCATCTCGAGCAGGAAGATGCGGCGGTCGCTTGCGCGCAGCATCAGATCGGCGCGCCCCCACCCCCTGCAACCCAGCGCCCGGTAGGCGGCCAGCGTCACGCGCTGGACCTGCGCCTCCTCCTCGGCCGACAGCCCGCTCGGGCAGCGGTAGACGGTGGCGTCCGAGTAGTACTTGTGCTCGAAGTCGTAGTTGCCGGCAGGCGCATCGATGCGCACCACGGGAAGCGCGGAGGCGGCGGAGCCAGTGCCCAGAACCGGGCACGTGAGCTCGACACCGTCGATGAACTCCTCGCACAACACGTCGGGGTCGTATTGTGCAGCCAGATCGACCGCTTCGGCCATCTCCGAGTAGCCCTGCACCTTGGTGACGCCGATCGAGGACCCCTCGCGAGGCGGCTTGACGATGAGCGGCAGGCCGAGCTCGTCGGGCACACGCGCCAGGCCCGCACGCTGCTGCTCGCCGGGCTCCAGCCGCACCCAGCGCGGCGTAGGCAGCCCCTCGGCGGCCCACACGCGCTTGGTCATGACCTTGTCCAGCGCGAGGGCGCTGGCCAGCACGCCCGAACCCGTGTAGGGGATGCCCAGCAGCTCCAGCGCCCCCTGGACGGTGCCGTCCTCGCCGTGGCGGCCGTGCAACGCGATGAAGGCACGCTCGAAGCCCTCGCGGCGCAGCTCACCCAGTTCCCGCGCAGCCGGGTCGAAGGCCTGTGCGTCCACGCCCTGCGCGCGCAGCGCCTGCAGCACGCCCGTGCCCGACATCAACGACACCTCGCGCTCGGCGCTGGTGCCGCCCATCAGCACGGCCACGCGGCCGAGCCTGGAGACGTCGATCCGGGTGCTCATGCCCGCCCCCCCGCAACGGACTCGACCAGGCGACGCGCGACGCCCGCGGCGTCGACCAGGCGGCGCGGCACGCCGCCGATGGAGCCGGCCCCCATCGTGATCACCACGTCCCCATCGCGCGCGACCTGGGGAATCGACACCGTCAGCGCCTCCACCGACTCGACGAAGACCGGATCGACCCGACCGGCCACGCGCAGGGCGCGCGCGAGTGCGCGGCCGTCGGCAGCCACGATCGGAGTCTCTCCAGCGGGATAGACCTCGGTCAGCAGCACGGCGTCGAAGCGCCCCATCACGGCCACGAAGTCCTCGAAGCAGTCACGGGTGCGGGTGTAGCGGTGCGGCTGGAAGGCCAGCACGAGCCGATGCCCCGGGAAGGCGCCGCGCGCGGCCGACAACACCGCGTCCATCTCGACCGGATGGTGGCCGTAGTCGTCCACGAGCGTGTAGCAGCCTCCGCCGAGGGCGGGCAGCTCCCCGTGGCGCTGGAAGCGTCGGCCCACACCCGCGAAGCTGCGCAGGGCGCGCGCCACCGGCTCATCGGCCACGCCCAGCTCCCGGGCCACGGCGATGGCCGCCAGGGCATTGCGCACGTTGTGAACCCCCGGCAGGTTCAAGGTGACGTCCAGGTCGGGCCAGGCGCGCTCGCCATGTGCATCGCGCTGGCGCACGGTAAAGCGCATGCGTCCGCCCGGCTCGGCCTGGACCTCGCAGGCGCGCAATTCGGCCGACTCATCCAGCCCGTAGCCGAGCACCGGGCGCGACACCATGGGCAGGATCGCGCGCACGCCGGGATCGTCCACGCACACGATGGCACGGCCGTAGAAGGGAAGCCGGTGCAAGAAATCCACGAACACGGCGCGCAGGCGCGACAGGTCGTGCCCGTAGGTGTCCATGTGGTCGGCGTCGATGTTCGTGACCACGCTCATCACGGGGCTCAGGTGCAGGAACGAGGCGTCGCTCTCGTCGGCCTCCACGACGATGTGCTCGCCCGAGCCCAGGCGCGAGTTCGTGCCCGCGCTCTCGAGCTTGCCTCCGATGACGAAGGTCGGGTCCAGGCCTGCTTCGGCCAGCACGCTGGCCACGAGCGAGGTGGTCGTGGTCTTGCCGTGGGTGCCCGCGACGGCGATGCCCTGCTTCAGGCGCATCAGCTCGGCCAGCAGCACCGCGCGCGCCACCACCGGGATGCGGCGGGCACGTGCAGCCACCACCTCGGGGTTGTCGCCCTTGACCGCGCTGGACGTCACCACCGCCTGCGCGCCCTCGATGTGCCCGGCGTCGTGGCCGAGATGCACCTGCACGCCCAGCCCGGCCAGGCGCTGCGTGACGGTCGTGTCCTGCGCATCCGAGCCCGAGACCTTGTAGCCCAGGTTGTGCAGGATCTCGGCAATCCCGCTCATGCCGGCGCCGCCGATGCCCACGAAGTGGATGTGGCGCAGTGCGTGCCTCATGCCGCAAGCCTCTCGATCTCGTCGGCCAGCCGCTGCGCGGCGTGCGGCCGCGCCAGCGCACGTGCGCGCCGCGCCATCGACAGCAGGCGTTCACGATCGAGCCCATCCAGCAGCGCGGCCAGCCGCGCCGCATCCAGCTCGGCCTGGGGCAGGTGCAAGGCTGCTTCCTGCGCGGCCATCCAATTCGCGTTGTCGCGCTGGTGTGAGGTGGTGCTCACCACCAGCGGCACGAGTATCGAAGCGACGCCGGCTGCACAAAGTTCGCTCACCGTGATGGCGCCCGCGCGGCACAGCACCACGTCGCAGCGGGCCAGCTGCTGCGGCATGTCTTCGATGAAGGGCAGCACCTGGGCATCGATGCCGGCCTCGGCATAGGCCTGCTGAACGGCCTCGCACTCGGCCGTGCCGGTCTGGTGCACGACCTGGGGGCGACGGGCGGGCTCGAGCCGCGCCAGCGCGGCAGGCACCGTCTGGTTGAGCACCCGCGCCCCCAGGCTGCCGCCCACCACGAGCAGCCGCAGCGGCCCTTCCCGCCCGGCAAAGCGAAGCGTTGGCTCGGGCAGGGCCTCGATCGCCTGGCGAACGGGGTTGCCGGTGACGATGGCACGCCGGTCGGCGTGCGCCGCCGGCCCGTCGAAGCCGAAGGCGATCGCATCGGCCACCGGCATCAGCGCACGGTTGGACAGCAGCAGGGTCGCATCGGCGTTCACGAGCACGAGCGGGCGCCCGAGCAAGGACGCCATGAGCCCGCCAGGAAAGCACACGTAGCCCCCCATGCCCAGCACGGCACGGGCCTGGCGCGCACGCAGGATGCGCAGGCACTCCCAGAATGCCACGAGCAGCCGCAGGCCGCCGGTGGCGGTGTGCAGCAGCCCCTTGCCGCGCAGCCCGGAGAAGCCGATCGCGTCGAGCACGATGCCCGCCGGCGGCACGAGACGATTCTCCATCCCCTGGCGCGTGCCGAGCCAGCTCACGCTCCAGCCCCGCTGGCGCATCTCCTGCGCCATGGCCAGGCCGGGGATCACGTGACCGCCTGTGCCTGCGGCCATGATCACGAGATGACGAGGGCCGGTCATACCCGCCCTCCGCGCATCAGCGTGCGATTCTCCATGTCCACGCGCAGCACGATGGCCAGCGCGATCAGGTTCATCAGGATGGCCGAGCCGCCATAGCTCATCAGCGGCA
>JBBAPJ010000128.1:0-4645 GCA_040400855.1 Rubrivivax sp.
GGTCGTCGCCCAGGGCGCTCAGGTAGGCCACGCGCGCGCCCTGGCGCGCCGCGGCGATGGCGAAGTTGGAGGTGTCGCCGCCGAAGCCCTGCAGGTACAGCCGACCGCCGCCTTCGCCGGTCTGGTTGAACTCCACCATCGGCTCGCCGCAGGCGACGATGTCGAAGGACGCTGCCGGGCTCATCGCGCAGAACCCGGTCCGGCCACGTCCCGCCGCATCCACGCACACAGCCCGACGATCGTCGCGCCGTGGTCCTGCCGCAGCGCGTGGCGGCGCGTGGCGCACACCTGCAGGCCGTGTGCCTGCGCGAGCGTGCGCAGGTAGCGCTCGGTGTGGGCGTAGCGCAGCGTCGAGCGCAGCACGTAGCCGGGGCCCGGCGCGGCATCAGCGGGCCCCTGGCCTTCGCCGTCGGCCGCCTCCACCGAGAACGCGAACACGCCACCGGGCTCGAGCACGCGCATCACCCCCTCGAAGACGGGCTCGAGGGCGCCGAGGTAGACGAAGACGTCGGCGGCCACCACCAGCGCGTAGCGCCGGTCGGTGCGCGCGAGGTGCTCGGCGATGTCGCCCTGCTCGAGGCGGTCGTAGCGGCCGAGCGCGCGGGCCTTCTCCAGCATCGCCCCCGACAGGTCCATGCCGTCGAGCCGATCGACCCAGCCCTGCAGCGGCGCGGCCAGCAGCCCCGTGCCGCAGCCCAGATCCAGCGCGGTGGCGAAGTGCGCCACGCCAGTGGTGGCCAGGCCTTCGGCGAGCAGCTGCGGCGTGCGGTAGCCCAGTGTGCCCACCAGGTGCGCGTCGAAGCCTTCGGCATAGCCGTCGAAGAGGCGCTGCACGTATTCGCGCGGCGGCGCCTCGGGGGCCTGCTGCGCCTTGCGCAGCGCCGCGACCTGGAAGCGCAGCATCGGGTCGTCGGCCCCGAGGGCCAGGGCGCGCTCCAGGCACTGCAGGGCCCGTTCGTGCTGCCCGAGGTCGCGCAGCAGCGAGCCGAGGTCCACCCACGCGGGCAGGAACTGGTCGTCGCAGCCCAGCGCCTGCTCCCAGGCCTGTGCGGCCTCGGGCTGGCGCTCGAGCGCGGCCAGCGCCAGCCCGCGCCGGTAGTGCACGGCGGCGTTCGCGCTGCCGGCGGCCAGTGCGCGGTCGAAGGCCGCGACCGCCTCCTCGTGGCGCTCGAGCTCGGCCAGCGCCACGGCGCGGTGGTGCCAGGCCTCGCCGTCATCCGGCTGCGCGGCCAGTGCCGTCTCCAGCGGTGCCAGCGCATCGGCCGGGCGGCCCAGGCGCAGCCGCGTGGCCGCGAGGTTCACGAGGGTCGACGGGCGGCCGGGCAGCGCCTGCAGCGAGGCGAGGAACTCCGCTTCGGCCTGCTCGAAACGACCGGCCTCGAAGGCGGCGTTGCCGGCGACGAAGTGCGCCCGTGCGCGCTCGAATTCGGGCGTGCTCATGTCCGCTTCCGCGGCGCGCTCACGGCGATCCCGCCCACGATCAGCACGAAGGCCACGGCGTGGTACAGGTGCGGCGCCTCGTTCAGCACCAGCGCCGACATCAGCGCGGCAAACAGCGGCGTGAGGTTGTTGAAGAAGGCCGCCAGCGCCGGGCCACCCTGCGCCACGCCCAGCCCCCAGCAACGGTAGGCGAGGATGGACGCGCCCAGCGACACGTACAGCAGTGCGGCCACCACGCCCCAGCTCCACTGGATGGGGTGCGTGCCCACGAGCCGCTCGCCGGCGAAGAAGAGGCTCGAGCCCAGCAGCCCGAAGAGGGTCTGGATCAGCAGCAGGTCGGCCCAGTTCCAGTCGGGGCGGGCCTCGCCGCGCATGTGCGCGGGTGGCCGCGCGAGCAGCCAGCTGTAGAAGGCCCAGCCGATGATGGCCGCCAGGATGTAGAGGTCGCCCGGCACGAAGCGCACCAGGCGCAGCGTCTCCCACGAGCCGCGGCTGATCACGAGCAGCACCCCCGTGGCGCCCAGCAGCGCGCCGACCACCTGACGCCGCGTGGGACGCTCGCCGTAGAAGAGCGCGCCCACGAGCAGCATCCACACCGGCATGCTGGAGGCCACGAGCGTGGTGTTGATGGGCGTGGAGGTGGTCAGCGCCAGGTACTGCATCGAGTTGAAGAGACCCACACCGAGCACCCCGATGGCCAGCAGGTAGGGCCAACGCTCGGCGATGCGCGACCAGGGCGTGAGCGCGCGCCAGGCCAGCGGCAGCAGGATGAGGGCGGCCAGGATCCAGCGCAGCAGGTTCAGCGTCATCGGCGGCACCTGGCCGGCCATCAGGCGCCCGACGACGGCGTTGCCCGCCCACAGCAGCGGGGGCAGCGTGAGCATCAGGGCCAGGCGCGGGGTGAGCGACACGGGCCGCATGGTGCCACGCTGCAGGCTGAGGCGCCTTTGGCGTACCCTACGGGTCTGGATTCAACCCGACCCGACCCCCGAGGATTCCCGACCATGCCCCGCGCCATCCAGATCACCGCCTTCGGCGGCCCCGAGCAGATGCAACTCGTCGACGTGCCCGTGGGCGACCCCGGCCCCGGCCAGATCCGCATCCGCCACCACGCCTGCGGCCTGAACTTCATCGACGTCTACCAGCGCACGGGGCTGTACCCGAACCCGCTGCCGCTGACGCTCGGCATGGAAGGCGCCGGCGTGGTGGAGGCGGTGGGCGAGGGCGTCACGCACCTGAAGGTGGGCGACCGCGCCGCCTACGCGAGCAACCCGCCGGGCAGCTACAGCGAGGCGCGCGTGATGCCCGCCACGCAGGTGTGCCGCCTGCCCGACGACATCGCCTTCGACACCGGCGCGGCCATGATGCTCAAGGGGCTGACGGCGCAGTACCTGCTGCGCCGCAGCCGCCCGGTCGAAGGCCTCGAGCCCGGGGACTTCGTGCTCTTCCACGCCGCCGCCGGCGGCGTGGGCCTGATTGCCTGCCAGTGGGCCAAGGCGCTCGGGCTGCAGCTCATCGGCACGGCCGGCGGCGAGGCCAAGTGCCGCCTGGCACTGGAGCATGGCGCCGCCCACGCGATCGACTACACGAAGGAGGACTTCGTGGCGCGCGTGAAGGCCATCACCGGCGGCAAGGGCGTGAAGGTGGTCTACGACTCCATCGGCAAGGACACCTTCGAAAAGAGCCTGGACTGCCTGCGCCCCTTCGGCCTGATGGTGAGCTTCGGCAACGCCTCCGGCCCGGTGGCGCCCTTCGCGCCGGGCATCCTCGGGCCCAAGGGGTCGCTGTACGTCACGCGGCAGACGCTCTTCACGCACATCGCCACGCGGCAGTCGTGCCAGCAGATGGCCGACGACCTCTTTGCCGTGGTGCAAAGCGGCCAGGTCAAGATCCGCATCGACCAGCGCTTCCCGCTCGAGCAGGTGGCGCAGGCTCACCGCGACCTGGAGTCGCGTCGCACCACGGGCTGCACGGTGCTGATGCCCTGAGCGGGCAGGGTCTGCCGATGAAGGTCTGCATCGTCGGCGCCGGTGCGATCGGCGGGCTGATCGGCACGCGGCTGGCAGCCGCCGGTGCGGCCGAGGTGTGTGCGCTGGCGCGCGGCGCGACGCTGGCGGCGCTGCGCACGCACGGCTGGCGGCTGGACGGCCCCACCGGTGCGCTGCAGGCCCCTGTGCATGCGAGCGACGACCCTTCGGCGCTGGGCGTGCAGGACCTGGTGGTCATCGCCGTCAAGGCGCAGTCGCTGCCGGCCCTGGCGCCGACGCTTTCCCCGCTGCTGGGCCCGGCCACGGTGGTGCTGCCGGCCATGAACGGCGTGCCGTGGTGGTTCGGGCAGGGCGTGCCGGGGCTCGACGGGGTGCCCCTGGAGAGCGTGGATCCGGGTGGCGGCATCGCGCGAGCGATTGCCTACCCGGCTGTGCTGGGTTGCGTGGTGCACGCCAGCGCCAGCACCCCCGAGCCCGGCCGCGTGCTGCACCGCATGGGCCTGGGCCTGATCGTGGGCGAGCCCGGCGGCGGCACGAGCGCGCGGGTGCAGGCCGTGGTGGAGCGGCTGGCGCAGGCCGGGTTCGAGGCGAAGGCGAGCACCGACGTGCGCCGGGACGCCTGGTTCAAGCTCTGGGGCAACCTGACGATGAACCCGGTGAGTGCGCTCACCGGCGCCACCGGTGACCGGGTGCTGGCCGACCCGCTCGTGCGCGAGTTCTGCTCGCAGGCCATGCGCGAGGCGGCGGCCGTCGGCGCGCGCGTGGGCTGCCCGATCGACCAGAACCCGGAGGACCGCCACGCCATCACCTCGCGGCTCGGGGCCTTTCGCACCTCGATGCTGCAGGACGTGGAGGCCGGGCGCGCGATCGAGCTCGACGCGATCGTGGGCGCGGTGCGCGAGCTCGGCCAGCGCACGGGCGTGGCCACGCCCGCCATCGATGCGCTTTTCGGGCTGACGCGCCTGATGGCGCAGGTGCGCGGGCTCTACCCGGCCTGACCCGCGGCGCCCGGCGCGGGCCCGACGGCTGCGCGGTAGGCGTGCCACGAGGCATGGCCGAGGATGGGCCCAACGACAACCAGGCCGGCGAACCCCGGCAGCATCGCCAGCACGGTCAGCCCCGCGATCAGCGCCCCCCACAGCAGCATCACGCCGGGCTGCGTGAGCACGAGCCGCAGGCTCGTGAGCCCGGCGGTGATGGCGTCCGTCTCGCGGTCC
>JBBAPJ010000129.1:0-4446 GCA_040400855.1 Rubrivivax sp.
ATCTCGGTCAACAGCTTCTCCAAGTACTTCTCGATGACGGGCTGGCGCCTGGGCTGGCTCGTGCTGCCGCCGGCGCTCGTCGAGCCGGTGGAGCGCCTGGCGCAGAACCTCTACATCTGCCCGAGCGCGGTGGCGCAGCACGCGGCGCTGGGGTGCTTCGAGGCCGAGACGCTGGCGCTGTGCGAGCAGCGCCGCGGCGAGCTGCAGCGCCGTCGCGACCTCGTGCTCGCGGGCCTGCAGCGCGTGGGCCTGCCCGTGCCCGTCACGCCCGATGGCGCCTTCTACGCCTGGGCCGACTGCAGCGCCCACGCCAGCAGCAGCTGGGAGCTGTGCCACGAGCTGCTGGAAAGCGCCCACCTCGTGCTCACGCCCGGGCGCGACTTCGGCCCGGCGCAGGCCGAGCGCTTCCTGCGCCTGTCCTTCGCCGGTGCGGCCGAGCAGCTCGAGGAGGCCATCGAGCGCCTGGCGCGCGCGCTGGACGCGAGGCGGCCTTGAACTTTCGCTGGCCCGTGCGGGTCTACTGGGAAGACACCGACGCCGGGGGCATCGTCTTCTACGCCAACTACCTCAAGTTCTTCGAGCGCGCCCGCACCGAGTGGCTGCGCGAGCTGGGCATCGGCCAGCAGCAGCTGCGCGAGGACACGGGCGCCATCTTCGTCGTGCTCGACACCCAGGTCAGCTACCGCCAGCCCGCACGGCTCGACGACACGCTGCAGATCACGGTGGAGCCCGCGCGCGCCGGCGGCGCCTCGCTCGTCTTCACGCAGTGCGCCTGGCGCGGCGCCGAGCTGCTGGCGCAGGGCACGATCCGTGTGGCCTGCGTGGACGCCGCCACGCTCAAGCCCAGACGCCTTCCCGCTTCCGTGGTGCAATGCCTGCCATGAACCAGGACCTGTCGATCTTCACCCTCGTGCTGCAGGCGAGCCTCGTCGTGCAGCTCGTCATGCTCGCGCTCGCGGGGGTGTCGCTGGCGAGCTGGACGGTGATCTTCGGCAAGCTCTTCGGCCTGAGGAAGGTGCGTGCCCGCAACGAGGCCTTCGAGCGCGAGTTCTGGAGCGGGCGCAGCCTGGTGGATCTGGAGCAGTCCGCCTCGGGCAACGCTGCGGGAGGCCAGGGCCCGATCGGCGCGCCGATGGAGCGCATCTTCGCCAGCGGCATGCGCGAGTTCCTCAAGCTGCGCGAGCGCCGGCTCGACGCCGCGGGGCAGCTCGACGGCGCGCGCCGCGCGATGCGCGCGAGCTTCCAGCGCGAGCTCGACGTCATCGAGAGCAACCTGAGCTTCCTCGCCTCGGTCGGGTCGGTGAGCCCGTACGTGGGCCTGTTCGGCACGGTGTGGGGGATCATGCACGCCTTCGTGGGCCTGTCGACGAAGCAGCAGGTGACGCTGGCCACCGTGGCCCCGGGCATCGCCGAGGCCCTGGTGGCCACGGCCATCGGCCTGTTCGCCGCGATCCCAGCCGTCATCGCCTACAACCGCTTCGCCCGCGACATCGACCGCATCGCGATCCAGCTCGAGACCTTCATCGAGGAATTCAGCAACATCCTGCAGCGCCACGCCGGCACGGCGGCGGCCACGCCCGTGAACCCCCAGGCCGGCTCGGCGGCAGCGGCCGGGGCTGCCGGCGCGAGGTAGCGCAGTGCCCAGCGTGGCCTCCCGCGGCGGCGCGCGCCGCCGGCGCACGATCAACGAGATCAACATGGTCCCGTTCATCGACGTGATGCTGGTGCTGCTGATCATCTTCATGGTGAGCGCTCCGCTCATCACCACCGGCGTGGTCGACCTGCCCAGCGTGGGCCGCGCGCAGGCGCGCGCGCCTTCGGTGATCGAGGTCGTGATCGGGGGTGACGAGAAGCTGCGCATACGGATCGACCAGCAAGGCCTGCAAGCCGTGACGCTCGCCCAGCTGGATGCGCGCGTGCGCACCCTGCAGGCCGGCAACGCCGAGGTGCCCGTGCTCATCAGCGCCGACAAGGCGGTGCGCTACGAGGCCGTGGTCAAGGTGATGGACACGCTGCAGCGCGCGGGTGTGCGCCGCGTGGGGTTGTCGGTCCGGCAGGACGGATGAGCGCCACCCTCGCCCCGCCGCCTCCCGAGGGGATGGCCGCCGGCGCGGCCATCTCGGTGGCGGCGCACCTGGGGCTGGTGGCAGCGCTGGCCATGGCGGTGCAGTGGCGGCTGCCCGCGCCACAGCCCGTGGCGGCCGAGCTCTGGTCGGCGGTGCCGCAGGCGGCTGCACCCCCCGAAGCCGCGGCACCCCCGCCGGCAACGCCCGCCCCGCCGCCCCCGGCCCCGGCCGAGCCCGTTGCCGCGGCGACGAAGGCCGCCGAGGCAGCCGCCGTGCTGGAGGCCGCCCGGGAGGCCGAGATCGCACGCGAGCGCGAGGTGCAGCGCCGCGCCGAGGAGCAGCGCGCCGCGCGCGAGAAGGCGGCGCAGGACAAGGCCGCCCGGGAACAGGCCGCGCGCACCGAAAGACAGCGCCTGGAACGCGAGCGCGCCCAGCAACGCAAGGCCGAGGAAGCCGAGAAGGCGGAGAAGGCGCGCCAGCAGAAGGCCGAGAAGGCCGAGCGACAGAAAGCCGAACAGCAAAAGGCCGACGAGGCCCGGCTTGCGCGCCAGCGCGAGGAGAACCTGCGCCGCCTGATGGGGCAGATTCCCCCGGGAAGCGGCACGGCCGCGGGCAGTGCCGCGGCCGATGCCGCGCCCTCGGCAGCCTACGCGGGCCGCCTCGTGCAGGCGATCTTCCCGAACATCGTGTTCACCGACACGCTGCCGGGCAACCCGGCAGCGGTGGTGGAGGTGCGCGCCGGCCCCAACGGCACGGTCATCGGCCGGCGCCTCGTGAGTTCCAGCGGCCACCGCGAGTGGGACGAGGCCGTGCTGCGCGCGATCGACCGCACCGGCACGCTGCCGCGCGACACGGACGGCCGCGTGCCGCCCGTCATCGAGATCACCTTCCGCCCGCGCTGAGGTCGCGTCGCGCTTGGGGTTCTCGCCAAGGTAGGGGACAATGCCGATCCCAGCGTCCGGCGTCCTGCAACCTCCATGCGCACCCGCGTCCTCATCGTCGACGACATCCAGATCAACCTGGATGTCCTGGTCGGGATGCTGCGCCAGGAGCACGACTGCGTCACCGCGATCTCCGGCCACAAGGCGCTGGAGGTCCTCCAGGCCGGCCCGCTGCCCGACCTCGTGCTGCTGGACGTCATGATGCCCGGCATGAGCGGCTACGAGGTGCACGCCGCGATCCGCGACACCCCGGCCTGGCGTGCCATCCCGGTGATCTACGTCACCGCTCGCAATGACCCGCAAAGCGAGTCGGAGGCGCTGGGCAACGGGGCCGTGGACTTCATCCACAAGCCGGTCAACAAGGATGTGCTGCGCGCGCGCGTGCGCCTGCACCTGATGCTCGAGCAGCAGCGCCGCGCGGTGCGCGAGAACGAGGAGCGCATGCGGCTGGCCGCGCAGGCTGCGCATTTCGGCGTGCTCGACTACGACCTCGTGCGCGGCACGGCCTTCTGGTCGATCGAGACGCGCCGCATCTTCGGCCTGCCCGCAGACCAGCCCGCCACGACCCCGGGGGAGGTTCCGCCGGTCGTCCATCCGGAAGACGTCTTCATCGTGCGCGAGGCCTTCGAACGCGCCACCGATCCGGCCGGCGGCGGCGAACTCGAGTGCAAGCACCGCGTGATCCGCCCCGACGGCACCCAGCGCTGGGTCCAGTGCAGCGGCCGCGCGCAGTTCGAGGGCGAGGGCGGGAACCGGCGCGCGGTGCGCATGCACGGCGTGTTCCTGGACGTCACGGCCCAGGAGCAGGCCCGCCAGCAGATCGATTTCCTCGCCTTCCACGACCCGCTCACGAGCCTGCCCAACCGGGTGCTCGGCCTGGAGCGGCTGCAGCAGGCCATCGGCGCGGCCGCGCGCCACCAGTCGCAGCTGGCGCTGCTGTACCTGGACCTGGACAAGTTCAAGTACGTCAACGATACGCACGGCCACGCGCTGGGCGACCTGCTGCTCAAGGGCGTGGCGCGGCGCCTGAGCGGCTGCCTGCGCGCCGAGGACTCCCTGTGCCGGCTCTCGGGCGACGAGTTCATGATCGTGCTGCCCAACGTGAAGAACGCCAACCAGGTTGCCCACGCCTGCGAGCGCATCCTGGCCCGCCACATCGAGCCCTTCGACCTGGACGGCATCCAGGTGGTCACCTCGGTGTGTGCCGGGGCGGTGATCTATCCGCAGGACGGCGTCAGCGGCGAGACGCTGATGCGCAATGCCGACATGGCGCTGTACGAGGCCAAGAAGTCGGGGGCCAACAGCTTCCGCTTCTTCGAGCCGCAGATGAACGCCAACCTCGTCCAGTACGTGAAGACGCGCGAGGCGCTCGCGCTGGCGATCGAGCGCGAGGAGTTCGAGCTGCACTACCAGCCGCAGGTCAGCCTGTCGGACAACCG
>JBBAPJ010000130.1:0-4418 GCA_040400855.1 Rubrivivax sp.
CTGGCCTTCGCCAACCCCGGGACACGGGTCTTCAGCAACCGGGCGGGCAACCTGAGCTGGTCGGACCCCAACAACTGGGCCCAGGGCCAGGGCCTGCCGGGGCAGACGGACGACGTGCTGCTCGTGGGCTCGACGGCGGCCCAGACGACCGTCAGCTTCGACGCCTCGGTTCCCGGTGCCCAGACGATCGGGTCGCTCGCCGTCGGTTCTGGCGCCACGCTGGATGTCTCCGGTGGCAGCCTGACTGTCTCTGGCACGTCGACGGTGAAGGGCGGCCTCAACGTAGGCGGCGGCGGGGTCAGACTGGCCGGCGACCTCGCCTCCACCAGCGGCAGCCTGACCGTCACGGGCGGCACGCTCTCGCTCGGGGGCGTGTCGGACATTGGCATGCTCACGGTGCACGGCGGCGCGTCCGTGGACATGGCCTTGCTGGCGTATGCCGACATCGGCACGCTGACGCTGGGCGGCACCCTTTCGGGCCCTGGCGAAGTGAACGTCACGGGGGTGTTCCTGGCAACCCCCGTCGGGCAAGGGGCGGGGCCCAGGCTCTTCGGGACCGGGACGTTGACGACCGTCGCTGCCACGGTGGACACCGCGCTCACGCTGGCGGGCGGGCGCACCTGGGTCAACAACGGGCTGCTCGAGATCATCGGCGCAAACGGCCAGGTCCGCTTCCTGGGCACGCCCGACGCGCTGAATGTCCTGTCCAACCTCGAGGGCGCGCGGCTGCAGCTCTCGGGCTCGCATGCCACGCCGCTGCTGGCGGCGGGCCAGTCCCCCATGGGCAACCTGCTCGATAACTTCGGGTTCGTGCGCAAGACCTCCGGCGGCGAGCAGGCGCTGGCGCTGCCGGTGCGCAACCGGCCCGCTGCCCGGATCGAGGTCCAGACTGGCACGCTCGGACTGGGCCCACCCTTCACGCAGGAAGGGTTGCTGGATCTGGCCGCCGGCACCACGGTGAAGCTGCCCGGTGGGTTCACGAATGCGGCTTCTGGCGTCATCCGGGGCTCGGGCACACTGGACCTGCAGCCGATGCAGCCGGGGCTCAACGGGCGCCTGATCAACGCTGGCCGGATCAGGCCCGGCTCGGCCAGCTCCGCCGGTACGCTGGTGGTCATCGGCGACGTCGAACTGGGCGCCACGGGCACCGTGGAGGTGAAGCTGCTCGGGCCGTCGGGCAGCCAGCACGATCGCCTGAGCGCAAGCGGATCGGTGTCCATCGCCGGTACCCTCAGCGGCACGCTTTCGGACGGCTACCAGCCGCAGGGCACGGTGGACTTCGACGTCATCGGGGCCGGTCAGGGCATGACGGGAGGATTCGTCACCTCCAACCTGCCGGCGGGCTTCAACGGGGCCGTCATCCCCGGATCTCCCACCAGCCTTTACCGCCTGACCTTCGGCGGCGCGAGCTGCCCGCTCAACACGCTGTGCTGGGATGGTGGCGCAGGGGCGGACACCTCCTGGACCAACCCGGCGAACTGGAACTCACCCGGTAACGACCAGGTGCCGGGCGCCGCGGGCTACACGGGCCTGGCCGCGAGCATCGGCCTGGTGAACGGCGTGAACGTCACGCTGTCCGGGGCGGGCCTGAACTACTCGATCCCGAGCCTGTCGACGGCGGCCAACAACAACCTGAGCATCAGCGGCGGCGCCACGCTCACCCTGAGCGGCGCAGCCAGTGCGTCGACGCTGCTGGGCTCGCTGAGCATCGGCAGCGGATCGGCGCTGGTGGCCAACGGGCTCGGCGCCACGCTCAGCTCGCTGACCCTGGGCGGCGGCACGCTGGGCGGCAGCGGCGACCTGCGGATCACGGGCGCCTTCGATGTCAACACCGCATCGTCCTGGCTGACAGGCACGGGCACGCTGACGACTGCGGGCACGACCACCATATCCCAGCCTGGCGGAGCCATCCTGACGCTGGAGGCGGGCAAGACCTGGGCGAACCAGGGTGCCCTCGCGCTGGGCGGCAGCAGCTACATCTCTCTTGCCGGGAGCTCGACGCAGGCGGCCACGCTGCTCAACGAGGCCGCCGGCACACTGAGCCTGAACACGAGTGACCCCAACCCGCTGTATCTGGCCACCGGCACGGGCACGATCACCAACCGCGGCTTGATCGTGCAGGGCACAGCGGGCACCCGGCGCATCAGTGCCACGAACTTCACCAACGAAGGCGTCATCCAGCTGGACGCGGGAACCCTCGAAGTCTCGGGTGCCCTGAGCCAATCCGGCGCGGTGAGGGTGGCCGCAGGCACCACCTTCAAGCAAACGGGCGGCTTCACCAACGCCGGCTGGCTCGAAGGGCTCGGCACCGTCGATGTCGGCCCGGGCACGCTGACGAACACCGGCACGCTGGCACCGGGCGGGGTCGGTGGAACAGGCGTGCTCAGCGTCTCGGGCAACGTCGACCTGGCCGGCGGGCGGCTGGATGTGGACATCGCGGGGCCTGCAGCCAATCAGTACGACCGCCTGGCCGTGACCGGCACGGTAGCCATCGCCGGCACGCTCGACGCCCGGCTGGCCAACAACTACCAGCCCAGCGGCATGCTGGATTTCGACGTGGTGTCGGCCGGGCAGGGCATGAGCGGCAGCTTCGCGCAGCTGAACCTGCCGGCGAACATGAACGGCGCGATCGTGCCCGGCCCCATCTATCGGATCACCTACGGCAACCTCAGCTGCAGCGGCGTGTGCTGGGACGGTGGCGCGGGTACCTCCGCCTGGGAGGACCCGAACAACTGGACGGGCGACATCGTCCCCGGCGTAACGGATGTCGTCTACCTGAACCTCGTGACGGGTGTGGACGTGCAGTTCGGCGCGAGCGCCGGCAGCCGCAGCATCGCGTCGCTGAACTCCGATGCGAACAACTCCCTCACGATCAGCGGCGGCACGCTGACGCTGGCCGGGCCGACGGCCACCTCGATGGTACGAGGCGGCCTGACCGTTGCCGACGGCGGCAGGCTGGTCGTCGGCGGCACGCTGGTCGCCAGCAGTCTGACGCTTGCGTCGACCGGAATCCCGGGTGGCGGCACGCTCGGCGGGACCGGGCACGTGAACGTGGACGGCAGCTTCACGCGCCAGCCCGGCAGCCTCATCGAGCCCACGCTGTCGTCGCTTTCCATCCGGCAGCAGGCCGGCAACCTCAGCCCTGGCGCGCTCGAGGTGGCCGGGCCGATCAAGCTCGCGGCGATCGATCCGGTGGCGTCGGTCTCCCTCACAGGCGTGGTGCAGGCCACGGGCTCCCAAGGCCGCGTGCTGATCGAGTCGGCCGGTCGGGTGGGGCTCAACGGCGGGTCGGTCGTGGCGGCCGGCACCGGCGACGCCATCGTGATCGCCGCGGGCGACGGCTTCAACAACAGCAGCGGCAGCCTGTCGCTGGAAGCACCCGCCGGGCGCTGGCTGGTCTACGACGGCGCGTTCCCCGACTATCACCGACGCGGCGGCCTGGGCTATGCCTTCAAGCACTACGGCGTGTCCTACTCCTCAGTCACCCCCTACGCGGGTCCCGGGCAAGGCAGCGGCTTCATCTACGCGATCGCGCCCGCGGCGCTCACGGTCTCGGCCAGCGGAGCCATCAGCCGCGACTACGACGGGACGACCGCCGCGCCGATCGCCGGCGTCGGGGCCACGGCCGGCAACGCCCTCTTCGGCGATACGGTCAGCCTGCGGGTGCTGTCCGGGCAGTACGCGAGCAAGGACGCCGGCACGCACGACGTGACGCTGGGCGTGGCCATCGACAGTGTGGTCGACGGCTCGGCAGCGGTCTACGGCTACACGCTGGCTTCGCCGACCGCGACCCTCAGCGGGGGCGTGATCACCCCGCGCACGATCGGGCTGTCGGCCGTGAAGACTTACGACGGCAACACAGACCTCGGCGGTGCCGTCGCGATCACCACCGGCGTGGGCAGCGAGACGCTCAGCTACACCGGCGCCACGGCCAGCGATGCGCACGTGGCCACGCCGGGCAAGTTCATCAACGCGATCACGCTCGCGAATGCCACGGATGGCTCGGGCGGACTGGCCAGCAACTACCGCCTGCCGGCGCAGCTCGACCCTGGCAGCGCCCCGGTGACGATCACGCCGAGGACGCTGACGGCCGTGGTGACCAACACCGGTGTGAGCAAGGTCTACGACGGCACGACGCAGGCCCCGGCCGGCTTCTCCCCGAGTTTCACCTTCTCCGGCCTCGTGGCCGGCGACACGGGCGCGAGCCTGAGCACGTCCCCGGCCGTCTACGACAGCCCCCACGTGCTCGACGCCAGCACGCTCAAGATCTCGGGGCTCGCCATCACGGGCATCGGTGGCAGCAACAACTCGCAGCCCGGCGACTACGTGCTCGACGCCACGAGCAAGACGGTGGCCGCCACGATCACGCCCAAGGCGCTGACGGTGACGGGCAGCAGCGCGGCGGGCAAGACCTACGA
>JBBAPJ010000131.1:0-4141 GCA_040400855.1 Rubrivivax sp.
CGCCGCCAGGTGTTGAGCACGCCCGCGGCCAGCGCCACCAGCGACATGCAGGCGATGTAGGGGAACATCAGGCGCGTCATGAACACCGCCTGGTCGAAGGCCACGAGCCCCGAGGCCATCGCCCAGACGATCACCGGCGCGCCCACGATCCCCACCGCGCAGGTGGCGATCAGCGCCCAGGTGAGGACGGTGCCCACCGCGTCGACGAGGCGGTGCGTGACCTCGTCGCCTTCGCTGGCGCGGGTGGCCGCCAGCAGCGGGACGAAGGCCTGCGAGAAGGCCCCCTCGGCAAAGAGCCGACGCAGCAGGTTGGGGATGCGGAAGGCGACGTTGAAGGCGTCGGTGAGGGCACTCGCCCCGAAGGTGGCCGCCATCAGCTGCTCGCGCACCAGACCGGTGATGCGCGACAGCAGCGTGAAGACGGAGACGGTGGAGGCGGCCTTGAGCAGGTTCATCGGGGCGGGCCCGGCTCAGGATTATAGGCAGGCGGGCGGCGCGCACCGGTGCAATCCCCGGAAGATGCTATACTCGACAGTCTTTGCTCTTCGTACCCCTCACCGTTCATGGCCACCTCCTCCAAAGCCAAGAAGAAGACCGTCCGCATCGCCTCGGGCCGCAAGCGCGCCCGCCAGGACGTGAAGCTCAATGCCCACAACTCGGCGCTGCGCTCGCAGTTCCGCACGGTGGTCAAGGGCATCCAGAAGGCGGTGACGGCTGGTGACGCCACCAAGGCAGGCGCACTCTTCCAGGCCGGGCAGTCCGTGATCGACTCGATCGCCGACAAGGGCCTCTTCCACAAGAACAAGGCTGCGCGCCACAAGAGCCGCCTGGCCGGCAAGATCAAGGCGCTGGCCACCGCCGCCGCCTGAACCCGGCCTCGGCCGCGTTCGAATCGAAGGGGCCCGCGGGCCCCTTTCGTCATTCTGGCTGGCCCAGTTCCACCGTCCGCAGGTCGTTGTCGCGGGCGAAGTTCATCACGAAGTCCCAGGCCATCGGCTCGATCGAGGCGAGTTCCTCGCTCACGATCACCGACTTCACCCCGTCGACCACGCGCGGCACGCAGTACGGCGAGTAGCCGATCGGGCCGCTGCGGCCGCCCAGCGTCCCTCCCGGGCGGAAGCTCGACATGGCGCCGGCCAGCCGCTCGGCCCAGTCACTGGGGCGGAAGGTGCGGCCATCCCGGGTCACGCCCTGGATCACGACCTGACGCGGGCGGCGCGCTCGCACGACTTCCATCCGGGGATTGTGCCGCAGCGCTGCTGCACCGCAGCAAGGCTGGCGTCAGCGGGCACGGCGCCCGCATGACCCACCCTTAGAATGGGGTTGGACCCCAGGAGCCGACGCCATGAACGCACCCGCCGACCCCGCCGTCACCCGGCCCATGCCGCACGTGATGAACACCTACGGCCGACTGCCGATCGCGCTGTCGCACGGCCGAGGCTGCTGGCTGTGGGACGTGCACGGCAAGCGCTACCTGGACGCGCTGGGCGGCATCGCGGTCAACACGCTCGGCCACGCCCACCCCAAGCTCGTGCCGGCGCTGCAGGAGCAGGTGGGTCGCCTCATCCACTGCTGCAACTACTACGAGATCCCGCTGCAGGAGCAGCTCGCCGCCACGCTGTGCGAGATCTCCGGCCTCAACGCGGCCTTCTTCTGCAACTCGGGGCTGGAAGCCAACGAGGCGGCCCTGAAGATCGCGCGCAAGTACGGGCACGACCGCGGCATTGCCCGCCCCGAGATCATCGTCTACGAGCGCGCCTTCCACGGGCGCTCGATTGCCACGCTCAGCGCCACCGGCAACCCCAAGATCCAGAAAGGCTTCGAACCCCTGGTGGAGGGCTTCGTGCGCGTGCCGATGAACGATCTGGCAGCCATCGAGGCGGTGGCGCGCAGCAACCCCAACGTCGTGGCCGTTTTCCTGGAGACGATCCAGGGCGAAGGCGGCGTCAACCCCTCGCGCGTGGACTACCTGCAGGGGCTGCGTCGCGTGTGCGACGAGCGCCAGTGGCTGCTGATGCTCGACGAGGTGCAGTGCGGCATCGGCCGCACCGGCAAGTGGTTCGCGCACCAGTGGGCGGGGATCCTGCCCGACGTGATGCCGCTGGCCAAGGGGCTGGGCTCGGGCGTGCCCATCGGCGCCGTCGTCACCGGCCCCCGGGCCATGAACGTGCTCGGCCCCGGCGCCCACGGCACCACCTTCGGCGGCAACCCGCTGGCGATGCGCGCCGGCGTGGAGACGCTGCGCATCATGCGCGAGGACGGGATCATGGAGAACGCCGCGCGCGTGGGCGCGCGGTTGCGCGAAGGGCTGCAGCGCGAGCTGGGCGCGCTGCCCGGGGTGCGCGAGATCCGCGGCCAGGGCCTGATGCTCGGCGTCGAGCTCGACCGCCCCTGCGGGGTGCTGCTCGGGCGTGCCGCGGAGGCCGGGCTCATGATCAGCGTCACCGCCGACAGCGTCATCCGCATCGTGCCGCCGCTCGTAATGTCGGCCGCCGAGGCGGACCAGGTGGTGGCCATCCTGGCGCCGCTGGTGCGGGCGTTCCTCTCAGAGGGATCGGCGTGAAGCCGGGGCTGCCCCTGATGAAGCACTTCCTGCAGTTCAAGGACCTGCGTGCCGAGGAGTACGCCTACCTGTTCGAGCGCACGCGCATCATCAAGACGCGCTTCAAGAACTACGAGAAGTACCAGCCGCTGGCGGACCGTACGCTGGCGATGATCTTCGAGAAGGCCAGCACGCGCACGCGCGTGAGCTTCGAGGCGGGCATGTACCAGATGGGCGGCTCGGTGGTGCACCTGACCACCGGCGACAGCCACCTCGGGCGCGCCGAGCCGGTGGACGACACGGCGCGCGTCATCAGCCGCATGGTCGACCTCGTGATGATCCGCACCTACGAGCAGGACAAGCTCGAGCGCTTTGCCGCGCACTCTCGCGTGCCGGTCATCAACGGCCTGACCAACGAGTACCACCCGTGCCAGATCCTGGCCGACGTCTACACCTACATCGAGCACCGCGGCTCGATCGCAGGCAAGGTCGTGGCCTGGGTGGGCGACGGCAACAACATGGCCCACACCTGGCTGCAGGCAGCCGAGATCCTGGGCTTCACGGTGCACCTGAGCACCCCCAGCGGCTACGAGATCGATCCGGCGGTGGCCGGGGTGCGCGACACCTCGTGCTACCGCGTCTTCGACCACCCGATGGACGCCTGCCGCGGCGCGCACCTCGTCACCACGGACGTCTGGACGAGCATGGGCTACGAGGCCGAGAACGACGAGCGCCGCAAGGCCTTCGTCGACTGGTGCGTGGACGACGACATGATGGCCGTGGCCCAGCCCGATGCGCTGTTCATGCACTGCCTGCCCGCGCACCGGGGCGAGGAGGTCACGGCAGAGGTGATAGACGGGCCTCAGTCGGTGGTGTGGGACGAGGCGGAGAACCGCCTGCACGTGCAGAAGGCGCTGATGGAGTACCTGCTGCTCGGCCGGATCGGCTGAGCCCCGCCCCATCGGCCTCGGCCAGGCCCGGCGCGCCGAGCACGGACTCGATGTCGCGCCCGGCGCCGTCGATCAGCCGCAGGCAGGCGCGCTCTGCCAGGTCCGGCGCGCGCGCGATCACCGCGTCCAGGATCTCCCGGTGCAGCGGCAGCGACAGCGCCGGCCCGTTGGGCCGGGCCGTGGAGATGCGAAAGCTCGTGCGCAGCAGCGCCTCGAGCGTCTTGCCCATCTGCTGCAGCATGCGGTTGTGGCAGGCGCCGATGAGCGCGCGGTGGAAGGCGAGGTCCTGCACGACGTAGTCGCCCTCGCCCACGATGGCGCGGCGCATGCCCTCGTAGGCCTGCTCGACCACCGCGATCTCCTGGGCCGTGGCGCGCGCGGCGGCCAGCCGCACCGCGGCCGGCTCGACGACGCGGCGCATCTCCTGCAGGTCGCGCAGGAACTCGTGCGTGGGCCCGGCCTCGGTCTGCCAGGCCACCACGTCCGGGTCGAACCAGTTCCACTGGCTGGCCGGCAGCACACGCGTGCCGAGCTTGGGCCCAGTGACGAGCAGCCCCTTGGCCACGAGCGACTTCACCGCCTCGCGCACGACCGTGCGGCTCACGCCGTAGTGCTCGCACAGCGTGGGCTCGGGCGGCAGGCTCGAGCC
>JBBAPJ010000132.1:0-4097 GCA_040400855.1 Rubrivivax sp.
AGCCGCTCGTGCTGCGCGAGATCGCCGACGAGCTCGGCCTGCACGAGTCGACCATTTCGCGCGTGACCACCGCCAAGTACATGGCTACGCCGCTGGGCACCTTCGAGCTGAAGTACTTCTTCGGCAGCGCGCTGGCCACCGAGACGGGCGGCAACGCCTCGAGCACCGCCGTGCGCGCGCTCATCCGGCAGATGGTGGCCGCCGAGGACCCGAAGGCACCGCTGTCGGACAGCACGCTCAGCCAGATGCTCGAGGAGCAGGGCATCCAGGTGGCGCGGCGCACGGTGGCCAAGTACCGCGAGGCACTGCGCATCGCGCCGGCCAACGTGCGAAAGGCGATGTGATGGCCGGACCGCAGCGCGTGCGAGGCCCCGGGCCGGCAGGCAGCACCGCCACGCCCGACGTGCTGGCGCGCCCGGTGGAGCTCTTCCTGCCGGCCGCCGGCGGCGCCGAGGCACTGCTGGCCGAGGAGGTGCAGCGCCTCACCGGCCAGCCGGCGCAGGCCGGCCGCGGCGGGGTATGGGTGCGCGGGGACGCCCGCACCGCGATGCTGCTGAACCTGGAAAGCCGCCTGGCGCAGCGCGTGCTGTGGCCGCTGGCCGAAGGCCCCTGCCGCGACGAGCACGAGGTCTACGCGATGGCGCGCCAGGTGCAATGGCCGGCCTGGATCGACCCGCAGCAGACGCTGCGCGTGGACGTGCAGGCGCACGCCAGCCCGCTGCGCAGCCTGAACTTCGCCACGCTGCGCATCAAGGACGCCGTGTGCGACGCGCTGCGCGAGGCCTGCGGCGAGCGCCCGAGCGTGGACACGCACCACCCGGACCTGCCCCTTGTGGCCTACCTCGGGCCCGAGCGCGGCACGCTGTACGCCGACACCTCGGGCGAGGCGCTCTTCAAGCGCGGCTGGCGCGATGCGCGCGGCGGGCGCGAGGACGTCAAGGGCGAGGCGCCGCTGAAGGAAACGCTGGCCGCGGCCATGCTCGCGGCCGCGGGCTGGCAGGGCCGCGCCGAGGACGGGCCGCTGCTGGACCCCTTCTGCGGCGCGGGCACGATCGCCATCGAGGCGGCGCAGATCGCCTGCGGCATCGCGCCGGGCCTGGCGCGGCGCTTCGCCTTCGAGCGCCAGCTGCCCTTCCGGCCGCACCTGGCCGCGTGGCAGGCGCTGCGCGAGGCTGCACGTGCGCGCGTGCACGCCCCGGCCGTGGCCGTGCACGCCGGCGACGTGAGCTTTCGCATGACCGACTTCGCGCAGCGCAACGCCGAGCGTGCGGGCGTGGCGCACGCGATCGCGTTCAAGACGGGTGATGCGCTGCAGCGCCCGCCGCCGGCCCCGCAGGGCGTGCTCATCATGAACCCGCCCTATGGCGAGCGCATCGCGCCCAAGGGGCGGGGCTCGGCAGGGGCGATGCCCGTGCCCCGTGCCGGACGCGAGGGCTTCGAGGACGGTAGTTCACCGGCCCCGGAAAACGGAGCGGACCCGGCCGACGCGTTCTACGCGGGCCTGGCGGCGCACTGGAAGCGCCACTACGCGGGCTGGACCGCCTGGATCCTCAGCCCCGACCCGCAGCTGCCCTCGCGGCTGCGCCTGAAGGAGAGCCGGCGCGTGCCGATGTGGAACGGGCCGATCGACTGCCGGCTCATGCGCTTCGAGCTGGTGGCGGGCTCGGCGCGGCGCTGAGCGCGAGCCACGCCAGCAGCGCCAGCGGGGCCGTGTCGGCGCGCAGCACGCGCGGGCCCAGGCTCACGGGCACGAAGCCGGCGGCGCGCGCTGCAGCCTCCTCCTGCGCCGTCAGGCCCCCTTCCGGGCCACTGAGCGCGAGTACGGCGGCCCCGGCTGCCTGAGCGTGCGCACACGCTGCCGGGTCATGGCCCAGCAAGCTGGCCACCGGCTCGGCCGCGGCAGACAGGCTCAGCAGCACACGCCGGTACGGCGCGCCCTCAGGCAGCGCCTCGCACCAAGCGGCGAGGTCCGACACCGGCGCCACTGCGGGCACGAACGCGCGGCCGCACTGCTCGGCCGCCGCCACGGCCACGGCCTGCCAGTGCGCGCAGCGCCGCTGCGCGCGCTCGGCATCCAGGCGCAGGACGCTGCGCGCGCATTGCAGCGGCTGAACCCGCGCCACGCCGAGCTCGGTGGCCTTCTCCACGAGGAAGTCCATGCGCTCGTTGGCCGGCATGCCCACGGCCAGGGTCACCTGCAGCGCGAGCTCGGGCAGCGCCGGCTGCGCCGGGCCCACCTGGACCACCACGTCGCGGCGGCCCATCTCCAGCACCTGCGCCGCGTGCTCGCCGCCGCGCCCGTCGAAGAGGCGCAGCGTGTCGCCCGGCTGCACCCGACGGACCTGCGCATGCCGCGCAGCCGACTCGGGCAGCGTGAGCCGCGCCCCCTCGACGAGGGCGGCGTCCACGTGCAGGCGGATCGACACGTGAGCCGGCTCAGCCGCCTGCCGCGGTGCCCGCCAGCGCCGCCTCGGCCGCCAGCGCCACCTCGGCCAACCGCGCGTCGGTGCCGCCGGGTGCCGTGAGCATCAGCCCCACGGGCAGCTCCCCCGGGGCGTGGCATGGCAGGCTGAAGGAGCAGCCATCCAGGAAGTTGGCCACGATGGTGTTGCGCAGCAAGAGCGCATTGGTGCGAAAGAAGGCCTCGTCGCTGGCCAGCAGCGGCTCGATGGCGGGTGCGGTGATTGGCACCGTCGGGCACACGAGTGCATCGAAAGGCGCGAGCCGGGCCTGCATGCGCGCGATCCAGTCGCGCCGGCGCTGCAGGATGCGCAGGTAGTCGGCCGCGCTGACCGCTTCGCCCAGGGCGATGCGCGCGGCCACGCGAGGGTCGAAGGCCTCGCGCCGGGCCTGCATGTCGGCGCGGTGCGTGGCCCAGGCCTCCACCGCCGACAGGCCCCCCGGGGCGTTGATGGCGGCGATCTCGGCCAGTTCGGGCAGCGGCTCCTCCACCACCTGGGCCCCGGCCGCCGACAGCGCCGACAACGCGCGCGAGAAGGCCGAGGCCACCGCCGGCTCGAGCGCATCGAGCACGACCGTGCCGGGCAGCACGAGCCGCACGCCGGCCAGGGTGCGCGGGCGCACCGGCAGCGGCGCGCCGGCGATCACGCCGTCCACGACCAGGCAGTCGGCCACCGTCGGGGCCATCGCGCACACGGTATCCAGCGTGTGCGACAAGGGGAAGGCCCCTTGCAGCGGCACGCGCGACTGCGTGCTCTTGAAGCCCGTGACGCCGCACAGCGCCGCAGGCACGCGGATCGAGCCGGCGGTGTCCGAGCCCAGGGCTGCGGCGACGATGCCGAGCGCCACCGACACGGCTGCGCCCGAGGACGAGCCGCCGGGGATGCGCGCGAGCGTGGCGTCACAGGGGTTGCGCGGCGTGCCCAGGTGCGGGTTGATGCCCACCCCCGAGAACGCGAACTCCGTCATGTTCGTGCGCCCGAGGACGGCCGCCCCGGCCGCGCGCAGCCGCGCCACGGCCACCGCGTCGGCCGGCGCGGGCGGATCCTCGCGGCGCAGGCGCGAGCCGGCGGGCGTGGGCTCGCCCGCCACGTCGAAGAGGTCCTTCACCGACACCGGCAGCCCGGCCAGCGGCCCGGCGCTCAGGCCGGCGCGCGCCAGCGCATCGGCGTGCCGTGCCGCCTCGCGCGCAGCCTCCTCGTGCAAGCCGGTGAAGACGTGGGCAGCGCTGGCCTCACGGGCCTGCCGCAGCGACGCTTCCACGCGCGCGGTGTAGGAGCACGTGCCGTCGGCGGCCTGGGCGTGCCAGTGGGCGATCCGGCCGGCGCGGGTGGAGGGTGGGGGATCGGTCTTCATGCCTGCCATTCTCGCCGCAGCACCCTGGGCCTGCCGATCCGCGGCGGTCAGGCCAGCCCGCGTGCCAGCGCCGCTTGCACGATGTCGCGCGTGAACTCGGCAGCCACCTCGGCGACGAAGCGGCCGAAGTCCACGTGCGCGGTGTCGTCGGCGCGGTCGGAGACCGTCCTCAGCACGACGAGCGGAACAGAGAAGTCGGCGCACACTTGCGCCATCGCCGCCCCCTCCATTTCGACGGCCAGTGCGTCGGGCAGGGCAGCGCGCAGCGCCTGGCTCTCGGC
>JBBAPJ010000133.1:0-4021 GCA_040400855.1 Rubrivivax sp.
ACTTGCCGCTGGTGATGTCCACCTGCCCGCCGCCGAAGTTGGTGGCGTACAGGCCGCGCTTGAGGCTGGCCACGATCTCCTGGCTCGAGCGCGAGCCGCCGAGCATGTAGGTGTTGGTCATGCGCGGCATCGGCACGTGCGCGTAGCTCTCGCGCCGGCCGTTGCCTGTGGGCGCCACGCGCATCAGGCGCGCGTTCAGGCGATCCTGGATGTAGCCCTTGAGGATCCCGTCCTCGATGAGCACGTTGCGCTGGGTGACGTGCCCCTCGTCGTCGACGTTGAGCGACCCGCGCCGGTCAGGCAGGGTGCCGTCGTCGAGCACCGTCACGCCCTTGGCCGCCACGCGCTGGCCCACGCGTCCGGAAAAGGCGCTGGAGCCCTTGCGGTTGAAGTCGCCCTCCAGCCCGTGGCCCACCGCCTCGTGCAGCAGCACGCCCGGCCAGCCTGGCCCGAGCACGACGCTCATCTGCCCGGCCGGGGCGGGGCGGCTCTCCAGGTTCATCAGGGCCGAGGCCACCGCCTCGTCGACGTAGCTGCGCACGACGTCGTCGCTGAAGTGCGCCAGGCCGTAGCGCCCGCCGCCACCGGCGTAGCCCACCTCGCGCCGGGCGCCGGACTCGGCGATCACGGTGACGTTCAGGCGCACGAGCGGGCGCACGTCGGCCGCGCGCGTGCCGTCGGCGCGCGCCACGAGCACCACGTCGTGTTCGGCCGAGATGCCGGCCATCACCTGCACGATGCGCGGATCCTTTGCGCGCGCCATCTTCTCCATGCGCTCGAGCAGCGCCACCTTGGCGGCGCTGTCGAGCGTGCCGATCGGATCGGCCGGGGCGTACAGGGTTCGGCTGGGGACCACCTTGCGCGGCGCGCCCACGCGCACGCGGCGCTGTTGGCCGGCCGCGGCGATCGTGCGCACCGTGCGCGCGGCGTCCAGCAGCGAGGCCTCCGAGAGGTCGTCCGAGTAGGCGAAGGCCGTCTTCTCGCCCGCGATGGCGCGCACGCCCACGCCCTGGTCGATGGAGAAGCTGCCGCTCTTGACAATGCCCTCCTCCAGGCTCCAGCCCTCGTGGCGCGTGGTCTGGAAGTAGAGGTCTGCGTCGTCGACGCGGTGCTCGCCGATGAGGGCCAGCGCGCGTGCCAGCGTCGCATCGGTGAGGCCGAAAGGCTCGAGCAGGGCGGCCTGGGCGGCCGCCAGCCGCTCGACGGTGGGTTCGCGGGAGATCATGCGGACAATTCTAGGCGCGCCGGGCGGCCCGTCAGCGGGCGGGGTCGGGCGCGGCTTGCGCCGCTCAACGCTCGCCGGCCGCGGTGGTGGGCTGGGGCGGCATCCCCGCCAGGTGGCTGGCGTCGGCCCACTGCACGATCTCCAGCGTGCCCGCGCGCCAGCGCAGCCGGTTGATGCCGGTGTTGGGAATCTCGCAGGCACGCAACCCGTCCAGCGACAGCCCGTTGGCGGTGCGCCAGAGCATATCGAGTACGCCGCCGTGCGTGACCACCGTCACCACGCGGCCCGCCCAGGTCTGGGCGGCCTCGCGCACGGCGCCGATCACGCGCGCGTGGAACTGGCGGATGCTCTCGCCCCCGCCAGGCAGCGCGAAGTCCGCGCGGTGCTCGAGCCAGTGCGCCCACAGCTCGGGGTGGCGCGTCTTGATCGTGGGCACGTCCAGCCCCTCGAGCACGCCGAAGGACTGCTCGCGAAAGGCCGGGTTCAGCGTCGCCTCCAGCCTCCATTGCCGGGACAGCGGCTCGCCCGTCTGGCGCGTGCGCAGCAGGTCGCTGGCCAGCAGCACCTGCGGCGGCTCGTCGGCCAGGCGCTGCGACAGGCGCTGCGCCTGCGCGTGCCCGGTGTCGTTCAGGGGCACGTCGATCTGGCCCTGAAAGCGCTGCTGGCGGTTCCAGTCGGTTTCGCCGTGGCGGATGAAGACGAAGTCGGTCATCGCCTGCATTGTCCACCCGCCGTGGCACACTGGTTCGATGACACGCGTGCTGCTGCTGCCGGGGCTGGCCAGTGATGCCGCGCTGTGGCGGGCCCAGTCGGCGGCGCTCGTGCGCGCCGGCCACGAGCCAGTCGTGACCGACGTCCACGCCCGTTACCCGAGTCTGGCGCGCATGGCCCAGGCGCTGCTGGCCGAACACACCGGACAGCTGGTGCTGGCTGGCACCTCGATGGGCGGCATGCTCGCGCTGGAAGTCTGGCGCCAGGCACCGGCTCGCGTGGCGGGCCTGGCGCTGCTGGGCACGAGCGCGCGCGCGGACACCCCCGAGGTGCGGCGGCTGCGCACCGAGGCCATTGCGCTGTTCGAGGCCGGGCGCATGGCCGAGGTGCTGCAGGCCAACCTGCCGTTCGTCTTTCACGCCCGCCACCAGGACGATCCAGCGATGGTGAGCGATTACTTCGAGATGGTCGGCCGGGCCGGTGCGGCACAGCTCGTGGCGCAGAACCGGGCCATCCTGGCGCGCGAGGACCGTCGCGCCGAGCTGGGCGCGATCCGCGTGCCGGTGCTTGTGGCCTGCGGGGCCGACGACGTGCTCACCCCTGTGGAGTGCTCGCGCGAGATCGCCCAGGCGGTGCCCGGCGCGGTGCTCGAGGTGTTGCCCGCCTGCGGCCACCTGCTCACCTGGGACCAGTCCGAGGTCGTGAGCCGTCTGCTGCTGCAGTGGCTCGAGCGGGTCGATGCGAGCCCGCCGGACCCACCGCCCGGCTAGGCCGGCGCATCCGATCCGTCGATCACGCCTCCGCCCAGGCACACCTCGCCGTCGTAGAGCACGGCCGACTGGCCTGGCGTCACGGCCCACTGGGGCGCACCGAACTGCAGCGCGAAGCCTCCAGCCTCGATCACCGAGTAGTGGCAAGGCGCATCTGACTGCCGGTAGCGCGTCTTGGCCCCGAGGGCCTGGGCGTGCGCAGGTGGGTGGCCGGCCACCCAGCTGCAGTCGCCAGCCGTGAGCCGGTGCGACAGCAGCCAGGGGTGGTCGTGCCCCTGCACGGCCACGAGGACGTTGCGCGCGAGATCCTTGCGCGCGACATACCAGGGCGCGTGCGCGCCGCCCCCGGCCTTGAGCCCGCCGATGCCCAGGCCCTGGCGCTGGCCCAGCGTGTAGAAGCTCAGCCCCACGTGGCGCCCGATGGTGCGGCCCTGCGCGTCCTCGATCGGCCCGGGCGTGTGGTCCAGGTAGCGGTTGAGGAACTCGCGGAAGGGTCGCTCGCCGATGAAGCAGATGCCGGTGGAGTCACGCTTGGCGGCGTTGGGCAGCCCGATCTCGGCAGCCAGGTGCCGCACCTCGGTCTTCCTGAGCTCGCCCACCGGAAAGAGCGTGCGCGCGAGCTGCGCCTGCGTGAGCCGGTGCAGGAAGTAGCTCTGGTCCTTCGATGGATCCAGCCCCTTGAGGAGCTCGAAACGAGAGGCCTCGCCCGGTGCGTCCGGCGCGCCCGAAGCGCGCTCGCCCGGCACCTCGCGCACACGCGCGTAGTGGCCCGTGGCGATGCGCCCGGCCCCGAGTCGCATGGCGTGGTCGAGGAAGGCCTTGAACTTGATTTCCGCGTTGCACAGCACGTCCGGGTTGGGCGTGCGCCCGGCGCGGTACTCGCGCAGGAACTCTGCGAAGACGCGGTCCTTGTAGTCGGCAGCGAAGTTGACGTGCTCGAGCTCGATGCCGATCACGTCGGCCACGGCTGCGGCGTCGACGAAGTCGACGTTGCTCGAGCAGTAGGCGCTGTCGTCGTCATCTTCCCAGTTCTTCATGAAGATGCCCACGACCTCGTGGCCCTGGCGCTTGAGCAGCCACGCGCTCACGGCCGAGTCCACGCCCCCGCTCAGGCCCACGACGATGCGCTGCAGCTTGCCCACGGGCGAATTGTCGCTGCCGGGGCAGCGCCCCGAGCCGCTCCGGTCTCAGTGCGACAGGATCTTCGACAGGAAGTCGCGCGTGCGCTCGCTGCGCGGGTTGCCGAAGAACTCGGCGGGCGTGTTCTGCTCGACGATCTGGCCCTGGTCCATGAAGATCACGCGGTCGGCCACCT
>JBBAPJ010000134.1:0-3939 GCA_040400855.1 Rubrivivax sp.
GGGTTGGTGCCCGCGGCCAGACTCGAACTGGCACGCCTTGCGGCGGCGGATTTTGAGTCCGCTACGTCTACCGATTTCGTCACGCGGGCAGGCGGGGCATGAATTTCCCGCAGCGCGCAGTATCGCACTGGCGCGGCTGCGCCACCCTCCCGCTCAGGCGGCGGGCTCCTCGCTGGCGCGGCGCCGGGCCCAGCGCAGCGCCAAGAGCGCAAGCCCCATGCCCAGCGGCGCGTCGACGAAGGTGGTGTAGGTGAGCCAGGCGTCCTTGCTCAGCACGTGCGTGGCCAGCAGGTTCAGCAGCGCCATCGTCAGACCCACCCCGGCCACCCCGAAGGCCAGGCGCCGCGGATCGAGCGACCAGCCCACGGCGTACCGCGCCATGCGCACGCCGATGTAGCGGCCCCGGTTCAGGGCCGCATCGCCCAGGATGACGCTGGCCACGAGCAGGCCCAGGATCGTTCCCTTGAGCTGCACCATCCTCTCGTCCTGGAACAGCAGCGAGAAGCCCGCCGACAGCAGCAGCGTGAAGACGCCGAACATCGCCAGGCCGCCGAGGAGGTCGACCTTCACGAAGCGCTGCGCCACGACCACCGCCAGGCCGGCGCCCGCCCCCACGAGCGCGGCGGTGGTGAGATTGCCCGTGAGCTTGCTGACCGCGAAGAAGAGCAGGGCCAGCGCGATGTCCACATACAGGGAGGGCTTGTTGCGCTGCCACTGCTCGCGGTCGCGCTGCTCCTGTGCCTGCCGCCGCTGCGCGTGCTCGGCCGTCATCGGGCCCTGGCTGCTCAGCATGGGCCAGGCGATGGTGCGCCCCGGGTGGCTCTCGTGCACCGTCTGGCCGTTCACGCGCACGGCAATCCCGGCGGACCACCAGCTCACGAAGCCGCTTTCCACCTCGAGCGCGGAGCCGTCGCGCAGGGTGTGGCACAGCAGGTGGTTGCGGTACTCCGCGGCGCCCGGGCTGACCGTGGTCTCGTCCCGGGCCAGTTCCTGCTGGCCCTGCATGAGCCGGCTGCGCAGGCGGGTGAAGCCGGTCTCCACCCGCACGACGAAGTCTTCTCCCTGGACGGTGAAGGGCCGCCGGTAGGTCCAGAGGTTCATGAAGGACGATTGTCAGGGTTGCAGGCCCAGCCGCAGCGCGGCTTGCCTGGGATGGACCAGGTTCACGCGACCCTTGCGCTCGGCGGTGTCGATGATGGCCTGGCGCACCTGCGCCACGGTGAGCTCGGGCTTGAGTGCAAACAGCTTGGCCGCGAGGTTGGCCACCTGCGGGCTGGCCATGCTGGTGCCGCTGAACTTCACGCGGTCGCCGCCCGGCAGCAGGCTCTCCACCTCGAAGCCGTTGGCGTGCACCACCACCGTCTTGCCGAAGGTGGAGAAGCTCGTCTCCTCGCCGGCCTTGTCCACCGCGCCCACGGTGAGGAGGTTGGGCAGGTTCAGCCCGGCGGGGATGTACTCCTCGAAGTCGGCGCTGTTGTCCTCGTTGCCCGAGCCGGCCACGAAGAGGATCTCCGGCGCCGAGGCGATGGCCTCGCGCAGCGCGTCGCGCTCGAGGGCGAAGAGCCGGCGCGCGATCTGCTTGCGCTCCTCGGGGCTGGCGCCCACGTTGTGCCAAGCGAGCATGCCCTCGTAGGCGGAGGCGCCATAGCGCCAGCTCATGTTCACCACGCGCAGCTTCTGGTCCTTGAAGGCCTGCACGATCTGCCGGTAGGCGGCGGCCGTGCGCTGCGAGAGTTCCTCGGTGGGCTTGACGGGCTCGGAGCGATGCTCCCAGAGCATGGTGGCGGTGTAAACGCGCGCAAAGGGGTTACCTTCGACTGCGATGCCCGCCACGTGCGTGCCGTGGGTGTAGAGGCTCGCAAGGCCGAGCTCCTCCTGGAAGGCCTTGACGCGCGACGGGTCGAGCGTGGCCACCGTCTGCTTGAGCAGCCGGGCATCCTCGGTGTCGAGGGCGGCCTGCAGGTCCATGGCGCCCTTGACGAGCTTCTTGAGCTGCGGCCAGCGTGCCTGCGCATCGCCCAGCGGGCGCAGCAGGTCCTGCGAGGGGCGCGACTCGCGGTCGAAGGCGATGCCCCGGCCGGCGGTGGGCTTGAAGAGGCTCAGGTCCACGCCCGAGTCCCAGATGCCCACGCCGACCTCGCTGGCGCGGGCCGCCGGGGCGATGGCGAACTGGCGCGGCGTCCACACGTCGGGCTTGGCGGCCTGGGTGCGCGACTGTGCGTCCACCACCGTCTGCAGGCCGGCCACGATGGCGCCCTTGAGCGGCACCACGAGCTCGCTTTGCAGGCGCGCGCCGACGATCGAGCCCACCAGGCCCTCGGGCACGGTCATGCCCATGTTGCGGGCCATCACGTCCACCTGCTGCTCGAAGCTGCCCTTGACGAGGGCCGGGTTCAGCAGCTCCATCTGCCCCTTGAAGGACTTGATGCCGTCGCCCGCGTCGGTCCAGTTCATGGCGCCGTAGCGCTTGCGCACCTCCTCCTGCACCCAGGCCGCGTCGCGCCGGCCGGTCTGCTGCTCGGCCAGGATCAGCGCCATCGTGCCGGTGGTGGCACGCGGGCCGGGCTTGTCCTGCAGGGCCTTGAGCCGCTCCACGAGCGCCGGCACGGCGGCCCAGTCACCGCGAAACTGCGCCAGGCTCAAGAGGGCACTGTAGTAGCCGCGCAGCGTGGCGGCGTCCTGGATGTCGAACTTCGCCAGGTCCTCGCGCAGGTTCTTCTCCAGCCCATCGGCCAGCGCCTGCACCTCGGCGCGCGGGGCCTCCAGGTATTGGCTCGGCAGCTTGTCGAGCTTGACGACGCGCCGGGGCAGCTGCTCGGCCGAGGTGATGACCTGGCGGGCGGTGGCTGCGGGCGCGGCGCTCGAGCCGGGTGCGGCGGGCTGCGCGTGCAGCGAATGGGTGGCTACGGCCAGGAGACAGGCCAGGGACAGGGCGTTCGGGCGTAGGGGTGACATGGCGGATCTCGCAAGGGTTGGTGTCAAGCGTAGGCACATCGTCGCGACATGGCCGCGCGCGGGGAAGCGCCGTGCGACGAGCGCGCGCAGGGCGGGGCTGAACGGCGGGTTTGCGGGTGCGGGTGTGTGGCCGCCTTCAGGCTGGCTCGTCCTGCGGCTCGCTGGGCAGCTGCCAGGCCAGCACCATCGACGGCAGGGTGACCAGGCTCATGAGGAAGGCCATGTGCAGGCCCGACCAGGAGGCCATCCGGACCCCCTCGCGGATCGCCTGCGGCATCACGCCGCCGTCGGCCAGGGCCATGACCAGCAGCACGAAGAGCACGGCCAGTGTCGACATCCAGCGGTAGGCCACCACGTAGGCGGCGTTGCGCAGGGCGATCTGCCGCTCGTCGAGCAGCTCGTCGGGGGCGTCCGAGACGATGCGCACCGACTTGCGCAGCTGCAGCCACACGATCACGGCTGCCACCAGCAGGGCCGCCTCCAGGTAGCTGAAGACCTTGTGCTCGCTGGGCGAGGTGGCGACCGTCATGGCGGGGGGCGTGAGCTCGCCCAGCGGCAAGAAGGGGCTCGCGAAGAGGGCCACCAGCACCGCCACGCACGAGGCCACCAGGGCCCGGCGCGGCCCCTGTCGCCGCAGGGCACTGGGCCGCCGGTCGTCGAGCTGCTTGCGCACCTCTTTCCGGGACACGCCCTCCACCCAGTAGAAGCGGTCTTTGGATTCGCGCTCGTCGGTCATCCCGGGCTCCTCGGTTTCAGGTCTTGGAACGGGTCCACCGAAAAGAGCTCCTCCACCCCGGCCCCGAGCACCTGTGCCAGGCGCAGCGCGAGCGCCAGGCTCGGGCTGTACTCGCCCCGCTCGAGGTAGCCGATGGTCTGGTAGTGGACCTCCACCGCATCGGCCAGTTGCTGGCGCGACAGGCCCCGCGCCATGCGGGCCTGCTCGATGCGGTTGAAGAGGGGCTCTTCCTTGTTGCGTCCCATGGA
>JBBAPJ010000135.1:0-2335 GCA_040400855.1 Rubrivivax sp.
GCCAGCGTGAGCCACCGGCGCTTCGCGCCAGCGTGAGCCACCGGCGCTTCGCGCCAGCGTGAGCCACCGGCGCTTCGCGCCGACGGGTTCCTGTGCACGGGGCCGGGCGGGCGGTCGGCCCTGCGGGCCGACTGCGCTGCGATGCTCGCGCCGGGGTCGCGCCGCCGAACTCGCTTCGCTCACCTGCGGTTCGCTGCGCTCAAACACCGGCGGCGAGTTCGAGGACGATGCGCGCTGCGCGCGCCGACCCCGACGCTGCGCTTCTCGCCGCCCTGGACGGCCCCGCGCACAGGCCCCCGCCGGCGCGAGGGGGTGGGCAGGCGTGGCGGCTGCTGGCTCCGGCGGTTCGCGGGTGTCGGCTACCGCCTTCAGGGCGGCAGGCGGGCGGTTGTCCAGTGCAGGGCCCAGTAGTGCTCCCAGCGCTGGTAGGCGACTTCGCTTGCGAGGGTGCCGAGGGCCTCGCGCAGCGGCGCTTCAGCGGGGAAGTTTTTCAGCACGCGGTGGCGGCTGCCGTCGGAGAGGGTGCGCCACTGCCAGGTGTCGCCGTGCTCGTCGGGGTCGCTCACTGGGGTGCTGCTGCCCGGCACGTAGAGGTTGTCCAGAAACACCACGGGTGAGCCGGGCTCGAGCACGGTGTGCAGCCCCTGCAGGAATCGGCGCAGCTGCCTGTTCGGCACGTGCGAGATCCAGAAGCCGGCGAAGGCGGCGTTGCACGGCGGCTGCGCCCGGGGCAGCGCATAGGCGTCGCCCACCTCGAAGCGCGCGGGGCAGCCCGCCGGCAGCGCCCGGCCGCGGGCGATCTGCAGCGTGGCCTCGGCGGCGTCGATGCCCCACAGCGACTCGGCACGGGCGGCGATGAAGGGCGTCCAGTAGCCGGTGCCGCAGGCCACGTCGAGCACCCGCCGGCCTTGGAACTGCGGCGCGAGCCAGGCCTGTATGCGGCGCAGGTCGGCCTGGCGCTCGGGCCGCTCGTAGATGCGGTCGTACTCGTGGGCGCGGCGGGCGTAGTAGTCGTCCACGGGCGGATCGTGCCACGGCGAGGAAGCCAGGCGCGGCTGCCGGAGTGGCGCGTGGGTGCGTCGGCTCGGCCGTGCCGCGCCGACGCGTTGACCCGGCGCAGCGCCGCCCGGGACCACCACCGCTAGGGTCTGGGGTGTGGGCGCGTGGGCGCCACTCGGGACCCGCGTTCGGGCCAGTCACGGAGGTTGCACGAATGGGTCTGCGGCGGTGGAGGGTGTGGGTGTGGGGGGTGCTCGCGTGGCTGGCCGGCTGCGGGGGCGGGGGAAGCTCGGAGGACCTGGCCAGCGCGCTGCGGCGCGAGCCGGCCTTGTCCACCTTCGTGGCCGTCGTGCAGGCTTCCGGGCTGGAGCCGGCGCTGGTCCAGGCGCAGGGCGTGACGGTCTTTGCGCCCACGGACGCGGCCTTCGAAGCGTGGTGGACGCAGGCCGGCACGAGCCGCGCCGAGCTGCTGGCCGATCCGGCGCGGGCGGCTGCGTTCGTCCGCGACCACCTTGTCGACCAGGCGATGGGCCGCGCCGAGCTGCCCACGGGCCGGGCGATCACGACGCGCTCGGGGGTCGTGTTCAAGGTGGAGAGCGATGCCGCCGCAGGACTGGTGGCCACCGACGGACAGCAGGGTCGCTCCCGCGTGCTGGAGGGCAGCCTGCCCGTCGCGCAGGGCTTCGTCCACATCGTCGACTCAGTGCTGCGACCCCCGAAGCACACGGTGCTGCAGGCGCTGCAGGACGCGCCCGCGACGGCCTGGCTGGCCGAGGCGCTGGTAGTGGCCGGGCTGGCTCCAGCCCTGGAAGGGCCTGACCGCGTGACGCTCTTTGCCCCCACGCAGGAGGCGTGGCAGGCGCACATGGCCTCGATCGGCCAGACCTGGGCGAGCCTGCGCAACCAGCCGCAGCGGCTGCGCCGCATGCTGGCTTATCACGTGCTGCCGGGATCCTTCCTGAGGGCCGAGCTGCCGGTGGGCACCCCGATGACGATGCTCGAGGGTGGGCAGGTCAGCCTCGACCGTGATGGCGTCCTCACCGACGAGTGCCGTTGCCCCTCACGCATCGTGGAGACCGACCGCTTCGCCACCAACGGCGTCGTGCACCGCATCGACCGGGTGATGCTGCGCAACCCGTGAGCAGCCTCAGCGCCGCATCAGCAGCAGCGCCCCGCAGACGATCAGCGCGGCCGAGGCGAGCTGGTACGGCCCCGGCTGCTCGCCGAAGACCCACCAGCCCAGCAGCCAGGCCCACAGCAGCCCGGTGTACTCCAGCGGCGCGGCGTGGCTGGCCTCCACGCGCGCGAAGGCCCAGGTCAGGGCCATCAGGCCGCC
>JBBAPJ010000135.1:2435-3936 GCA_040400855.1 Rubrivivax sp.
GACACGCCCACCCAGCGCGAGGGCCGCTCCTTGAGCACGAGCATGGCCAGCAGCGCGATGAAGATGGGCGCCGTGTAGCCCACCGCCACCGCCTGCACGAGCGGCAGGTGCTTGATGGCGTGGAACCAGCACACGAGCGCGGTCAGCAGCAAGACGGCGCGCAGCGCGTGCAGCGGCCAGCTCGAGCGCGGCGGCATGGGCGTGCGAAACCACGCCCACAGCACGAGGGCGAAGGCGCTGCCGCTGACGAAGCGCAGGAAGGTGAGCTGCACCGAGTCGAAGCGCGGTGACAGCAGCTTCACCAGCGTGTCCATGCCGATGAACAGCGCCGCCGAGAGGACGACCGCCGCCAGCGGGGCGGCCGGTGCGCGCTGGGGTGGGCTCACGAGGCAGCCCGCGAGGGGGCCGCCGAGGGCGAATGATCGGTCGTCACACGTGGGATTGTGCCGGCTGCAGCCCGCCTGCGGCCGCCTTGGGCTCGCTATGATCTCCGACCATGACGGCCGAAGTCTTTCACCACGCCGTTCAGGGGCAGCCGCTGACGCTGCCCGCGCGCGAGGCCGAGTCGGTGGGCGAGCGCGTGCGCAGCCTGCACCAGGAGGTGATGCGCGCCGTGCCGCAGGTCGACCGCATCGCCTGCGCCCTCTATGACCCGCAGGCCGACACGCTGCGCACCTTCGTGGACAGCACCCAGCACGGCGCGGGGCTGCAGGCCTACGAGTGCCCGCTCGGGGATTCGCCGAGCCTGCTGCGCCTGAAGGAGCTGCGCCACACGCGCGTCATCCAGGACATCCCGGCCAGCGTGCAGGGGCAGTCGCACCACAGCCGCTGGCTGCGCGAGCAGGGCTTCCTGTCCTCGTACACGGTGCCCCTGTTCCACCAGGGCGAGTTCGAGGGGGTGCTGTTCTTCGACTCCGCCTCGCCTGCAGCCTTCACGTCCGAGGTGACGCAGCGCCTGGACGTGTACGCGCGCATGGTGGGCCTGATGGTGAGCCACGAGATCGCCGCCGTGCGCGCACTCGTGGGCTCCATGCGCATCGCGCAGGACTTCGCGCGGCTGCGCGACGTGGAGACCGGCGGCCACCTGGAGCGCGTGTCGCGCGTGGCCCGGTTCATCGCAAGCGCGCTCGCACCCGCGCGCGGCCTGAGCGACGAGTTCGTGGAGCAGGTGTTCCTGTTCGCGCCGCTGCACGACATCGGCAAGATCGGGGTGCCCGACAGCCTGCTGTCCAAGCCCGGGCGCTTCACGCCTGATGAGCGCCAGGCGATGCAGGCGCATGTGGCGCTGGGCGTGCAGATGGTGCAGCGGCTGGTCGAGGGTTTCGGCCTGGGACAGCTGGCCGGGGTGGCGGTGCTGCACAACATCGTGGCCTGCCACCACGAGCGCATGGACGGGCGGGGCTACCCGGCGGGGCTGGCGGGCCAGGCGATCCCGCTGGAGGCGCGCATCGTGGCCGTGGCCGACGTGCTGGATGCGCTCGTGAACCGGCGCGCCTACAAG
>JBBAPJ010000136.1:0-3828 GCA_040400855.1 Rubrivivax sp.
CGCTCGAAGGTGGTGAAGCGCCGGTCGCACTTGAGGCAGCGCCGGCGCCTGCGGGTGAAGCCCTCTTCTGTGTCGCGCGTCTCGGCGACCTGGGTGTCTTCGTGTCCGCAGTAGGGGCAGCGCATCTCAGCGGTAGACCGGGAACGCGCGCGTGAGTTCCGCCACCTGTGCGCGCACCGTCTCGAGCACGCCCGGATCGTCCGGGTGATCGAGCACGTCGGCGATCAGGTGCGCGGTGCGGTGCGACTCTTCCTGGCGAAAGCCGCGCGTGGTCATGGCGGGCGAGCCCAGGCGGATGCCGCTGGTGACCATGGGCTTTTGCGGGTCGTTGGGGATGCCGTTCTTGTTGCAGGTGATGTGCGCCTGGCCCAGCAGCGCCTCGGCCTGCTTGCCCGTCAGGCCCTTGGCGCGCAGGTCCACGAGCATCACGTGGCTCTCGGTGCGGCCCGAGACGATGCGCAGGCCGCGCTCGATGAGCGTCTCGGCCATCACGCGGGCGTTGTCGAGCACGTGCTGCTGGTAGGCCCGGAAGTCGCCCTGCAGCGCCTCGTGGAACGCCACCGCCTTGGCCGCGATCACGTGCATGAGCGGCCCGCCCTGGATGCCGGGGAAGATGGCGCTGTTGACCTTCTTGGCCATCGCCTCGTCGTTGGTCAGCACCACGCCGCCGCGCGGGCCGCGCAGGCTCTTGTGGGTGGTGGAGGTGACGACGTCGGCGTGGGGCAGGGGGTTGGGGTAGACGCCCGCGGCGATCAGCCCGGCGTAGTGCGCCATGTCCACCATGAAGTAGGCACCCACGGCGCGCGCCACGCGCGCGAAGCGCTCGAAGTCGATGCGCAGGCTGTAGGCCGAGGCGCCGGCGATGATGAGCTTGGGGCGGTGCTCGTGCGCCAGGCGCTCCATCTGCTCGTAGTCGATGACCTCCTGGGCGTCCAGCCCGTAGCTCACCACCTTGAACCACTTGCCGCTCATGTTCAGCGGCATGCCGTGCGTGAGGTGGCCGCCCTCGGCCAGGCTCATGCCCATGATGGTGTCGCCGGGCTCCAGCAGCGCGAAGAACACACCCTGGTTGGCCTGCGAGCCGGAATTGGGCTGGACGTTGGCGTAGTTCGCGCCGAAGAGCTGCTTGAGCCGCTCGATGGCCAGCTGCTCGACCACGTCCACGTGCTCGCAGCCGCCGTAGTAGCGCTTGCCCGGGTAGCCCTCGGCGTACTTGTTGGTGAGCTGGCTGCCCTGGGCGGCCATCACGGCAGGAGAGGCGTAGTTCTCCGAGGCGATGAGCTCGATGTGGGCTTCCTGGCGGCGGTCTTCGGCCTGGATCGCGGCCCAGACGTCGGGATCGACGCGGGCAAGGGTGTGCTGGGTACGGTCGAACATGGTGGAAACGAGTGTAGCGGAGCCCCGGATTCCCTCAGGGCTGACCCGTACCCGCAGCAGGCCAGGCGGCCCGGCTGGGTTGCCTGCGCGCGAAGGGGCCGGCTCAGGGTTGGGCAGCGGCGGCCACGCGGGCCTGTCCGGGCGCGGCGTTGGCCACGTTGCGCAGGCGCGTCTGCTCGGCCAGCACGCGCGCAGCCGTGCCGGCTTCGCGCTGCGGGTCGCCCGCACCCAGGTACAGCCGCAGCCCCTCGGGCAGGCTGCCGCCGGCGCGGCGCACGCTGTCCTGGAGCACCACCACGCCCACGCGCAGGTTGGCCAGCGGGTCGAAGGCGGCCAGCGCGCCGCCGAAGGCCTCGAACTTGGCGTCGTGGTCGGCGGTGACCACGTGCATCAGGCCCTGCGCTCCGACCGTGCCCTGGGCCAGCGGGTTGAAGCTCGACTGCACGGCCACCACGGCCAGGATCAGGGTCGGGTCCAGGCCGAAGCGCTGCCCGAGCGTCCAGGCCTCCTGCACCAGCAGCGCCAGCGGCTGGGGCGCCACCTTGTACTGGCGCGTGAGCCATTGCGCCACGGCCCATTGCTGCGGGGTGAGGGTGGCGGGGTCGATGCCGGCTACCGCGCCCGCGGGCGGCGAGCCCTCGGCGGGGTCGACGGCCTGGACCTCGTGGCGCTGCTGGAGCCAGGCCAGCACGTGGCCGGCCGCCTGCTCGCGCAGGGAGCCGTTCGAGACGAAGAGCGTGGCGCCGGCCAGCAGCAGCACGCCCACCACGGCCAGGCCGTGGTGGCTCCACTGCAGCAGGGTGCGCGCGGCACGTGCCCAGGCTTGAAGGGTCTGCATCGGCTTCCTTTCGGGGTCGAGGGCCGCTTCCGCAGCCCCGTGAACGGGGCGCTGGTCGGCGGCGATAATCGGTCGGCTCGGGGCCGGGTCGCCTGCATGACCCGCCGGGTGCGGTGCCTGTTGCCGCCGGCGGGAAGGCACTATTGTAGTGCACCTAAGGGTTCACCCTGATCCCCTGCAAAGGGCCGAAAACGTGACGCATTCCCGCCCGCTGCAATTTGCTGCGGCCTCCCGAACCTGACGTTGAGTCCGAGCATGAAATACCGCGACCTGCGCGATTTCCTGGAACAGCTGGAGCGCCAGGGCGATCTGCGCCGGGTGCGCGAGCCGGTCTCGCCGCGCCTGGAGATGACGGCCGTGTCCGACGCCGTGCTGCAGGCCGGCGGCCCGGCGTTGCTCTTCGAGCGCCCCACCGGAAGCGCCATGCCCTGCCTGGCCAACCTCTTTGGCACCCCGCGCCGGGTCGCGCTGGGCATGGGGGCGTCCTCGACAGAGGAGCTGCGCGAGGTCGGGCAGCTGCTGGCGGCGCTGAAGGAGCCCGAGCCGCTGCGCGGCCTGAAGGACGCCGGGCGGCTGCTGGGCATGGCCAAGGCGGTGTGGGACATGAAGCCGGCCACCGTGCGCACGGCGGCCTGCCAGCGCCACGTGCTCGTGGGCCAGGAGGTCGACCTCGCCCGGCTGCCGGTGCAGACCTGCTGGCCAGGCGATGCGGGGCCGCTCATCACCTGGGGCCTGGTGGTCACCCGCGGGCCGCAGGGCGTGGCGCAGCCGCGCCGGCGCCAGAACCTGGGCATCTACCGCCAGCAGGTGATCGGGCCGCGGCGCACCATCATGCGCTGGCTCGCGCACCGGGGTGGGGCGCTGGACTTCCGCGAGTTCGCCCAGGCCAACCCGGGCCAGCGATTCCCGGTGGCAGTGGCGCTGGGCGCCGACCCGGCCACGATCCTGGGCGCCGTCACGCCCGTGCCGGACACGCTTTCGGAGTACCAGTTCGCCGGGCTGCTGCGCGGCAGCCGCACCGAGGTGGTGGACACCGGCGTGGGCGAGGCGGGCCTGGCGCTGCAGGTGCCGGCCAGCGCCGAGATCGTGCTCGAGGGCCACCTGGTGCCAGCCGAGAAGGGCTACACCGGCACGAGCGAGGCGGGCGTGGCCCTGGCCGAGCGCGGGGGCTACCTGCACGCCCTCGAAGGCCCCTTCGGCGACCACACCGGCTACTACAACGAGCAGGACTGGTTCCCGGTCTTCGAGGTCGAGCGCCTGACGCACCGCGACGACCCGATCTACCACACCACCTACACCGGCAAGCCCCCGGACGAGCCGGCCGTGCTCGGCGTGGCGCTCAACGAGGTGTTCGTGCCGATCCTGCGCAAGCAGTTTCCGGAGATCACCGACTTCTACCTGCCCCCCGAGGGCTGCAGCTACCGCCTGGCGGTGATCTCCATCAAGAAGGCCTACCCCGGCCACGCCAAGCGGGTGATGTTCGGGCTGTGGAGCTTCCTGCGCCAGTTCATGTACACGAAGTTCATCGTCGTCACCGACGACGACGTGGACGTGCGCGACTGGAAGGAGGTGGTGTGGGCCATCACCACGCGCATGGACCCGGTGCGCGACAC
>JBBAPJ010000137.1:0-3824 GCA_040400855.1 Rubrivivax sp.
ACATCCGCGGCCAGAACTCCACCGGCATGGTGATCGTGCGCGACAACCGCGAGGTGAACCCGGCAGACGTGTCGCGCGTGGTGGAGACGGCGCGCGCGATCAACATCCCCAACGACCAGCGCATGCTGCTCGTGGAGCCGCAGGAGTTCGTGATCGACGGCCACGAGGTGAAGAAGGAGCCCATCGGCATGAGCGGCAGCCGGCTGGAGGTCAAGGTCCACATCGTGACCGGCTCCCAGAGTGCGGCGGAGAACATCCTGAAGTGCGTGCGCCGCTGCGGCCTGGAGGTGGAGAGCCTGGTGCTCAACCACAGCGCGAGCGCCGCTGCGGTGCTCACGGACGACGAGAAGGAGCTCGGCGTGGCGCTCGTGGACATCGGCGCGGGCACGACCGACGTTCAGATCTACACCGAGGGCTCGGTGCGCCACACGGCCGTGATCCCGATTGCCGGCGACCTCATCACGAGCGACATCGCGATGGCGCTGCGCACGCCCACCAAGGATGCCGAGGAGATCAAGGTCGAGCACGGCGTGGCCAAGCAGCTGCTGGCCGACCCGGCCAGCCAGGTCGAGGTGCCGGGCCTCGGAGACAGGGCGCCTCGGCTGCTCAGCCGCCAGGCCCTGTCGGGCGTGATCGAGCCGCGCGTGGAGGAGATCTACACGCTCGTGCACCAGGTGATCCGCGACAGCGGCTACGAAGAGCGGCTGTCCAGCGGTATCGTGCTGTGCGGCGGGGCGGCCGTGATGCCGGGGATGGTGGAGCTGGGCGAGGACATCTTCCTCAAGCCGGTGCGCCGCGGCCTGCCCACCTACGCCGGGCCGCTTTCGGACATGGTGGCCAGCCCGCGCGCGGCCACCGTGATGGGGCTGCTCGAGGAGGCGCGCGTGGCGCGCGGCCGAGGCGTCAAGGCCATGCGGCAGGCGGGCTCGGTGAAGACGGTGATCACGCGTGCCAAGGACTGGATCCTGGGCAACTTCTAGCGCGGCGCAGGCAAGGGTTTCGAAGGGGACGGTGCGTGGACATGGACGAAGGACGGCAGCGCACGGTCCGGGTGATGTGACGGCAATGGCAACTGCTTTGAAGGCAAGGAGTACGAGATGGCCATCGAGATGATCGAGGAGTTCGACCAGGGCACGCGGATCAAGGTGATCGGCGTGGGCGGCGGCGGCGGCAACGCGGTGGCCCACATGATCGACAACGGCGTGCAGGGCGTCGAGTTCATCGTGGCCAACACCGATGCGCAGGCCCTCAACCGCAGCGCCGCCGGCACCCTCGTGCAGCTGGGCACGAAGGGCCTCGGCGCGGGCGGCAAGCCCGAGGTCGGGCGGGCGCTGGCCGAGGAGGCGGTGGACCGCATCCGCGACGCCATCGACGGCTCGCACATGCTCTTCATCACCGCCGGCATGGGCGGCGGCACCGGCACGGGTGCGGCCAGCATCGTGGCGCGCGTGGCACGCGAGATGGGGATCCTGACGGTGGGCGTGGTCACCAAGCCCTTCGGCTTCGAAGGGATGCGCCGGCGCCGCCAGGCCGACCAGGGGGTGGCCGAGCTCGAGGCCAACGTCGACTCGCTGATCGTCATCCTCAACGAGAAGCTGCTGGAGGTGCTCGGCGACGACGTGACCCAGGAGGATGCCTTTGCCCAGGCCAACGACGTGCTCAAGAACGCCGTGGGCGGCATCAGCGACATCATCCACATGGACGCCCTCGTCAACGTCGACTTCGAGGACGTGAAGACGGTGATGAGCGAGCCTGGCAAGGCGATGATGGGCACCGGCTCGGCCGTCGGGCCGGACCGCGCGAAGAAGGCGGCCGAGGCGGCCGTGGCGTGCCCGCTGCTGGAAGGAATCGACCTGTCGGGCGCCCGCGGCGTGCTCGTGCTGATCGCCGCCTCGCGCACCTCGCTCAAGCTGCGCGAGAGCCAGATCGCCATGGACACGATCCGGCTGTACGCGGCCGAGGATGCCACCATCATCTTCGGCGCCGCCTTCGACGAGAGTCTGGGCGACAAGATGCGCGTGACGGTGATCGCCACCGGCCTGGGTGCGGCCGCGGCGCGCCGCGCGCCTGCGGAGCTGTCGGTGGTGACACCGGCTGCTCCCCAGCCCCAGCCGGTGCAGCGCACCGGCACCTACGACGCCGCCCCGCTGGCCCAGGCGGCTGCGTCCGCACCGATGGCCTCGGTTGCGCCAGCCGCGATGGGGTCGCAAGCGGGCGGCGCGCCTGTCGCCACGGCCACCACCGACTACGGCGGCCTGCAGGTGCCCAGCGTCTGGCGCAGCGCGCGCACCAAGGTCGAGGCGCTCTCGGGAACCGGGATGGACGAGATCGAGATCCCCGCCTTCCTGCGCAAGCAGGCCGACTGAGCGCGCAGCCGCTTGACCCCGCGCTGCCGTCCGGCATGGACGGCGCGCGCCCGGGTGCGGCAGACCGCGGTGTAGGCTATCCCCATGGACAGTGCCACTCCGTCTGCCGCCCCTTCCATGCCGCCCGCGCCCGCCGCCCCGGCCGGAACCGCGCAGCCCCTGGCGCGCTATGCCGCCTGGAGGCGGGCCGGGGACTTCATCTTCCTGTCGGGCGTCATTGCCGTGGAGCCGTCCACGCGCACGATCGTGCGCGGTTACGCCGACATTCCTGCCCACGCGCGTGCGCTGCTGGGCGAGACGGGCGAGTTCTCCACCGACATCAAGGAAGGCCCGATCCTGGCGCAGAGCTGGTTCGTGCTCGACCGCATCCGCGCCACTGTCGAGGCCGCCGGGGGGAACATGGCCGATGTCTTCAAGCTCGTGCAGTACTTCAGGAACCTCGACCACTTCCCCCACTACAGCCGCGTGCGCAAGCTTTTCTTTCCGGGTGAGCCGCCCGCGTCGACGGTGGTGGAGGTCAGCGCCATGCTGCCTACCGCCGACGTCCTGGTGGAGGTCGAGGCCACGGCCTACGTGCCGCTGCCACGCGGCTGAGCCGCCTTCGCTCGCTCCTGGCTCTTCCCGCTCCTTCGAGCCCCTTCCCGTCCCCCGACCGGAGCTGCCGATGCTGCACGGCTACTGCCCTCCCCACCGCTTCCTGCCCTACCTGACCTGGACCCAGGTCACCGAGCTGCCCGACCGGGCCAACACCGTCATCGTGCTGCCCGCCGGCAGCATCGAGCAGCATGGTCCGCACCTGCCTTGCTCGGTGGATACGGCAATCGCCTCCGGCGTCATCGGGCATGCGCTGGCGCGGCTGCCCGACTCGGTGCCCGCCTTCATGATCCCGCCCATCACCTATGGCAAGAGCGAGGAACACCTGCACTTCCCAGGCACGATCACGCTGGACGGGCCGACGCTGCTGGAGACGGTGATCCAGATCGGCGAGTCGGTGTACCGCTCGGGGTTTCGCAAGTTCCTGATCGTCAACGGGCACGGCGGTCAGCCGCAGGTGATGGAGATGGCCGCGCGCGAGCTGCGCCTGCGCCACGGCGACTACGTCGTGGTGCCGCACTTCACCTGGCGCGTGCCGCACGTGGCCGGGCGCTACCTGTCGGACAAGGAAAAGCGCCTGGCGATGCACGCCGGGCACGCCGAGACGGCCATCATGATGGCGCTGGCCCCTGACACCGTGCGCATGGAGCACGCCGTGTCGAACTACCCGCCGGAGTTTCCCTGTCCCACGCTGGCACCCGACGGCCGCCCGGCGGCGGCCTGGTCGGCACGCGACTTCGGCGAGACCGGCGTCATCGGCGACCCGCTGCCGGCCACCCCCGAGCAAGGCCAGGCGATCCTGGACTCGCTGGCGCAGAGTTGGGCGCGCGGCATCACCGAGCTGCACCAGGCGCGCTGGATCGA
>JBBAPJ010000138.1:0-3814 GCA_040400855.1 Rubrivivax sp.
GCCAGCGCGATCAGGTTCATCAGGATGGCCGAGCCGCCATAGCTCATCAGCGGCAGGGTCAATCCCTTGGTGGGCAGCACCCCGAGGTTCACGCCCATGTTGATGAAGGCCTGCAACCCGATCCACACCCCGATGCCCTGGCACAGCAGGCCTGCGAAGACGCGGTCCAGCGCGATGGCCTGCCGCCCGATCGCCACGATGCGGCGGGTGAGCCAGAAGAAGGCGACGATGACACTGGCCACGCCGACGAGCCCGAGCTCCTCTCCGATGACGGCGAGCAGGAAGTCGGTGTGCGCCTCGGGCAGGTAGTGCAGCTTCTCCACCGAGCTGCCCAGTCCCTGCCCGAAGATCTCGCCGCGTCCGAAGGCGATCAGCGAGTGCGTGAGCTGGTAGGCCTTGCCTTGTGCATAGGCCGGGTTCCAGGGGTCCAGGTAGGCCAGGATCCGGCCACGCCGCAGGTCGTCGAAGGCGATCATGACGGCGAAGACCGTGACGAGGATGCCCGCGATCAGGAAGAACATGCGCGCGTTGACGCCTCCCAGGAAGAGCACCGACATGGCGATGGTGGCGATGACGATGAAGGCTCCCATGTCGGGCTGGCGCAGCAGCAGCACGCCGACGAAGGCCAGCGCGACGGCCATCGGCCACACGGCACGGAAGAAGTTCTCCCGCACGTCCATCTTGCGCACCATGTAGTTGGCCGCGTACATGGCGATCGCCAGCTTGGCGAGCTCGGAGGGCTGGAAGTTGATGACGCCCAGCGGAATCCAGCGGCGCGAGAAGTTCACGACCTTGCCGATGAAGGGCACGAGCACCACCACGAGCAGCACGATCGCGAGCACGAATACATGCGGGGCCCAGCGCTCCCAGAAGGCGCTGGGCAGCTGCACGACGACGAGCGCGAGCACGAGCGCCAGGCCGATGGACAGCGTGTGGCGGGCCAGGAAGAAGGTGGGGGCGTAGCGCGAGAACTTCGGGTTGTCCGGCAGCGCCACCGAGGCCGAGTACACCATCACGAGACCGAAGGCCAGCAAGGCCAGCACACAGGCCACCAGAGCCTGGTCGAATCCCACGGCGCGCACGAGGCCACCTCGCGCAGGCTCCACGCCTACCCGCACCGGCAGCGGCATCGCGGTCTCGGTTTGCGCGCCACGGCGCACGCGAGCCGACCAGCGTGACAGCAGCGAGGCCTCGGAACGCACCCCGTTCACGCCATCACCTCCCCACGCTCTGCCGCGCAGGCCTGCACGGCCTGCACGAAGACCTCGGCCCGGTGGCCGTAGCCACGAAACATGTCCAGGCTCGCGCAGGCGGGGCTGAGCACAACGGCGTCGCCTCGCTGCGCCTGCTCGAAGCACCAGCGCACCGCCAGCGGCAGATCGGCGTGCGTCTGCATCGGCACTGCGCAGCCGGAAAGTACCTCGGCCAGAGCCGGCGCGTCGCGTCCGATCAGCGCCACTGCGCGTGCGTGGCGCGAAACGGGGCCGGCAAGCGGCGCAAAGTCCTGCCCCTTTCCGTCGCCGCCGAGGATCAGCACGATCCGCGCCGGAGCACGGTCCGCTCCCAGGCCCTCCAGGGCGGCGACCGTGGCACCGACGTTCGTGCCCTTGCTGTCGTCGAAGGCCTCCACCCCGTCGACCTCGGCCACCCACTGCACGCGATGCGGCTCGCCGCGGTACTCCCGCAAGCCGTGCAGCATCGGGGCCAGCGCGCACCCGATCGCGCTGGCCAGCGCCAGCGCTGCCAGCGCGTTGGCAGCGTTGTGGCGGCCGCGCAGGCGCATGGCATCGGCCGGCATGAGCCGCTGCAGGTGCAGCGGCTCGTCCTCACCCACGCCCGGGCGCGCACCCTCCTCCCGCGGCAGCGCCCGCACGAGCCAGGCCACGCCCGACTCCTGCACGAGGCCGAAGTCTCCGGGCTGGCTGGGGGCGCACAGGGCGAAGCGCACCACCCTGCGCGCCGGTGCCGCGGCCAGCCGGCGAGCCCCACGACGCGGCGCTGCCGCCTCCGGTGCTGCCGGGCACATCGCCGCCACGAGGTCATCGTCGGCGTTGATCACCTGGGTGCCGCGCGGCCCGAACACGCGCGCCTTGGCGGCTGCATACCCGGCCATCGTGCCATGCCAGTCGAGGTGGTCCTGCGTGACGTTCAGCACCACGGCTGCGTCGGGCTCGTAGGGTGCGGTCTCGTGCAGGTCGTGCAGCTGGAAGCTCGACAGCTCGAGCACCCACACCTGCGGCAGCGTGTCGGCCTCCAGGGCCTGCACCAGGCTGTCGAGCATCGTCGGGCCGATGTTGCCGGCCGCTCGCACGCTTCGCCCGGCGCGCTCGACGAGCAGCGCCGTAAGCGCCGTGGTGGTCGTCTTGCCGTTGGTACCAGTGACAGCCAGCAGCTTTGGCGCGTAGCCGCGAGCCTCGCGCAAGTCGACCAGCGCCTGCACGAAGAGGTCGAGTTCGCCGCCGGTGCGCACGCCCGCGGCCCGGGCCGCTTCCAGCAGCCGCACCACGGACGGGTCGGTCGGTGCCAGGCCCGGGCTCTTGAGCACCCAGTGCACGCCGGCAAGCGCCTGCGCCTCGAGAGTGCCGTGCAGCCGCGCGGCCGACGGCACGCGCTCTTGCAGTGCAGCGGCCTGCGGCGGCGCCTCGCGCGAGTCCCACACCCGTACGGCAGCGCCCTGGCGCGCGCACCAGGCGGCCATGGCCAGGCCCGAGGCCCCGAGGCCCAGCACCAGCACGGTCCGATCGGCGAGGGTCATGTTCAAGGTTGCGACCTCAACGCAGCTTCAGGCTCGCCAGGCCGACGAGGCACAGCAGCATCGTGATGATCCAGAAGCGCACCACCACCTGCGTCTCGGTCCAGCCCTTCTTCTCGAAGTGGTGGTGCAGCGGCGCCATCAGGAAGATGCGGCGACCCTCGCCGTAGCGGCGCCGCGTGTACTTGAACCAGCTCACCTGGATGATCACGCTCAGCGCCTCGGCCACGAAGATGCCGCCCATGATCGCCAGCACGATCTCCTGGCGCGTGATGACCGCGATCGTGCCCAGCGCCCCGCCAAGGGCCAGCGCACCAACGTCGCCCATGAAGACCTGCGCCGGGTTCGCGTTGAACCACAGGAAGGCCAGGCCCGCGCCGGCCATTGCGGCGCAGAAGATGAGGAGCTCGCCCGCGCCCGGAATGTGGGGGAAGAACAGGTACTTCGAGTACACGGCGTTGCCCGTGACGTAGGCGAAGATGCCCAGCGCCGAGCCCACCAGCACCACCGGCATGATCGCCAGCCCGTCCAGCCCGTCGGTGAAGTTCACCGCGTTGCTGGCCCCGACGATCACGAGCCAGCTCAGCATGATGAAGCCGAAGACGCCCAGCGGGTAACTGACCGTCTTGAAGAACGGCACCATGAGACCCGCCTTGGGCGGAAGGTCGCTCTCGAAGCCGCTGGTGATCCAGCTCACGAAGAGCTCGAGCACCTTCAGGTTCGTGTTCTCCGACACCGCGAAGGCAAGGTACAGCGAGGCGACCATCCCGATGATCGACTGCCACATGAACTTCTCGCGCGAGCGCATGCCCTCGGGATCCTTGTGCACGACCTTGCGCCAGTCGTCGACCCAGCCGATGGCCCCGAAGCCGAAGGTCACGAGCACGACGACCCAGACGAAGCGGTTGCTCCAGTCGAACCACAGGACGGTGGACGCGCCTATCCCGATCAGCACCAGCACACCGCCCATGGTGGGCGTGCCGCGCTTGCCCAGGTGGGCCTGCACCCCGTAGCTGCGGATCGGCTGGCCGATCTTCATCTCGGTGAGCTTGCGGATCACCC
>JBBAPJ010000139.1:0-3765 GCA_040400855.1 Rubrivivax sp.
TTGGCCAGCGTCCAGGCGCGGATCTTGGCGGCCTCGTCGTCGGTGGGCTCGCGCGCGTTGTCGGCGCGGAACTTCTCCAGGTTCTGGTCGATGGCGGTGTTCATGAACATCGCCAGGATCGAGGGCGCGGGCCCGTTGATCGTCATGCTCACCGAAGTGCCCGGGTTCGTGAGGTCGAAGCCGCCGTAGAGCACCTTCATGTCATCGAGCGTGGCGATGCTCACGCCCGAGTTGCCGACCTTGCCGTAGATGTCGGGCCGCAGGTCGGGATCGTGACCGTAGAGCGTGACCGAGTCGAAGGCGGTGGACAGCCGCTTGGCAGGCATGCCTTCGGAGAGCAGCTTGAAGCGCCGGTTCGTGCGGAAGGCGTCCCCCTCACCGGCGAACATGCGCGTGGGGTCCTCGTTCTCGCGCTTGAAGGCGAAGGTGCCGGCTGTGTAGGGGAAGGAGCCGGGCACGTTCTCGAGCATCAGCCACTTGAGCAACTCGCCGTGGCACTCCCAGGCCGGCAGCGCCACCTTGCGGATCTTGCTGCCCGACAGCGTCGTGTGCGTGAGCGCGGTGCGGATTTCCTTGTCGCGTATCTTGACCACGTACTCGTCGCCGGCATAGGCGCGCTGCATGTCGGGCCACATCGCGAGCAGCTTGCGCGCCTGGGCATCGAGCCGCTCCTCGCGCGCGGTGGCGAGGTTCAGCGCCGCCTCGGCGGCACGGGGCTTCTCCGGCTTGTCCACGGCGAGCATCGCCGCGGCTGCGCGCAGCTGCTGGACCTCGCGCGCCAGCGCTGCCTGCTCGCGCACGCGGCGCTTGTAGCCGCGCGTCGTATCGGCGATGTCGGCCAGGTAGCGCACGCGCGCGCCAGGCACGATCGGCACTTGGTGGGTGCTGTGGCGCGTGGCCGCGCGCGGCAGCCGGCCCTCGGTCGTGCGCAGCCCGAGCTCGGCCAGGCGGGGCAGCAGCGCCTGGTACAGGGCCGTCACCCCGTCGTCGTTGAAGCGGCTGGCCATGGTCCCGAAGACGGGCATCTCCTCGGTCCTGCGGCTCCAGGCTTCGCGGTTGCGCTGCACCTGCTTGGCCACGTCGCGCAAGGCATCCAGGGAGCCCTTGCGGTCGAACTTGTTGATGGCCACGTACTCGGCGAAGTCGAGCATGTCGATCTTCTCGAGTTGGCTGGCGGCACCGAACTCCGGGGTCATGACGTACATCGCGCAGTCCACCAGCGGGACGATCGCCGCGTCGCCCTGGCCGATGCCGGAGGTCTCGACGATGACGAGGTCGAATCCGGCCACCTTGCAGGCGGCCAGCACGTCGGGCAGGGCGCGGCTGATCTCGCTGCCGAAGTCGCGCGTGGCCAGGCTGCGCATGAACACGCGCGGGCCGGCGCTCCACGGCCCGATGGCATTCATGCGGATGCGGTCGCCCAGCAGCGCCCCGCCGCTCTTGCGCCGCGACGGGTCGATGCTCACCACGGCCACGCGCAGCGCGTCGGCCTGGTCCAGGCGCAGGCGTCGGATGAGCTCGTCGGTCAGGCTCGACTTGCCTGCGCCGCCCGTGCCGGTGATGCCCAGGACCGGAATGCGCGTGGTGGAGGCCTGCGCGTGCAGCGCGGCCTGGAAAGCCGGGTCGGCGCGGCCGTTTTCGAGTGCCGTGATGGCCTGAGCAAGGGCGCGCCAGGCGGCCTGCGTGTGGCCCTGCAGGTCGGCCAGGGACCGGGGCGCGTGCACCGACAGGTCCTGGTCGCAGCGCATGACCATCTCGCCGATCATGCCCTGCAGGCCCATGCGCTGGCCGTCCTCGGGGCTGAAGATGCGCGCCACACCATAGGCCTGGAGCTCGCGGATCTCGGCCGGCACGATCACGCCGCCGCCGCCCCCGAAGACCTGGATATGCGAGCCGCCGCGTGCACGCAGCAGGTCCACCATGTACTTGAAGTACTCGACGTGGCCGCCCTGGTAGCTGCTCACGGCGATGCCCTGCGCGTCCTCCTGCAGCGCCGCCGTCACCACCTCTTCCACCGAGCGGTTGTGGCCCAGGTGGATGACCTCCGCGCCCATGTTCTGCAGGATGCGGCGCATGATGTTGATGGCCGCATCGTGCCCGTCGAAGAGGCTGGCGGCCGTGACGAAGCGCACCTTGTGCGTCGGGCGGTATTCGGCGAGGGCCTTGTAGTCGGCAAGCAGGTCGGTCATGGCGGGCGTCCGGTGGAGGGCTCGGTCGGGAAGCGGCGGCCAGGGGCAGGGGCAAGGGCCCGGGGGAGGCGGCAGGCCCGTGGATGATGCCACCGGGAGCTTTCACGAGGCAGACAAGGGGCGCGGGCGGCTACCATGCGCAGCGACGTCAGCCAGCCATCGGACAGCGCCCTTGTTTCTCGCCATCGACATCGGCAACACGCGCCTGAAGTGGGCGCTCTTCGACTCGGCCGTGCCGGGCGCCACCGCGCGTGAGCAGGGGGCGGTGTTCCTCGAGCGCATCGACGAGCTGGCCGAGACGGCCTGGAAGGGGCTGCCGGCTCCCCGGGCGATGCTCGGATGCAACGTGGCCGGGGAGGCCGTCCGGCACCGCGTGGAGGAGCAGCTCGAGCAGGTGTGGGACGTGCCGCCGCGCTGGGCGGTGCCCAGTGCCGCCGAGGCCGGGGTGGTCAACGGCTACGCGATTCCCACGCGCCTGGGCGCGGACCGCTGGGTGGCGCAGATCGGGGCGCGCGGGCGCATGCTGCGACGCGGCGTGGCGCAGCCCGTGCTCGTCGTGATGGTGGGCACCGCCGTGACGGTGGACGCGCAGGACGCGCAGGGGCGCTTCCTCGGCGGCCTGATCGTGCCCGGCCACGGCATCATGCTGCGCGCCCTGGAAGGGGGTACGGCTGGCCTGCGCGTGCCCACCGGCGAGGTCGTGCCCTTCCCGACGAACACGAGCGATGCGCTCACGAGCGGGGGTACCTACGCGATCACCGGTGCGATCGAGCGCATGCACCGCCACCTGCGCGAACGCGACGGCGCGGAGCCGCACACGATCATGAGCGGGGGGGCGGGCTGGAAGGTCTCGCCCTACCTCGGCATCGCGCACGAGCTCGTGGACACGCTGATCTTCGACGGGCTGCTCGCGCTGGAGGCCGCGCGCGCGGCGCGCTACCCGCTCACCCCGTAGCCTGGGCCGCTACAGCACGTAGCGCGACAGGTCCTCGTTGCGGGCGAGCTCGCCCAGCCGCGCGTCCACGAGCGCGGCATCGATGCGCACCTGCTGCCCCGTGTCCGCAGGGGCCTCGAAGCTCACGTCCTCGAGCAGCCGCTCGAGCACGGTGGCCAGGCGCCGCGCGCCGATGTTCTCCATGCGCTCGTTGACCTCGCAGGCGATCTGCGCGATGCGCCGCACCGCATCGGGCGTGAACTCCAGGGCCACCCCTTCCGTGGCCAGCAGGGCCTGGTACTGGGCCACGAGGCTGCTCTGGGTACGGGTGAGGATGGCCTCGAAGTCGTCCACCGACAGCGCGGTGAGTTCCACCCGGATCGGAAAGCGCCCCTGCAATTCGGGTATGAGGTCGCTCGGGCGCGACAGGTGGAAGGCGCCCGAGGCGATGAAGAGGATGTGGTCGGTGCGCACCATGCCGTACTTCGTGCTCACGGCCGTGCCTTCCACGAGGGGCAGCAGGTCGCGCTGCACGCCCTGGCGGCTGACGTCCGCGCCGGCCTGTTCGCCGCGCGAGGCCACCTTGTCGATCTCGTCGATGAAGACGATGCCGTGGGCCTGGGCCTGCGCCAGCGCGCTGGC
>JBBAPJ010000140.1:0-3719 GCA_040400855.1 Rubrivivax sp.
TCCTTGGACAGGATGTGGATGAAGCCCACCTCGTCGAAGACGGCGCGCTGGTTGAAGGGGTCCGGGCCGAGGAAGCCGTCGATGTTGCCCGCGCGCAGGTTGGCCACCATCTCGGGCGGGGGCGTGACGCGGATCTGGATGTCGGTGTCGGGGTTCAGGCCCGCTTCGGCCACGTAGTAGCGCAGCAGGAAGTTGTGCATGCTGTACTCGAAGGGCACGGCGAACTTGAAGCCCTTCCAGCTCTTCGGGTCACGCTTGTCCTTGTGCTTGACGTGCAGCGTGATGGCCTGGCCGTTGGTGTTCTGGATCGTGGCCACGTTCATCGGCACCTGGGTGGAGCCCAGGCCCATCGAGATGGCCAGCGGCATCGGGCTCAGGAAGTGCGAGGCGTCATGCTCCTTGTTGAGCATCTTGTCGCGGATGAGCGCCCAGCCTGCCGTCTTGTTGAGCTGCACCGCCAGGCCCTGCTGGCGGTAGAAGCCCAGCGGGTCGGCCATGATGAGCGGCGTGGCGCAGGTGATGGCGATGAAGCCGATCTTGAGGTCCTTCTTCTCGGGCGCCTTCTTCTCCTGCGCCATGGCCTGCAGCGAGGCCACCGGCAGGACGCTGGCAATGGCTGCCATCGCCGAGCGACGCCCGACTGCGCGCAGGAAGGCGCGCCGCACGGGCTCCTGCGGGAACAGTGCCTTCACGAGGCTCGCCTCGATGAAGTCGCGACCGAATTGCTCAGCGTCCACCGCCGGCGACGCGGCATGGTCCTGGGGCGCGTGGTCCTGGCCGCAGGCGCAGCGCAGCATCAGCGGACGATCGGCGTCATAGGGGTCGTAGGCGCGGGTCATGGCGGGGCCTCGGTGGGGTGGAGCTGGAAAACTCCCTCCTCGAAGCAAGGGCCATGCCATGCGAGCCCGCGGCCAATACGCGACCAATTGGTGCGTTCCGCGACTGACCCGCTCAGATTGGTGCGCGGCCCCGCAGCCCCGCCCCCTCGCGCGCCTGCGTCAGGGCTCCAGGATGATCTTCCCCCGCTGCGCGTGCGAGTCGAAGAGCTCGTGCGCCTGCCGTGCGTGCGCCAGCGGCAGCCGGGCGTGGATGGGAGGGTCGATCCGGCCTTCGGCCAGGAGCCGCATCACCTCCCGCGAAATCTCGCGCCGCACCTGCGGCAGGGCGTCCCAGGTGTGCATCGAGAACATCCGCAGGGCGGGGCTCGCGCCGAAGCAGCGCATCATCGCGGCCACCGTCTGCGGGTCGCGCGTGCCGCCCAGGCCGCCGTAAGAAACCACCGTGCCCAGCGGTGCCAGCGCCTCGAACAAGGTGGGCAGGGTGTGGCCGCCCACGGGGTCGAAGATCACGCTCGCACCGGCACCCCCGGTGCTGCGCGCGATGCCGCTGGCGATCGGCTCGCTGCGGTGATTGACCGTCTCGTCCGCCCCCTGGGACCGCAGCCATGCACACTTGTCGTCGCTGCCGGCCACCGCGATCACCTTCAGGCCGCGCAGACGTGCCACTTGCAGCAGTGCCGACCCCACCCCTCCCGCGGCGCCCAGGATCGCCACCGTCGCCCCCTCGGGCAGCGGCTCCACCACGCGCAGCAGGCTCGCGGCCACCTGGTAGTTGCCCAAGGCCGCGGCGCGCACCGGGTCGACGCCGGCGGGAAGGGGCTGCACCGCATCCGCCGGCGCCACCCGGAACTGCGCATAGCCGCCCGAGCGTTCCGGCAAGTCGCGTGCGTTCACGTACACGGCCTGGCCGACCTGGCACGTCTGCACTCCGGGCCCCAGCGCATCGATGACCCCGGCCGACTCGATGCCCAGGATCGCCGGCAGCGCGGGCATCCACGGGTAGATGCCACGGCGCACCATCACGTCGGGCATGCCCACGCCGATGGCCAGCGTGCGCACGCGCACCTCGCCTTCACCCGGAACGGGATCGGGCAGCTCGACGAACTCGAGCACCTCCGGCCCACCGGTGGCGCGTATCTGGACAGCCTTCAAGCCAGCTTCATCCCCGGGCTGGGGCGTAGGCGCGGCCTGGGCGGCGCGCGCGCGCCTGCGCGAAGGACTCGAGCGTGGCCCGCATCTCCGCCGCCAGCCCCTCGACGCTCAGGTCTGGCGGCGCCACCAGGGCCTGCGACATCCGGGCGCGGTAGTCCGGCCGCTGGACGGCCCCTGCCAATGCGCCGCGCAGGCGGGCCATGACGGGCGCAGGGGTGCCGGCGGGTGCGAACAGGCCGTACCACTGACCGCCCCGGTAGCGTGGCAGCGTCTCGACGATCGGCCGAGCCTCGGGTGCGTAGGCAAGGGGTGCGCTGCCGCTCACGCCGAGCGCGACGAAGCGGCCGGTCTTGAGCAGCTGCATCATGTCGGAGGCCGTTCCGCTCATCATGTCCACGTTGCCACCGAGCAGGTCGTTGGTGGCCGCGGCTGCGCCACGGTAGAGGATGAGGTTGAGGTCGATCTCGGCCACCGCCTCGAGGAGCTCGCCGATGTAGGCCGCCACCGTGGCCAGCGACAGCTCGCCGGGCCGCGCCTTGGCGCGGGCGACCATGTCCGCCACGTTGCGCAGTTGCAGCTCCTTGCGCGCCACCAGCATCGCGGGCGACGACCCGAGCATGCCCAGCGGCGCGAAGTCGCGCATCAGGTCGTAGCGCACGATGTCGGGCTGGTACACGGCTCCACCGGCGTGCAGCGTGCTCAAGAGCGCCAGCGTGTACCCATCGGGCGCCGCCTTGGCCACCGCCTCGGCGCCGATATGGCCGGACGCGCCGGGCCGGTTGTCGACGATGACGGGCTGGCGAAGTTCGGCCTTCAGCTCCTCGGCCGCCTGCCGCGCGATCACGTCCGTCAGGCCACCTGGGGCGAAGGGCACGATGATGCGCAGCGGCCGGGTGGGAAAGTCCTGTGCCCCGGCCGCTCGTGACAGGCCCACCAGCGGAAGCCCGACGCCCACGCTGGCGGCGATGTGGCGAAGCAGGTAGCGTCTGCGCATCACCATCACGTCCCCACGTCGAAGCGCCGGCCCGTGACCTCCAGCAGTTCACGCGCGCGCTCGCCGAATCGCTGCTCCACGGTGCGCCCCACCTGAACCGTGTGGTGCACGTCGTCGAAGTCGTGTCGGTTGCCCTGGATCACCACGAGAAGGTGACCCTCTTCCTGGCTGATGTTGCAGAAGGTGCGCACCACCCCGGCGGGCACGGCAATCAGGTCGTAGGGCTCGAGCACCGTCGCGTGTTCACCCGTGTCGCCCCAGCGCACCTCGAAACGGCCCTTCAGGCAGAAGAATGACTCCACCGTCTTCATGTGCGCGTGCAGCTGCGGCCCCTTGCCCGGCGCGCACACGGCCAAGCTGATCGTGAGCGCGTCGCCATGGTCGCCCCCGCGCATGGCCGCGAAGCGGGTGATCGGGCTGTGCCGCTCCAGTTGAGGCGCGACGTAGGTGTAGTTGCGGTCCGCCGCCATGAACTCCGACACCTCGGCCGGGATGCCCAGTGCCGCCTGCGCCTCGCGGCTTCGTGGCTTCATCTGGCGAAAGCGCACGACGTGCGCTTCCATCTCCTGCGGACCGATCTGTCTCGAGGCGGTGCGGGCTGGCAGCGTGGACATCGAGTCTCCTCCTGGAGGCCCGCAAATTGGCCGGCCCATCTACCCGCGACGGTAGCGGGCAGGCCGCACCATGCCTACGGCCCGCCTTGATGCCCGCAATAAACGCGATCGATGTCGGCC
>JBBAPJ010000141.1:0-3707 GCA_040400855.1 Rubrivivax sp.
GAAGGCGTCGCAGAAGCGCACGAAGCGCGCGGCCTTGATGCTGCTCTTGATGTCCAGGCAGCCCGCGAGCACGAGCGGGTTGTTCGCCACGATGCCCACCGTGCGGCCTTCCATGCGCGCCAGGCCGATGACGATGTTCTTGGCGTAGTCGGGCTGCAGCTCGAAGAAGTCGCCGTCGTCCACCACCTTGAGCACGAGCTCCTTGATGTCGTAGGGCTTGTTCGGGTTGTCGGGCACGAGTGTGTCCAGCGACAGGTCGAGCCGGTCGGCCGGGTCGCCACTGGGGCGCACGGGCACGCCGTCGCGGTTGTTCAGCGGCAGGTAGTTGAAGAAGCGCCGCAGCATCAGCAGCGCCTCCACGTCGTTCTCGAAGGAGAGGTCGGCCACGCCGCTGCGCGAGGTGTGGGTGGTGGCGCCACCGAGCTCCTCGGCCGACACATCCTCGTGCGTGACGGTCTTCACCACCTCCGGACCGGTGACGAACATGTAGGAGCTGTCGCGCACCATGAAGATGAAGTCGGTGATCGCGGGCGAGTACACCGCCCCGCCCGCGCACGGCCCCATGATGAGGCTGATCTGCGGGATCACGCCGCTGGCCATGACGTTGCGCTGGAACACCTCGGCGTAGCCGCCCAGCGACGCCACGCCCTCCTGGATGCGCGCTCCGCCCGAGTCGTTCAGCCCGATGACGGGTGCGCCCACCTTCATCGCCTGGTCCATCACCTTGCAGATCTTCTCGGCGTGCGATTCCGACAGCGCCCCGCCGAAGACGGTGAAGTCCTGGCTGTAGACGAAGACCAGGCGCCCGTTGATCATCCCGTAGCCGGTGACCACACCGTCACCGGGCACCTTGTTGTCGGCCATGCCGAAGTCGGTGCAGCGGTGCTCGACGAACATGTCCCATTCCTCGAAGGTGCCGTCGTCCAGCAGCAGCTCCAGCCGCTCCCGGGCGGTGAGCTTGCCCTTGGCGTGCTGGGCGTCGATGCGCCGCTGACCGCCACCCTGGCGCGCAGCCGTGCGGCGGCGCTCGAGCTCTTCGATGATGTCGTGCATGGTGTCTCCTCGGGGAAGCTAGTCAGGTACGGCGGCGCTTCAGCGCATGCGCTCCAGCAGCCGGCGCGCCGCCACCGAAGGCGCGAGCCGGCCCTCGCGGACCTGGGCAGAATAGTCTGTCAGCACCTCGCGCACGGCCGGATCGGCCCGAAAGCGCTGGCGCAGCCCGGCCTCGATGCGGGCCCACATCCAGGCCTCGTCCTGCTCGTGGCGCCGCGCATGCAGCGTGCCGGCTGCCTCGCGCCGGCGCCGCTCCTCGCAGGCGAGCTGCCAGAACTCGGCCACGCCCTGGCCCGTCAGGGCGCTCAGCGGCATCACGCGCACCGCGGCGTGGGCATGCGGCCCGAGCCAGCGCAGCGCGCTCGTGAGCTGGGCCTGCGCGCGGGTGGCGGCGTCGGCATCCAGGTCGGCCTTGTTGACGAGCACCAGGTCGGCCAGCTCCATCACGCCCTTCTTGATGGCCTGCAGGTCGTCGCCGGCGTTGGGCAGCTGCATGAGCACGAAGAGGTCGGTCATCCCGGCCACCGCCGTCTCGCTCTGCCCCACCCCCACCGTCTCGACGATCACCACGTCATGGCCCGCGGCCTCGCACACGAGGATCGCCTCGCGCGTCTTCTCCGCCACGCCACCGAGCGTGCCGCCCGAGGGGCTGGGCCGGATGAAGGCCTGTTCATGGGTCGACAGGCGCTCCATGCGCGTCTTGTCGCCCAGGATCGAGCCGCCCGACAGGCTCGAGGAAGGGTCCACCGCCAGCACGGCCACGCGGTGGCCGGCGCCCACCAGGTGCAGCCCGAGCGCCTCGATGAAGGTGCTCTTGCCCACGCCCGGCACGCCGCTGATGCCCAGCCGCAGCGCACCGCCCGTGCGCGGCAGCAGCGCGTCGAGCAGGGCGTCGGCCCGCGTGCGATGCTCGGGCCGCGTGGACTCGATGAGCGTGATCGCCTTGGCCAGCGCGCGCCGCTGCACCGGGCCCGGCGGGCCCAGCAGGGCGGTGCGCAGCGCCTCGTCCTGCGGAGCCAGCCAGGCCGGTTCGGTGCGCGGGGCCGCTTGCATGCCGGGTCAGGATCGCACGGGCGCGGGTGGCGCGTTCAGCCGCGCGTGACCTGCGCGCGGATGTGCTCGAGCACGTCCTTGGCGCTCACCGGGATGGGCGTGCCAGGGCCGTAGATGCCCTTGACGCCGGCCTCATAGAGAAAGCCGTAGTCCTGCTGCGGAATCACGCCGCCGACGAAGACGATGATGTCCCCGCCGCCCTGGCGCTGGAGCTCCTCGATGATCGCGGGCACGAGCGTCTTGTGGCCGGCGGCGAGCGTGGAGACACCGATGGCGTGCACGTCGTTCTCGATGGCCTGGCGCGCGCACTCCTCGGGGGTCTGGAAGAGCGGGCCGATGTCGACGTCGAAGCCCAGGTCGGCGAAGGCCGTGGCCACCACCTTGGCGCCGCGGTCGTGGCCGTCCTGGCCGAGCTTGGCGATCATCACGCGCGGTCGCCTGCCATGCGCCTCACCGAAAGCGGCGATCTCGGTCTTCAGGCGTTCCCAGCCCTCGGCGCTGTCATAGGCGGCTGCATACACACCGGTCACCTTCTGGATGTCGGCGCGGTGGCGCCCATAGGCCTGCTCGAGCGCGTCGCTCACCTCGCCCACCGTGGCGCGCAGGCGGATCGCCTCGATGGAAAGGGCCAGCAGGTTGCCCGAGGCCGCATCGGCCGCCACCGCCGCGCCCGGCGCACCCACGCCCGCCTGCGCCGCCGTGGTGATCGCGGCCAGCGCCGCGCGCACCTTCGCCTCGTCGCGCGTGGCGCGGATGCGCTGCAGCCGCGCGATCTGCTGCTCGCGCACCTCGTGGTTGTCGACCTCGCGCACTTCCACCGGGTCCTGGCGGTCGCTGCGGTACTTGTTGACCCCGACGATCACGTCCTGGCCCGAATCGATGCGCGCCTGCTTCTGCGCCGCACTGGCCTCGATCTTCAGCTTGGCCCATCCCGACTGCACGGCGCGCGTCATGCCGCCCAGGGCCTGCACCTCCTCGATGATCGACCAGGCCTTGTCGGCCATCTCCTGGGTGAGCGTCTCCATCAGGTAGCTGCCCGCCCACGGGTCCACCACCTTCGTGATCTGGCTCTCCTCCTGCAGGATGAGCTGCGTGTTGCGGGCGATGCGCGCGCTGAACTCGGTGGGCAGCGCGATGGCCTCGTCGAAGCTGTTGGTGTGCAGGCTCTGCGTGCCGCCGAAGACGGCGGCCATCGCCTCGATCGTCGTGCGCACGATGTTGTTGTAGGGGTCCTGCTCGGTCAGGCTCCAGCCCGAGGTCTGGCTGTGCGTGCGCAGCATCAGGCTCTTGGCGCTCTTGGCGCCAAAGCCCTTCATGATGCGGCACCACAGCAGCCGCGCCGCGCGCATCTTGGCGATCTCGAGGTAGAAGTTCATCCCCACCGCCCAGAAGAAGGACAGGCGCCCGGCGAACTCGTCCACATCCAGGCCGCGGGCCAGTGCGGTCTTCACGTACTCCATCCCGTCGGCCAGCGTGAAGGCGAGCTCGAGCGCCTGGTTCGCCCCCGCCTCCTGCATGTGGTAGCCGGAGATCGAGATCGAGTTGAACTTCGGCATGTGCCGCGCGGTGTAGGCGATGATGTCGCCCACGATGCGCATGCT
>JBBAPJ010000142.1:0-3669 GCA_040400855.1 Rubrivivax sp.
TGGCCCGAGGTCGGCCCGCACTTGCCACCCACCCGCAGCGTGAGCGTGCTGCCGACACCGGCCTCGCGGCAGATCTGGATCGCGCCCAGGTCCCAGATCGGGCCGAGGGCCACGTTGCCGATGCCGCGTTCGAGCAAGGCCGAGAGGAAGAAGGTGCTGTCGGCGCTGGCGCCGCCGCCCGCGTTGTCGGCCACGTCGGCCAGCACGAGGGGCTTGCCCGGTGGTGCCGACTGCAGCCGATCCAGGGCTTGTGCCAGGCTCAGCGGCACGTTGCGGGTCTCCTCGCGCATCGCCCACAGCTCGCGGGCCAGCTCGTCGGCCAGGGCCTGGGCGCGCGGCAGGTCGGCGTCCGTCACCACCCAGACCTTGGCGCCGGCTTCCGGCACATCGCCGAATGGGAAGCCATGGCCGAAGCTCACGCTCAGCACGCTGCCCTGCCCTTCCAGCGCCTGCATGCGGCGCACGAAACCGGCCATGGGCTCGCGCGTGGTGTGCCACACGCCCACCATGCGGCAGTCGGCCACGGCCGTGACCGGGCGGATGCGCCCGGCGGCGGTGTCCAGCGTGAGCCTCCACGCTTCGGCCAGGCGGTCCAGCACGTCGGTGTGGGGGTACTCCTTCATGGCCACGATCACGTCGGCGCAGCGCTGCATACGCTCGGTGAAGTGGCAGTGCAGGTCGAGCTCGACGCCCACCGCGACCTTCGGGCCGACGATGGCACGCACGCGCTCCAGCAGGTCGCCTTCGCAATCGTCATAGCCCTCGGCCACCATGGCGCCGTGCAACGGCAGCAGCACGGCATCCACCGGCATCGCGGCCTGCAGTGCGGCCAGCAGTTCGTCGCGCAAGGCCTCCCAGGCGCTGCGGACGGTGCGGCCCGCGGGCATGGCCGACATCACCGGGCCAATGGCCAGGGTGTGCCCTTGGGCTGCGGCCCACTGCTCGAGCGGCGGGCGCATGGAGGCGAAGAACGGGTCGGATCCGCGGTTCACCTCGAAGGCGGCCCGGCCGGTGGGAAAGGCCGAGAAGGTGTTGGTCTCGGTGAAGAGACCGGCAATGAAGACTCTCATGGGGTGTTCCTGTCGTCCTCCACGGCACGCACGAAGGCCAGATGCCGCGTGCGCAGGCCGTTCAGGCACAAGCGTGTGGCTCGCGGACCGCTCTCGTCCTCCCGGCTGAGCACCAGCCGTAGCATCGGCAAGGCCGGATCGCTGACACCGAAGACGCCGTCGGCCAAGGGCTCGAGGCGCAGCGGGCGCTGCGCGCTGTAGTCGCCGCGCAGCCGCAGCACCAGCGCATCGCCTTCGGCGGCGATCTCCGCCGTGGCGGCCAGGTCGTGGCAGATCCAGCGACCGATCAGGGCCGTGCCGGCCGCCGGTGCGGGCAGGGTCGAGGGGTGCAGACGCACCAGCTGCTCGGCGCGACCCGCGTCGCGAATCTCCAGCGCGGCCGGCGCCTGGCCGTCGGCCTGCGGCGCCAGGTCGAACGTGCGCAGGCACAGGTGGCTGTGGGCGCCGGTCTCGAAGCCCAGTTGCAGCTCGTCGCCAGCCACGCGCAGCGGCTGGAGCGGCGGGTTGTCCATGACGCTCAGGCCCAGCCGGTCCCCCGCCGCGCCGAAGCCGATCGTCAGACCCGAGCGGCCGCGGTAGCGCGTGCCCACGAGGTGCCGGAAGCGCGCGAGCTCGGCCAGGGGCTCCTCGGGCCCCAGCTGGTCGGCCAGCAGCAGGTCGATGATCTTCGGCGTGAAGTCGCGCAGGGCGACGGGCAGGCCGTTGGTCATCATCACGATGTCGAGCTGGTGCGCCGGGGCGGTGAGCATGTCGCTGTTGCCGCCCGCCACGGCGCCCGCATGGTGGATCACCTCCACCCCGCGGTGGCTGCGCCGCATCAGGCCCAGCGCGTAGGGTGAACGGTGGCCGTTGGCGAGAACGCTGGGCTCGAGCATCTGCGCCCAGGTCGCCTCGCTGCCCACGCACTTCGGGCCGCGCAGGTGGGCCAGCCAGCGCAGCATGTCGTCGACGGTGGAGACGATGTTGCCCTCGCCGCGGATCTCTTCGGTCATCATCAGCGCATGGCGCCAGATGCCACCGGGCCCGGGGACGTGGTTCGAGGCCCGGTCGTGCGTGACGGTGTGGTCGCTGGGCACGCCTTCGGTGTCGTCCATCGCCAGGGGCAGGAACACGCGCTCCTTGATGAAGGCCTCCAGCGGCATCCCCGCCGCTCGGTCGATGGCCATCGACAACAGGTGGTAGCCGACGTTGTTGTACACCTGCCCCATGCCCGGGGCGAAGTTCACACCCTGCTGCCGCGCCGCCGCCGCTGGCATCCAGCCCATGGGCATCGACGCCATGCCGTTGCCGAGCATGGCCAGGTCGAGCCCGCAGCGCCAGCCGCTGGTGTGGTGCATGAACTGGCGCAGCGTGGGCATGCCCTGCAGCGTGGGCAGGGCGAGGTCCGGCAGCGCGGCGCTGGCCGGCGCATCGATGTCGAGCCTGCCCTCCTCGGCCAGCAGCAGCGCCGCCAGGCAGGTGAAGTGCTTGCTGGTGGAGCCGATGCGCATGCGGGTGCGCGGCGTGTTGGCCACCCCGTGCTGCACGCTGGCCAGGCCGAAGGCCTTGCGGTAGACCGTACGGCCGCGCAGCGCAATGCCGACGACGCAGCCCGGCGCGTCGGTGCGGTGGTGGGGCGCGAAGAGCGCGTCGATGCCGGCCAGGCGGTCCCGCAGGCTCGCCGCCTGGCCGGACGGGTCAGGGTGGTGCGCCATGGTGCTCGGGGGTATTCAGTCCTCGGCCACCGGGCTCAGCCAGTCCCGGTGGCGGGGGTCGCGACCCCGGACGATGTCGAAGAAGGCCGACTGGATCCGCTCGGTGACAGGGCCGCGCCGGCCGCTGCCGATGGTCACCCGATCCAGCTCGCGGATGGGCGTGACTTCGGCTGCCGTACCAGTGAAGAAGGCTTCATCGGCAATGTAGACCTCGTCGCGGGTGATGCGCTTTTCCACCAGCTTGAGGCCCAGGTCCTCGCAGATCGTGAAGATCGTGTGGCGGGTGATGCCGTTGAGCGCGCCGGCGGAGAGGTCCGGTGTGGCGACGACCCCGTTGCGGACGATGAACACGTTTTCGCCGGCCCCTTCCGAGACGAAGCCCGACGCATCGAGCAGCAGCGCCTCGTCATACCCGTCGGCCTTGGCCTCGCGGTGGGCGAGGATCGAATTGGTGTAGTTGCTGACCGCCTTGGCCTGCGTCATCGTGATGTTGACGTGGTGCCGGGTGTAGCTGCTCGTCTTGACACGGATGCCGCTGCGGATCGCCTCGTCTCCCAGGTAGGCGCCCAGGTCCCACGCAGCGACCATCACGTGGGTGAGGACCCCCTCGGCAGCCATGCCCTGGGCCTCCGAACCCAGCCAGATCAGGGGCCGCAGGTAGGCCTGGCGCAGTCCGTTGGCCCTGACCACTTCACGCTGGGCCGCCATCAACTGCTCACGCGTGTAGGGCATCTCCATGCGCAGGATCTTGGCGCTGTTGAACAGGCGTTCCGTGTGATCGGCCAGCCGGAAGATGGCGGTGCCCTGTGCCGCGTCATAGGCGCGCACCCCCTCGAAGGCGCCGCAGCCGTAGTGCAACGTGTGGGTCAGCACGTGGACCTTGGCATCGCGCCAGTCGACCAGCG
>JBBAPJ010000143.1:0-3615 GCA_040400855.1 Rubrivivax sp.
CCAGGAGACCACCCGCGTGCTCACCGAGGCTGCCATCATGGGCAAGCGCGACGAGTTGCGCGGCCTGAAGGAAAACGTCATCGTCGGCCGCCTCATTCCGGCGGGCACCGGCATGGCGTACCACGGCGCGCGCAAGGCCAAGGAAGAGATGGACGAGACCGAGCGCCGCGCCATCGCGCTTCAGGAGGCCGAGGAGCTGGCCGCGGCGCAGCTCGCCGGCGTGGACGCTGCCACCGCGGCGGCGGCCGCTGCGGCCGGGGGCTCGCGCGAGTAAGGGCTAGACCGGAAGCGGGACCGCCGGATCGCACCAGCGCTCCGGCGGCCCGATCCACAGCCCCCGCAACCGTGCCCGGCGCGCCAGGCGCAGCACGGCACGGTCGCGCGTGAGCAGCGCAGCGGCGCCGTCGCCGGCTGCCAGGGTGAGCGCGAGGTCGATGAACTTCTGGTCGTCGGTGTCCGTGCAGCGCAGCGTGTCCGCCGCATCCTGGGTCATCACCCCCGGATGCAGCACGCACCAGCGGTCATAGTCTGCCAGCACCTCGCAGGCCGAGCGTGGGCGCGTCGGCAGGCTCCCGCGACCGAGCACGGCGCACAGTTCCTCGCGCATTGCGGGCGTGGCAAGCCACCGCACCGTGCCGCCGCGTACCCGCCCGGCCAGGTCGACCAGCCGCGGGTCGTCGAACCACAGCCAGTCGAGCACCACGTTCGTGTCGAGAACGGCCACCCTGCGGCCGCCGACGGTCGCCACGGGCCTACACGATCCCGCGGTAGGAGCCGCCGTCGACCTGGATGTTCTGCCCGCAGACGTAGGACGCCTGCTCGCTGCACAGGTAGGCGCACAGGTCCCCGAACTCGTCGGGCCGCCCGAAGCGGCGCGCGGCAATGGTCTCCTCGAGCTTCCTGCGCGCCTGCTCGAAGCTGATGCCGTCGATGCGCGCCTGGCGCTCGGTGAGGAACTGCTGGCGCCCGGTGTCGATGCGCTCGGGCAGCAGGTTGTTGATGGTGACGTTGTCCACCACCGCCTCGCGCGAGATCGCCTTGCACACGGCCGTGAGCGCGGTGCGCGCTGCGGTGGACAGCCCCTGGTGCGGGTTGGGCGCCTTCACCATGGCCGAGGTGATGTTGACGATGCGCCCGAAGCGCCGTGCGCGCATGCCCGGCAGCAGCGCGCGGATCATCAGCACCGGGCCGAGCATGTTGGCCTCGAATGCCTGGATGTAGGCATCGTGGTCCCAGTCCTCGAACTTCCCGGGCTTGGGCCCCTCGTTGTTGGTCACGAGGATGTCGGCCTGCGGGCAGGCAGCGACCAGCGCGGCGCGCCCTTGCTCGGTGGTGATGTCGGCGGCCACGCCGGCCACCGTGCCGCCCGTCTCGCACGCGATCTCGGCGGCCGCCGCATGCACCGAGTCGCTGCGGCCGTTGATCCACACGTGCACGCCCTCGCGAGCCAGCGAGGTGGCGCAGGCGCGGCCCAGACCCTTGGTGGAGGCCAGCACGATGGCCTTGCGGCCGGCGATGCCTAGATCCATGATCGTCCCAATATAGCCCAGTGCGGCCTCGCAGCCCGTGATTCGGGTAGCGCCCCGAGGCCGCCGGGCCGGCAGCTGCCTTGCAGCCCGCCGCGTTGCGGGCTATACTCGCAAGCTTTTCGGCAGTTTTTGCCGCGCTCTTTGCCGAGCGGCTTTTCCCCGACGCCCCGCCTGCGCGCACCGCGCCAGGCAACGGGCGCAGCGCTCTTCCTGCCTCGTGCAGGGCGCGTCGGGCGGGCCGGCTTCCTGCGGGAGCGCTCGGCATGGGCCTGTCGAAACCCCTTGCGAACGCACTCGAACAGACCGGTAATCACCCATGCCCACCATCAACCAGCTCGTGCGCCACGGCCGTCAGACCGAGGCCGTGAAATCCAAGTCGCCGGCCCTGCAGGGCAACCCGCAGCGCCGAGGCGTGTGCACGCGCGTCTACACCACCACCCCGAAGAAGCCGAACTCGGCGCTGCGCAAGGTGGCCAAGGTGCGCCTGACGAACCAGCAGGAAGTCATCTCCTACATCGGCGGCGAGGGCCACAACCTGCAGGAGCACAGCGTGGTGCTCGTGCGCGGCGGCCGTGTGAAGGATCTGCCGGGCGTGCGCTACCACATCGTGCGCGGCTCGCTCGACCTGCAAGGCGTCAAGGATCGCAAGCAGTCTCGCTCCAAGTACGGCGCCAAGCGCCCGAAGAAGGCCTGAGCGCCACCCCCCACCGGGGCGGGCCTGCGCAAGCGGGCGCGCCCCGCCCCAGCGGCTCGCCGTCCCGGCGCGCCGAGTAAGTGAAGGCCCCGGATGGTGCGACAGCTCCGTCCACATGGGCCTTCGAGGCGACTGACCCGAACCGGGGCGGCCGCCAGCTGAAACGAAGAAGGAACCGTCATGCCCCGTCGTCGCGAAGTACCCAAGCGCGAGATCCTGCCCGACCCGAAGTTCGGGTCGGTGGATCTGTCCAAGTTCATGAACGTCGTCATGGAGTCCGGCAAGAAGGCCGTGGCCGAGCGGATCATCTACGGCGCGCTCGACCAGGTCGAGAAGAAGGCCAACAAGGATCCCCTGGAGGTCTTCATGGTCGCGCTGAACAACGTCAAGCCGATGGTGGAGGTGAAGTCCCGTCGCGTCGGTGGCGCCAACTACCAGGTGCCGGTGGAGGTCCGCCCGGTGCGCCGCCAGGCACTGGCCATGCGCTGGCTCAAGGAAGCCGCGCGCAAGCGCGGCGAGAAGTCGATGGCCGCGCGCCTGGCCAACGAGCTGCTGGAGGCCTCCGAGGGCCGCGGCGGCGCCATGAAGAAGCGCGACGAGGTGCACCGCATGGCCGAGGCCAACAAGGCCTTCTCGCACTTCCGCTTCTGAGCGCGCCGCACGCGATCCGGACACCGTCCGACCGCACGAGCGCAAACCCGCCCACACCTCATCCGCATCCGGCCGCCTGTCGGGATCGAATCGATCCGGCGGCGGCCCTCTGCTTCGGGAGCCCAGCCACCATGGCCCGCAAGACACCCATCGAGCGCTACCGCAACATCGGGATTTCCGCGCACATCGACGCCGGCAAGACCACCACGACCGAGCGCATCCTCTTCTACACCGGCGTGAACCACAAGATCGGCGAGGTGCACGATGGCGCCGCGACGATGGACTGGATGGAGCAGGAGCAGGAGCGCGGCATCACGATCACGTCGGCCGCCACCACCTGCTTCTGGCGCGGGATGGACATGAACTTCCCGGAGCACCGCTTCAACATCATCGACACACCGGGCCACGTGGACTTCACGATCGAGGTCGAGCGCTCGATGCGCGTGCTCGACGGTGCGTGCATGGTGTACTGCGCGGTCGGTGGCGTGCAGCCGCAGTCCGAGACCGTGTGGCGCCAGGCCACCAAGTACAAGGTTCCGCGCCTGGCCTTCGTCAACAAGATGGACCGCACGGGTGCGAACTTCTTCAAGGTCTACGACCAGATGCGGGTGCGCCTGAAGGCCAACCCCGTGCCCATCGTCGTGCCCATCGGTGCCGAGGAGAACTTCAAGGGCGTGGTGGACCTCTTCAAGATGAAGGCCATCATCTGGGACGAGGCCAGCCAGGGCATGAAGTTCGAGT
>JBBAPJ010000144.1:0-3606 GCA_040400855.1 Rubrivivax sp.
TCACGCTGTGGGGCCTGCGGCTGAAGATCTGCCAGGGCTTCGACCAGTACGCCAACGTGCGCCCCACGCGCATCCTGCCGGGCATCGATGCGCCGCTCAAGCGCTGCCAGCCGCAGGACCTGGACTGGGTGATCGTGCGCGAGAACTCCGAGGGCGAGTACGCCGGCGTGGGCGGGCGCGCCCACCAGGGCCACCCCATCGAGGTCGCCACCGACGTGTCGGTGATGACGCGCGCGGGCGTGGAGCGAATCATGCGCTTTGCCTTCCAGCTCGCCCGCTCGCGCCCGCGCCGGCAGCTCACGGTCGTGACGAAGAGCAATGCGCAGCGCCACGCGATGGTGATGTGGGACCAGATCGCCGCCGAAGTGGCGCGCGACTTCCCCGACGTCAAGTGGGACAAGGAGCTGGTCGACGCGATGACCGCGCGCATGGTCAACCGCCCGGCGAGCATCGACACGGTGGTGGCCACCAACCTGCACGCCGACATCCTCAGCGACCTGGCCGCCGCGCTGGCCGGCAGCCTCGGCATCGCGCCCACCGGCAACATCGACCCCGAGCGCCGCTACCCGAGCATGTTCGAGCCCATCCACGGCTCGGCCTTCGACATCATGGGCCAGGGACTGGCCAACCCCATCGGCACCTTCTGGAGCGGCGTGATGCTGCTCGAGCACCTGGGGGAGGCTGCCGCGGCGCAGCGCCTCATGCGCGCCATCGAGCGCGTGACGGCCGAGCCGGCGCTGCACACGCGTGACCTGGGCGGGCGGGCGATGACGCGCGAGGTGACGGAGGCGGTGCGACGGCTCGTGAGCCAGACCTGAGGACGCAGCGCACGGCCCGGGGCTCAACCACGATGCCGGCCGGCCGATATCCCTAGAATGACCTCACGATGGCCGGCCGCAGCCGCACGCACGCCCCGATGAGCGCCGAGGCCCTCCTGCCCGCGTCACCTCGCGAAGGCTTTGCCGAAGCACCCGATCTGCAATCGGTGGGCCGGCAGGCGGCCATGGCTTCCCTGCCCCGGCTGCTGATCCTGGCATTCCTGGGCTTGACAGGGGCGGTGGCCGTGGCCACCTCGCTCTACCTGGAGCACAGCCAGCAGGAGCTGATCGAATTCAAGGCCCTGACGGTGGCCGAAGTGGTGTCGCGCCAGGCGGCGGCGTCTCGCACCGTCTACACGGAGCAGGTCGCAGCCAAGCTGCGCCGTGACGGCACGGGCATGGCCTCCGAAGCCTATGCGCACGAGCCCGGCAACGTGCCCTTGCCCGCGCAGTTCCTCAAGCTCGTGGGCCGCCGGGCCAGCGAGGACAGCGACGGCCTGTACCGCTACCGGCCCGTGAGCAAATGGAACCTGGAGCCCGGCCAAGGCCTGCGCGACGACTTCCAGCGCTGGGCCTGGGCACAACTCGAGTCGCAGGACCAGGAGGCCCCGGCGGGACCGCTGGAGTGGCGCACCGTCTGGCGCATCGAGGACGTGGCCGGCCAGCGCACGCTGCGCGCGCTCAGCGCCGACCCCGCCACCAGCCAGGCCTGCGTGGCATGCCACAACACGCTGGAGCGGCGCATCGACACCGTGGAGCGGCGTCAGGTCGACGGCGTGGCCCTGGGCAAGCAGTGGAAGCAGCACCAGTTGCTGGGCGCCATCGAGGTTCAGGTGCCCCTGAACGGAGTGGAGTCGCTGGCCCGGCACCAGCGCCAGGAGATCGTGATCGCCGTCATCGGCATGGCCATCGTCGGCACCTTGCTCGTCGGCGGCTTTGCGCTGGCCGGCACCAACCGCGCCCGCAGGCTGACCAACCAGCTCGTGTGGCACGCCGGCCACGACGACCTCACGGGCCTGGTCAACCGGCGCCAGTTCGAGCAGCGGCTGCAGGCGCTGCTCAAGCAGGCGCGCGCCGGCGGGCCGGCGCACGCCATGATGTTCCTCGACCTGGACCAGTTCAAGGTCATCAACGACACCTGCGGCCACCAGGCCGGGGATGCGCTGCTCGTGGAGCTCAGCACCCACCTCAGGGGTGTGCTGCGCGCCTCGGACACGCTGGCACGCCTGGGCGGGGACGAGTTCGGCGTGCTGTTGCCCACTTGCAGCCGCGAGCAGGCCATGGGCGTGGCCAAGAAGCTCGTGCAGGCCACCAGCGAGTTCCGCTTCCAGTGGCAGGGCCGCACCCTGGACATCGGCGTGAGCGTGGGCCTGGCCGAGATCAACGCCGACAGCCAGAGCGTGGCCGACCTGATGTCGGCCGCCGACATGGCGTGCTACGCGGCCAAGGAGGGCGGCCGCAACCGGGTGCGCGCCTTCGTGGGCAGCGACGAGGAGCTGGTGCAGCGGCGCGAGGAACTCGGCCTGGGCGAGCGCGTGGCTTCGGCACTGGCCGCTGGCCGCCTGTCGCTGGCGGTGCAGGCCGCGCGCGCCCTGGACGACGGCCTGCCCGTGCTGGCCTACCAGGAGCTGCTGCTTCGCATCTTCGACGCCGATGGCAAACCGATACCCACCGGCCCCGCCGTGGCGGCGGCCGAGCGCCTGAACATGATGTCCACGAAGCTGGACCGCTGGGTGCTGTCCACGGCCTGCAACCACCTGGCCAGCGGGCGGGTCAGGGGCGATGCGCGGCACATCGTGGCGGTCAACCTCTCGGCGCAATCGCTGTGCGACGAGAGCTTCCTGCCCTTCGCGCTCGAGACGCTGGAGAGCTCCGGCATCGACCCGCGCGTGCTGTGCATCGAGATCACCGAGACCGCGGCCATCGCCAACCTCGAGCGCGCCACCGAGTTCATGCGCGCCCTGCGCGCACGCGGCTGCCTCTTCGCGCTCGATGACTTCGGCGCGGGGCTGAGCTCCTTCGGCTACCTCAAGCGGCTGGAGGTGGACTTCCTCAAGCTCGACGGCGTCTTCGTGCGCGACGTGGTGAAGGACGAGACCGACCGCGCGCTCGTGGCCACGATGGCGAGCCTGGGCCAGGCCCTGGGCATCCGCACCATCGCCGAGTGGGTGGAAAACGACGCCATCCGCGAGGAGGTCAAGCGCCTGGGCATCGACTACGCCCAGGGCTGGGGCATCGAGAAGCCGCAGATCGTCTGACCGGCAGCGGTGCGGCAACACGAGCCGGTGTGGCGACGTGGAGGCTCCCCGGGGCCGCGATAATCCGCTCGCCCCCGCTTGAGGAGACACCTCCATGAACCGTGCAGATCGCGCCTTCAGGGCCAGTGCCTTGGCCCTCGTGATGGCCTGCGCCCTGGCCGCTTCCCCCGCTTGGGCACAGGACAGGGTCGTCTACCACGTGGACGACGCCGCTGCCCAGGGGCTCAAGGGACTGCGCAACGTGCGCAACCACCTCGACGTGGACCCGGCGGCCCGCATCACGGTGGTCACGCACGCCAACGGCGTGGACATCCTGATGGACGGCGAGAAGCACCCGAGCGGCGCCGAGTACGCACCGCTCGTGGCGGCGCTGCGCGCACGCGGCGTGCGCTTCGAGGTCTGCGAGATCACGCTGCGCAACCGCAACCTGAAGAAGGAACAGTTCATCCAGGAAGCCGAGTTCACGCCGTCGGGCGTGGTGCGCATCGCCAAGCTGCAGAAAGAAGGCGCGGCCTACATCAAGCCCTGAG
>JBBAPJ010000145.1:0-3532 GCA_040400855.1 Rubrivivax sp.
ATCTTCCTGCCGCTGAACCTGATCACGGGCTTCTTCGGCATGAACTTCGACGCCCTGCCGCTGATCCACTCGGCCACGGGCGTGTGGGTGGCGCTGCTCGTGATGGCCGCCGTGGGCGTGGGCCTGTTCGGCTACTTCCGGCGCAAGCGATACCTCGGATGAGCGGCGCGCCGGACGCCAGGCAGCCGCTGCTGGTGCTGGCGCTGCTCACCCTCGTGTGGGGCCTGAACTGGCCGATGATGAAGCTCGGCGTGAGCGGCCCGCCTGACGCTCCGGCGAGCTACCCGCCGCTGACCTTCCGGGCGCTGTCGATGGTCATTGGCGTGCCGGTGCTCGCCGCCGGGCTGCTCGTGCTGCGCGTGCCGCTGGCGCTGCCGCGCCGCGACTGGGGCACGACGCTGCGGTTGACGGCCTCCAACATGATCGTGTGGCACGTGCTCATCATCCTGGCACTGCCGGCGCTGAGCTCGGGCCGTGCGGCGATCCTGGGCTACACGATGCCGGTGTTCGCGGCCCTGTGGGCCATCGTGCTGTACGGCGAGCGCCCTGGCCTGCGCCAGGCGCTGTCGGTGGGCGCGGCCACGGTCGGCGTGGCGCTGCTGCTCACCCACGAGTTCTCCCGCCTGGCGGGCTCGCCCGCAGCCGTGGGCATGGCGCTGGCGGCTGCCGCGGTGTGGGCCTTGGGCACGCACGAGCTGCGCCGCGCCACGCTGTCGGTGCCGTTGCTGACGGTGGTGTTCTGGATGACGGCGCTCACCGCCTGGGTGATGGCAACGGCCGCCTGGGTCTTCGAGCGCACGAGCTGGCAGTTCCCGGCCTCCCACGTGCAGGTCTCGATCCTCTACAACGCGGTGGGGGTGTTCGGCTTCGCACACGCGGCCTGGTTCTACCTGGCGCGCACGATGCCGCCGCTGGCATCCTCGGTGAGCGTGATGATGATCCCCGTTCTCGGGACCTTCAGCGGGGCGTGGTGGCTGGGCGAGGCGCTGCACTGGCAGGACTTCGCAGCGGTGGTGCTGATGGTGCTGGCCATCGGGCTGGCGCTGCTGCGCCGGCCTGCAGCCCCGCCACCCGCTCAGCGGGCATAGGGATCGGCAAAGCCCAGGGCCTGAAGCAGCGCCGACTCGCGAGCCTCCATCACCCGCGCCTGCGCGGCGCGCTCGTGGTCGAATCCCCGTGCGTGCAGCACCCCGTGCACGACCAGGTGCGCGCAATGCGCCACGAGGGCCACGCCGGATTCGCGGGCCTCGCGCTCCAGCACCGGCGCGCACAGCACGAGGTCGGCCACGACGACGGGGTCGCGTGCGTAGTCGAAGGTGAGCACGTTGGTGGCGTAGTCGCGGCCGCGGAACTCCCGGTTCAGGCGCCGCCCTTCGTCTTCGCCCACGATGCGCACCGCGATCTCCGCAGGGCCCTCGAGCGCCACGCGGACCCAGCGCGCCACCGCGTGGCGCGGCAGCAGCGCGCGCAGGCGAGCGTCGGGTTGCTGCAGCGACAGGCGCAGGTCCGCAGCTCGGGTCATGCCGGGCGCCAGGTCAGGCCGGCCGCCGAGGCTTGCGGGCGCCGGCTGGCGCGCCGGGCGCGGCCTCGTGTGCGGCATAGGCCTCGACGATGCGTGCCACCAACGGGTGACGCACGACATCGGCTGCCGTGAAGTGCGTGAAGGCGATGCCGCGCACCTCGCGCAGCGCCAGCTCGGCATCCACCAGGCCGCTGGGCGTGCCCGTGGGCAGATCGACCTGGCTCACGTCGCCCGTGACGACGCAGCGGCTGCCAAAGCCGATGCGGGTCAGGAACATCTTCATCTGCTCGCGCGTCGTGTTCTGCGCCTCGTCCAGGATGACGAAGGCATGGTTCAGCGTGCGCCCGCGCATGAAGGCCAGCGGCGCAATCTCGAGTTGCCCGCGCTCGAAGGCCTTTTGCACGCGGTCGAAGCCCATCAGGTCGTACAGCGCGTCGTAAAGGGGCCGCAGGTATGGATCGACCTTCTGCGCGAGGTCCCCCGGCAGGAAGCCCAGCCGCTCGCCCGCCTCCACGGCCGGGCGCGTCAGCACGATGCGCTGCACGCCCTGGCGCTCCAGCGCGTCCACGGCAACGGCCACCGCGAGGTAGGTCTTGCCGGTGCCTGCCGGCCCGATTCCGAAGGTGATGTCGCTGGCCAGCATCTGCCGCAGGTACTGCACCTGGTTGGGGGTGCGACCCTGCAGGTCGGCGCGGCGCGTGTGCAGCGTCGGCGTTGCGCCGGCTCCTGTGGCGGCCGGGTCCTCGGCAGCGGGCGAACGGCCGCCGCCGCGGGCCGGGCCGGTCGGCGCGCCTGACATCTCGGCGCCGGCCACGGCGCCCGCGATGGCGAGCTGCAAGGCCTGCGCCCCGATCGGGCGGTGGGCGCGCGCGTGCAGTTCCTGCAGCAGCGCAAGCGCGCGCTCGGCCTGCGCGCGCGGTCCCTCGATGCGCAGCTGGGCCCCCCGGCGCGAGAGCTGCACGCCCAGGGCCTGCTCGACGCTGCGAAGGTGCTCGTCCAGCGGACCGCACAGGTGCCCCAGGCGCCGGTTGTCGGCAGGCTCGAACTCGTGACGAAGGATCAAGGTGGGGGAGACCGCGCGTGGCAGCGGCCCGAACAGTCGCGTGAAGTGCCCATTGTCCGTCCTGCCGGAGCAGGCCGCCATCGGGCAGAATCCTTTGCGCCAATGGGTGCCTCTCGCACACGCGCCAACTTCACGCACCTGCCGCACCCGGGCGTATGGGCGGCAGGCCTGCGCGCAACCTGCGCCCTGCTGTGGGGGTTCGTGCTGGCCGGGGCAGCGTGCGCCACGGCACCGGCTGCCGTGTCCTTCCTGGTCATCGACGCGGCGCAGGCGATCGTCTCCGACGCCTCGGCTTTCCCGAAGGACGCCCCGTCCACGTCGGTGCGTCTGCCCGACGACTGGGCCGTGAGCCGACCCGGCTCGGCCGGCTCCGTGTGGTACCGCACCGCCTTCCAGGTTTCGGGCCCGGGCTCTTCGGAGTTGCTCGGGCTGCTCGTGGCGCGTGCCTGCACGAACCTGCAGGTCTGGCTCAACGGCGAGCTCGTGCACAGCGCAGGCCGCATGCAGCCACCCGTGACGCACAACTGCAACCACCCGCAGCTCGTGAGCCTGCCGTCCGCCCTGCTCAGGTCAGGCCGCAACGACCTGGACATCCAGGTCGTGGGCCAGCCCCTCGAGCAGGTGGCCTCGCGCCAGCGCGCGGGCGGCCTGTCTGCGCTGGTGCTGGGCCGTCAGGCCGATCTGGCCCCGATTCATGCGCGGCTCACGGCCTGGCAGACGGGCATACCGCTGGGCCTGGGCGTGGCGCTGCTGCTGGCGGGCGGCTTTGCCTTCGTGCTGGGCTGGGCCGATCGGCGCCAGGGCACCCTGGTGTGGTTCGGGGGCCTGTGCCTGGCCTGGGGGCTGGCCGACCTGCGGCTGTGGTGGCGCGAGCTGCCGCTGGACGGGCCGGCCCTGGAAGCCGTGCTCGTGGCCTGGATGGGGGTGGTGGCGATGTGCGCGGTGCA
>JBBAPJ010000146.1:0-3502 GCA_040400855.1 Rubrivivax sp.
TAGACGTCGGCCAGGTCGCGCAGGGTGGTGGCCAGGCGCAGCGAGCCCGTGGCGCCTGCCCCGGCGGTGACGAAGGTGCCCCGCCCGCGCTGGGGTGAGACGAGGTTGTCGCGAGTCAGGCGCTCGATTGCCTGGCGCACTGTGACGCGCGCCACGCCGAATTCGGCCACCAGCGCGTCCAGTGTCGGCAGCCTGTCACCCTCTTTCCAGACGCCGCGGGCGATGCGCTGGCGCAGCAGCTCGGCCAGCTGCGCGTACCGAGGGACGGGGCTCTGGCTGAAGGTGTCTCGCAAGGGGGCCTTCGAAGCGGGAAGCTGGGCGGGTTTGTTCGGAAGTGCCTAAAGTTCTATCTATAGTACCTTTGGGCCGTGAGACTGAAAACCAGGGAATTCCACGGGCGTCCTTGCCCCCCCGGGCGTGTGCGTGTTCGTGCGCTCGCGCTCGGGTGCTCATCTGCGGCCGTCCCGGCCATGCGTTTCGGTGCAAGGCCCGGCGAGACGTGTCCGGTGGATGATGGCTGCCCGGGCGCTTGCGCCGCTGCGCTGTGCCGTCGCCTTCGTCGGTTGCGCGTGCACCGAGCAGTTCCTGGACAGCGTCTTGGCTTGAACAAGGGGGCAGGCCTGCCTTGAAGCCCGCCAGCGGCCCGGTCTGGGATCACATCATCGTCGGCGCCGGTTCGGCGGGCTGCGTGCTGGCCAACCGGCTGAGCGCAGCGGGGCGCCGGGTGCTGCTGCTGGAGGCCGGTGGGTCGGATCGCAACTTCTGGATCCACCTGCCGGTGGGCTACTTCAAGACCATCTACGACACGCGCTTCTCGCGCCTGTTCGACACCGAGCCTTGCGAGGGATCGGGCGGGCGCAACATCGTGTGGCCCCGCGGGCGTGTCGTGGGCGGCTCTTCGTCCATCAACGGGCTCGTCTACATCCGCGGCCAGCACGAGGACTACGCCGACTGGGTGCGTGCCGGCGCGGCGGGCTGGGACTACCCGACCGTGCTGCCGTATTTCCGCCGCTCGGAGCGCTACGAGGGCGGGGCCAGCGAGTTCCACGGGGCCGACGGCGAGCTCGGCGTGTCCGACCTGCGCAACGACCATCCCTATTGCGAGGCTTGGGTGCAGGCAGGCATGCAGGCCGGCCTGCCCCGCAACCCGGACTTCAACGCCCACTCGGACTTCGGCGTGGGCGCGTACCAGCTGTCCATCCGCGGGGGCTGGCGCTCCAGCGCGGCCAAGGCCTTCCTGCGGCCGGCACTTGCGCGTCCGAACCTGAAGCTCGAATTGCACACGCAGGTGTCGCGGGTGCTGCTGGAGGGCGGGCGCGCGGTGGGCGTGGAGTGGCTGCAGGGCGGGCAGGTGCACCAGGCGCGCGCACAGGGCGACGTCATCCTCAGTGCCGGTGCGCTGCAGTCGCCGCAGTTGCTGCAGCTCTCGGGCATCGGGCCGCCGGAGCTGCTGCGCCGGCACGGCATCGCGGTGCGGGTGGACGCGCCCGACGTCGGGCAGAACCTGCAGGACCACTACCAGGCCCGCGTCATCGTGCGCCTGAAGCGCAAGGTGTCGCTGAACAACCAGGTGCGCAACCCCTTGTCGCTGGCGAAGATGGGCCTGCAGTGGCTGCTGGCCGACCGCGGACCGCTCACGGTGGGTGCGGGCCAGGTGGGAGGATTCGCGCGCACCGACCAGGCGCGCGACGGCCGCGCCGACGTGCAGTTCAACGTGATGCCGCTGTCGGTGGACAAGCCCGGCGACCCGCTGCACGACTACCCGGGCTTCAGCGCCTCCGTCTGCCAGTGCCGCCCGCTCTCACGCGGAAGCGTGCAGATCCGCTCGGCCGACCCCTTCGAGCAGCCGCGCATCGACCCGCGCTACTTCAGCGAGCCGCTGGACCGCCAGACCATGGTCTCGGGCCTGCAGTGGCTGCGCGACATCTACGCCCAGCCGGCCTTTCGGGAGCTGTGGGACATCGAAACCATGCCAGGCGCGGGGGTGGCCACGCGCGAGCAGCTGTGGGACTTCGCGCGCAGCCGCGGCGGCACCGTCTTCCACCCGGTAGGCACCTGCCGCATGGGCAGCGACGAGCGCGCCGTGCTCGATCCCGAACTGCGCGTGCGGGGGGTGGAGGCCCTGCGGGTCATCGATGCCTCGGCCATGCCCACCCTCATTTCGGCCAACACCAACGCGGCCTCGATCATGATCGGGGAGCGCGGGGCGGCATTCCTGCTGGCGCAGTGAGGGGCCCGGGCAGGGTGCTGCAGCGTGAGCTATGGCCAGGACTGCGCCGCGTGGAACGCCGGGCGCACCGCCCGTGCGTCTATCAAGACCCCAGCACCCTCACCGCAAGCTCCGAGCCCGGCAACCCCGAGCGTGCGATGAGCACGATGATGCCGATGAAGGCCGCCACCGTGCCGAGGTACCAGGCGCTGCAGAAGGCGATGCCGTAGCGATCCAGCCTTGGGCGTTCGTCTCGGCCCCACTGCTTCCACGTCAGCAGCAGGTCCAGTGCGCCCAGGGCGATGAAGAAGCACAGAAGCGCCAGGCCGAGGTAGGCGGAAACCGCGAAGACGCCTGCCGCGACCGCCACGAAGACGAGGAAGGCCAGGCGGCTGCCTGCGGATACGACGAGCGCCTTCACCACGCGGCCGCCGTCCAGCGGGTGCACGGGCAACAGGTTGAAGACGTTGAGCAGGCCGCTGACCGAGGCCAGGAGCCCGATGAAGTGGCTGCCGGTGGCCAGGTACGCCAGATAGCAGGCCACCGTCATCGCCAGGCCGTAGAACGGCCCCATCATCGAGATGTGCACCTCCTGCCACTGGCTGCGCGGCTGCTCGCCGATGGCCAGGCCGCCCACGAAGGGGATCAGGTACATCCCCTTGGTACGCATCCCGAAGTGCCGCATCGCACGCAGGTGCCCCCACTCGTGGAAGACGAGCGTGGCCACCAAGGCAAGCGCAAAGGGCAGGCTGTAGAGGATCGTCCAGCCCGACACCGCCATGCCGGCAAGCGCCACCTTGACGACCTTGCCCGTCTGCGCAACCTTGGTCAGCAGCCCGAACGCCGTGACGAGACGTGCGAACGTCGGTGTCTTCTGGGGGCGAGCGGGCTCTTGCGCACCCTCGGGCGTGGCTGGCGCGGGGCCGGCCTGCGGGGAGAGCCAACCCGGCAGCTGCACGTCGGATTCACCCTCGACCACCGTCTGGCCGCCGCGGCGCAGCTGGTGGTGCACGCGCCCGGCCAGCGGGTCGACGCGAAACTCGAGCTCGAGCTCGCCCAGGCGCTCGTGGGTGAAGGTGTAGCAGCTGCTCAGGCGCCAGTTGTGCCGGCGTGCGATCTCCTGCCCGTCAACCACGAGTCGCTCCAGCCCGGTGAAGTTCGACCCGATGACCTCGAAGGTCGAACCTTCGTAGACGAAGCTGAACAGTCGCGCCATGGGTGCCGCGGCTCCTTGGGCCCTCAGATCACCCCGTCGCGCCGCAGCCGCTCGAGCTCATCGGCGCCCTTGCCGAG
>JBBAPJ010000147.1:0-3445 GCA_040400855.1 Rubrivivax sp.
GCTGATCGCCGACGACGCCGTGCGCGTGATCGTGCTGGCCGGCGAGGGCCGGCACTTCAGCGCCGGCGCCGACCTGCAGTGGATGCGGCGCGCCAGCGAAGCCTCGCGCGAGTGGAACCTGCAGGACGCGCGGCGCTTTGCCGGCATGCTCGCGCGCATCGAGGCCTGCGCCAAGCCCGTGGTGGCGCGCGTGCAGGGCGCGGCCCTGGGCGGCGGCGTGGGCCTGGCCTGCGCCTGCGACGTGGCGGTGGCCGCCGAGGGCGCGAGCTTCTCGGTGAGCGAGGCCAAGTTCGGCATCCTGCCGGCCGTCATCGGACCCTACGTGACCAACGCCGTGGGCAAGCGCCAGGCCCGGCGCCTGGCGCTGACCACCACGCGCATCGACGCGCAGGAGGCGCTGCGCATCGGGCTCGTGCACCACGTGGTGGCCAGCGACGCGCTGGACGCCACGGTGGACACCGTGGTGCGCGAACTGCTCGCCGGCGGGCCGGGTGCGCAGCGCGAGATCAAGGCTCTCTTTGCGCAACTCGAGGTGGGCCCGATCACCCCCGAGGTGGTCGAGCTCACGGCGCAGACCATCAGCCGCGTGCGCGGCACCGACGAAGCGCGCGAAGGCTTCGACGCCTTCCTCTCCAAGCGGCCTGCGAACTGGATCCCGACATGACCCTCTCCTCCCTGGCCGGCGCACCGGTGCTCGTCGTGGGCGCCGGCATCATGGGCAGCGGCATCGCCCAGGTGGCGGCGCAGGCCGGCCACCCCGTGTTCCTGCACGACGCGCGCGCCGGTGCAGCCACGGATGCGAAAGCGAAGCTGCAATCGAGCCTGGCTGCGCTCGTGGCCAAGGGCCGGATGGACCCGGCGCTGGCCGAGCAGACGCTGGCGCGCATCGAGCCGGTGAGCGAACTCCCCGCCGCCTCGGGTGCCCGGCTCGTGGTGGAAGCCATCGTCGAGAACCTGGAGGCCAAGCGCGCGCTCTTTGCCGAGCTCGAGCGGGTGCTGGGCGAGGACGCCGTGCTCGCCACCAACACCTCCTCGATCTCGGTGACGGCCATTGCCAACGGGCTGAAGCGCCCGCAGCGCCTGGTGGGCATGCACTTCTTCAACCCCGTGCCGCTGATGAAGCTCGTCGAGGTGGTGTCGGGCCTGCAGACCGACTGCGCGGTGGCCGAGGCGATCTTTGCGCTGGCCAAGGCCTGGGGCAAGGTGCCGGTGCACGCGCGCTCCACGCCCGGCTTCATCGTCAACCGCATCGCGCGGCCTTACTACGCGGAAACGCTCGCGCTGCTGCTGGAGCAGGCGGCCACGCCGCAGGTGCTGGACGCCTGCCTGCGCGCGGCGGGCTTTCGCATGGGCCCGTGCGAGCTGATGGACCTCATCGGCCACGACACCAACTACGCCGTGACGAACTCGGTGTACGAGGCCAACTTCTACGACAAGCGCTTCGTGCCCTCGCTCGTGCAGCGCGAGATGGTGGCCGGCGGGCTGCTGGGCAGGAAGAGCGGGCAGGGCTTCTACGCCTACCCCGCCGGCGTGCCGGCGCTGCCCGTGGCGGTGCACGAGGCACCGGCCACGGCGCGCGAGGTGGTGGTGCACGGCAGCGGCCCGCTGGCCGACTGGCTCGAGCAGGCCGCCACGGCGGCGCTCGCCCCGCAGGGCTGGGGGCCCGCGCGTATCCAAGACAGCGGTTGGACCGGCCTGGCCATCGATGGTGCGCGTCTCGTTCTCACGGACGGCCGCCCGGCTCGCGTGGTGGCGCAGGCGCTGGGCGTGGCCGACGTGGCGGTGTTCGACCGCCCGCTCGTGCTGCCGGTGGCGCCCGGTACGGCGCTGGCCTACTCCGCGGCCCCTCAGGCCGCCGCGCACTGGGCCTCGCAGGCTGCGGCCTGGCTCGCCGCGCTCGGCCTGGCGCCACTTCCGCTGGCCGATGCCCCGGGGCTCATCGTGGCACGCACGGTGGCGATGCTCGTCAACGAGGCGGCCGATGCCGTGTTGCAAGGCGTATGCAGCCCCGAGGGGGCCGATGCCGCCATGAAGCTCGGCGTGAACTACCCGGCCGGGCCCTTCGAGTGGCTGGCCGGGTGGAGCGTGGCCGGCGTGGTGGACGTGCTCGAGGCGCTGGACGCCGAGTACCGCGGCGAGCGCTACCGCGTGAGCCCGTGGCTGCGCCGGGCGCAGGCTGCGCCATCGGCCGGCACACTCTGACCCTGACCGCGCATTCGTCGAACACCGTCCGGAGCTGACCATGACCCACGCCTACATCTGCGACGCCCTGCGCACCCCCATCGGCCGCTACGGCGGCGCGCTTTCCTCCGTGCGCACCGACGACCTCGGTGCCGTGCCGCTGCGCGCGCTGATGGCGCGCCACCCCAAGCTCGACTGGGCCGCGGTGGCTGACGTGATCTACGGCTGCGCCAACCAGGCCGGCGAAGACAACCGCAACGTGGCCCACATGGCCTCGCTGCTGGCCGGCCTGCCCAAGGAAGTGCCCGGCGCCACCGTGAACCGCCTGTGCGGCTCGGGCATGGACGCGGTGGGCACCGCCGCACGCGCGATCCGCGCGGGCGAAGCCGAGCTGATGCTCGCCGGCGGCGTGGAGAGCATGAGCCGCGCCCCCTTCGTCATGCCCAAGGCCGAGAGCGCCTTCAGCCGCGCCAACGCCATCTACGACACCACCATCGGCTGGCGCTTCGTCAACCCGGCCATGAAGGCCGCCTACGGCGTGGACTCGATGCCCGAGACGGCCGAGAACGTGGCGGTGGACTTCAAGATCGAGCGCGAGGCGCAGGACCGCATGGCGCTGGCCTCCCAGCTCAAGGCCGTGGCGGCGCAGAAGGCCGGCTTCTTCGAGGGCGAGATCACGCCCGTGACGATCCCGCAGAAGAAGGGCGAGGCCATCGTCGTCTCGAAGGACGAGCACCCGCGCGAGACGTCACTCGAGGCACTGGCCAAGCTCAAGGGCGTGGTGCGGCCCGACGGCACCGTGACCGCCGGCAACGCCAGCGGCGTCAACGACGGCGCCTGCGCGATGCTGCTGGCCAGCGAGGCGGCGCTCGCCCGCCACGGCCTGACCCCGCGCGCACGCGTGGTGGGCATGGCCACCGCCGGGGTGGCGCCGCGCATCATGGGCATCGGCCCAGCGCCGGCCACGCGCCGGGTGCTCGCGCTCACGGGGTTGACGCTGGCGCAGATGGACGTGATCGAGCTCAACGAGGCCTTTGCGGCGCAGGGCCTGGCGGTGCTGCGCGACCTGGGCCTGCCCGACGACGACCCGCGCGTGAACCCCAACGGCGGCGCGATTGCACTCGGCCACCCGCTGGGCATGAGCGGCGCGCGGCTCGTGACCACCGCGATCAACCAACTCCACCGCAGCGGGGGACGCTACGCGCTGTGCACGATGTGCATCGGCGTGGGGCAGGGGATCGCGATGGTGGTGGAGCGGGTGTAG
>JBBAPJ010000148.1:0-3403 GCA_040400855.1 Rubrivivax sp.
CTGGCCGCGCCAGTCGATCCGCTTCGTCGTGCCCTTCGCCCCGGGCGGCACCTCCGAGATCGTGGCCCGCACGGTCGCGCAGGAGCTCAGCAAGCAGCTGGGCCAGACCGTCTTCGTCGACAACAAGGGCGGCGGCGCCGGCATTCCGGCCATGACCGAGGTGGCCAAGGCGGCGCCCGACGGCCACACGATCATCATGGGGCACGTCGGGTCGCTGGCCGTCAACCCCTACATCTTCAACAACCAGCCCTACGACGTGAACCGGGACTTCATGCCGGTGACGATGCTGGCCAAGGTGCCCAACGTCTTTGCCATCCACCCCGACGTGCCGGCGAAGAACTTCCAGGAGTTCGTCGCCTACGTGAAGAAGAACCCGGGCAAGCTCGACTACGGCTCGGCCGGCAACGCCAGCGCAGGTCATCTCGCGATGGAGTACCTGAAGATGGTCACGGGGATGTTCATCATCCACATCCCCTACCGCGGCACGGGCCCGCAGCTGACGGACCTGCTGGCCGGCCGCACACAGGCCACCTCGGCGGGGCTGCCAGCGCTGCTGCCCCACATCAAGTCGGGCAAGCTGCGCGCCATCGCCGTGGGCACCTCGCAGCGCATCGCGGCGCTGCCGGACGTGCCCACGGTGGCCGAGATGGGCTACAAGGATTTCGAGACCTCGCAGTGGTACGGCATCCTCGCGCCGGCGGGCACGCCGCGCGACGTCGTCAAGCGGCTGCAGGAAGAGTCGCTCAAGGCCCTGCGCAGCAGCTCGGTGACGAGCCGCTTTGCCAATGACGGCGCCACCGGGGGCGGCGGCCCGCCCGAGGAGTTCGCGGCCTTCATCGCGCAGCAGCAGAAGACCTGGAGCGACATCGTCAAGCGCGCCGGCATCAAGCCGGACTGAGCGCCAGGCATGCTCGATGTGCTCGTCATCGGCGGCGGCAACGCCGCACTGTGCGCGGCGCTGGCTGCCCGCGAGGCGGGCGCATCGGTATGCCTGCTCGAGTCCGCGCCGCCCGAGTGGCGGGGCGGCAACTCGATGCACACCCGCAACATCCGGTGCATGCACGAGGCCCCGCAGGACGTGCTCACGGGCGTCTACCCCGAGCAGGAGTTCTGGGAGGACCTGCTCAAGGTCACGGCCGGGCGTACCGATGAGGAGCTGGCCCGATTCGTGATCCGCGAATCGGCCACGGTGCGCGCCTGGATGCGCCGCCACGGCGTGCGCTTCCAGCCCTCGCTGTCGGGCACGCTGCACCTGAGCCGCACCAACGCCTTTTTCCTGGGGGGTGGCAAGGCGCTGGTCAACGCCTACTACCGCAGCGCGCAGGCCCTGGGCGTCGAGGTTCGGTACGGTGCCGAGGTGCTCAACCTCGAGCTCGACGGCGGCCGTTTCCTGGCGGCCCACCTGGCCGACGGCTCGCGCCTGGAGGCGCGGGCCTGCGTCGTGGCCAGCGGGGGCTTCGAATCCAACCGCGACTGGCTGCGCGAGGCCTGGGGCATGAACGAGCGTGGCGAGTGGCCGGCCGAAGCATTCCTGATCCGCGGCACGCGCTACAATCAGGGCGTGCTGCTGAAGGACCTGGCCCTGCGCGGCGCCGACACGATCGGCGACCCGACGCAGGCGCACATGGTGGCCATCGATGCGCGCGCGCCGCTGTACGACGGGGGCATCTGCACACGCGTGGACTGCGTCTCGCTGGGCATCGTCGTCAACCGCGAAGGCCGGCGCTTCTACGACGAGGGCGAGGACTTCTGGCCCAAGCGCTACGCGATCTGGGGCCGCCTGGTGGCACGCCAGCCAGGCCAGGTCGGGCATGCCGTGATCGACGCCAAGGCCGTGGGGCGCTTCATGCCGCCCGTGTTCCCGGGCGCGCGCGCCGACACGCTGGAAGACCTCGCGCGCCAGCTCGGCGTGCCCGCTGACACCCTCATGCGCACGGTGGCGGAATTCAATGCCGCGTGCCGCGTCGGCCGCTTCGACCACGCGGTGCTCGACGATTGCCACACCCAGGGCCTCGAGCCGCCCAAGACGCACTGGGCGCGGCCCCTCGACACGCCGCCCTTCTACGGCTACACGCTCAAGCCGGGCGTGACCTTCACCTACCTGGGCGTGAAGGTGGACGCCACGGCAGCCGTGCACTTCGGCGGCGTGCCGAGCGCCAACCTCCATGCGGCCGGCGAGATCATGGCCGGCAACGTGCTCGGGCAGGGCTACACCGCGGGGGTGGGGATGACGATCGGCACCGTGTTCGGGCGGCGCGCCGGGCAGTCGGCGGCAGCGGCCGCTCTGGGAGCCGGCAAGGAGGCCACGCGTGCAGCAGCTTGAGGCGCTCGTGGCCGAGGCTGAGGTCGGCCGGCAGATGCAGATCTGCAATGCCTGCCGCTACTGCGAGGGCTTCTGCGCCGTGTTCCCGGCGATGACGCGCCGGCTCGAGTTCCCGGCAGTCGACGCCCATTACCTGGCCAACCTGTGCCACAACTGCGGCGCCTGCCTGCACGCCTGCCCCTATGCGCCGCCGCACGAGTTCGCGGTGAACGTGCCCCAGGCGATGGCGCGCGTGCGGCGCGAGACCTACACGCGCCACGCTTGGCCCGCGCCCCTGGGCGTGCTCGTGCAGCGCAATGGCCTGGCAGTGGCGTTGATTCTCAGCGCGTGCCTCGCCGGCTTCCTGGCGCTGGGCGCGGCGGCCACCGGCAGCCTGTGGCGCGCCGTGCCGGCGGGCAACTTCTATTCGATCTTCCCGCACGGGCTGATGGTGGCCCTCTTCGGGCCGGTCTTCCTCTTCGCGCTGCTGGCGCTCGGGGTGGGCGTGGTGCGCTTCTGGCGCAGCGCCCCGCCCGGGCCCGTGGGCGCCCCCGCCGCGGCCGAGGCGTTGCACGACGCGCTGCGCCTGCGCTACCTCGATGGCGGTCATGGGGAGGGTTGCAACGAAGCCGACGATCGCTTCACGCGGGTGCGCCGCGTGTGCCACCACCTGACCTTCTACGGCTTCCTGCTGTGCCTGGCGGCCACGAGCGTGGCCACCGTCTACCACTACGCATTCGGCTGGATCGCGCCCTACGGCTTCACGACCCTGCCCAAGCTGCTCGGCATGACGGGCGGCGCAGGCCTCGTCGCGGGGACGACGGGCCTCGCGTGGCTGCGCCTGCGGCGCCACCCGCAGCACGTGGACGCCGCCTCCACGCCGATGGACATGGCCTTCGTGACGCTGCTCTTGCTCACCGGTGCCACGGGTCTGGCGCTGGCGCTGCTGCGCGCCACGCCGGCGATGCCGCTGATGCTGTGCCTGCACCTGGGCAGCGTCATGGCCTTCTTCGCCACGATGCCCTACGGCAAGTTCGCGCACGGCGTGTACCGGGCGGCGGCGTTGCTGAAGTGGGCGGTGGAAAAGCGCCTGCCCAACCC
>JBBAPJ010000149.1:0-3393 GCA_040400855.1 Rubrivivax sp.
CTGCAGGTCCACCACGTCGCCTTCCTCGAGGTAGACGATCTGGTCGGTGACGCCGGCCAGCGCCATGGGGTCGCTCGCGAGGAAGCGCTCGCCCTCGCGCTCGCCCGCGCCGACGCCCAGCACCAGCGGCGAGCCTTCGCGCGCACCGATCACGCGGCCGGGCTCGTCGCGGCAGAAGACGGCAATCGCGTAGGCCCCGCGCAGGCGCACCACGGCGCGCTGCACGGCCTCGAGCAGGTCGCCCTCGTAGAGCTGGTGCACGAGGTGCGCGATGACCTCCGTGTCGGTCTGGCTCGCAAACACGTACCCGCGCGCGCGCAGCTCGGCGCGCAGCTCGTCGTGGTTCTCGATGATGCCGTTGTGTACGAGGGCCACCTGGCCGGAGGCGGCGCTGCGGCCGTCCACGAGGGCGCCAGGCGCCTCCAGCGGCCCGGGGCCGTGCGAGAAGTGGGGATGCGCGTTGTGCACGGCCGGCGCGCCATGCGTGGCCCAGCGCGTGTGTGCGATGCCCGTGCCGGCATCCAGGCCCTCGGCATCCACCTGGGCCTGGAGTTCGGCCACGCGCGAGGTGCTGCGTGCGCGCTGCAGCGCGCCGCCACGGTGCACGGCCACGCCACAGGAGTCGTAGCCACGGTACTCCAGGCGCTTCAAGCCCTCCACGAGGATGGGAACGATGTTGCGCGTGCTGACCGCGCCGACGATGCCGCACATGGGTGGGGGCTCCGGGATCGGGGAGGTGGGATCGTAGCCAGTCGCGCATGAAACAGGATTGCTGAAAGTAAACGATCACGATCAAATCGTGCATCAGGATGTGACTGGTGCGGTTTCTTTCCTGGATCCGAGTTTGGTGCAATATTCGGTCTATGCCTGACAGCCTGCCTCCCCTCGACGACATCGACCTGCGCCTGCTCACGTTGCTGCAGCACGACGCTTCGCGCTCGAACCAGGCGCTGGCCGAAGCCGCGGGCGTCTCGCCCGCCACGGCGCTGCGCCGGGTACGGCGCCTGGTGGAGGCGGGCGTCATCGAGCGCACGGTGGCGGTGGTGGCGCCGCAGGCCCTGGGCGTGGGGCTGTCGGCCGTGGTGGAGGTGACGCTCGACCGCCAGGGCGCCGAGCACCTGGACGCCTTCGAGGCCCGCGCCGTGGCCGAGGCGTCGGTGCAGCAGTGCTGGCGCGTGTCACCGGGGCCGGATTTCGTGCTCGTGGTGCACGCGCGCGACATGCCGGGCTACCAGGCCCTGGCCCAGCGGCTCTTCACGCAGGACGCGAACGTGCGGAATGTGAAGACCTACTTCGCCATCAAGCGAGCGAAGTTCACAACCGAGGTGCAGGGGCCGGACTCGGGGTCGGGGGCTTGAGGGCCTGAGGGCCGCAGGCCGGGTCGGGCCCGCAGCTCACTCAGCGGCTGCCGGGCGGCACCCTGCTGCGCATGGCGATGCGCGCCGCGCAGGCCGCCAGCAGCGCCAGGCCCAGGCTGGCGAGCAGGGCTGCGATGTCGGCCGGATCGGCCGCCTGAGGCGGCGGGCGCCACGCCAGCATGGCGGCGATGCCCAGGTAGCCCACCCCCACCGCGCAGCCGCCCCAGGCCACCCAGCGCGGGCCGCCGGGGCCGCTGAAGCCGGCCACCAGCGCGGCCGGATAGGGCAGGATCAGGAAAGCCCAGGAGATGGGCACCCCCTCGGGGCCTCCCAGGCCTCCGCGGCTGGAGATGAACCAGAGCACCGACACGCCCACGGCAGCCATCACCGCCACGCCCGCACGGTAGGCCACGAGCACGCGCGCCGCGCCGCTCAGCCACGCGTGCAGCGCCACGAGCAGGCAGCCCGCCACCACCGCCACGGAGCCCTCCAGGGGATCGACCGCGCCCAGCAGCGCGAGCAGGTGGCCGAGGGTGCCCAGGGCTCCGAGCCACCGGGCTTGGCGTGAGGGTGAGGCCATCGGTGCGACCTGTCGCGTCTGGCTGCGCCCTGCTTCGCCCTATTGCGCCTTCACGATCGCCAGCCCCTTGAGGTACTCCCCCTCGGGAAAGACGAGCGTGGTGGGGTGGTCCGCAGCCCCCTCCAGGCGCGCGAGGATGGCGCCGTCCACGCCCGCATCGGCCGCCGCACCGGCCACGATCTTGTGAAAGAGCTCGGCGCCCACGCCGCCGGAGCAGGAGAAGGTCAGCAGCAGCCCGCCCGGGGCCAGCAGCTTGAGCGCCAGGCGGTTGATGTCCTTGTAGGCGCGTGCGGCGCGCTCGGCGTGGCTGGCGGTGGGGGCGAACTTGGGCGGGTCGAGCACGATGGCGTCGAAGTGCGCGCCGGCTTGCAGCTGCGCGCGCAAGAAGGCATTCACGTCGGCATCCACCGCCTCGTGGCGCGCCGCGTCGAAGCCGTTGAGCGCGATGTGCGCACGGGCGCGCTCGAGGGCCGGCGCCGAGGAATCCACACTCGTCACGTGCGCGGCTCCGCCCGAGAGCGCCGCCACGCTGAAGCCGCCCGTGTAGGCGTAGCAGTTGAGCACGCGCTGCACGCCGAACTGGCGCACCCAGCGTGCAAAGGCCGCGCGGTTGTCGCGCTGGTCGAGGTAGAAGCCGGTCTTGTGGCCGCCGGCCACGTCCACCGTGAGGCGCCAGGCGTGTTCGCGGATGGTGACCTCCACCTCACCTTCCCCGCCGCGCAACCACCCGGTGCGCGGCTCGAGCCCCTCGAGCCCGCGCACGCCCGAATCCGAGCGCTCGAAGAGCCGCGCGCAGCCGCTCGTGGCCACGAGGATGTCGGCCAGCGCCTCGCGCCAGCGCTCCATGCCCGCGCTCAGGAACTGCGCGCTCAGGAGCTCGCCGTAGCGATCCACGATGAGCCCGGGCAGGCCGTCGGCCTCGCCGTGCACGAGGCGTACGCCGTCGCTGTCGGGCGCCAGGCGCGCGCGCAGGGCGAGTGCGCGCGCCACGCGACGCTTGAAGAAGGCATGGTCTACGCGCTCGGCCTCGTCGAAGGTCCAGGCGCGCACGCGGATCATCGAGCTCGGGCTCCAGGCGCCCCAGCACAGGAAGCGGCCGTCGGCGGCCTCCACGCGCACGGTCTCGCCCGCATCGGCGCGGCCGCGCGCGATGCTGCCCTCGAACACCCAGGGGTGGCGGCGCAGCAGCGAGCGTTCCTTGCCTTCGTGCAAGCGGATGATCTTCACGCGGGAACCCTGTTCAGGAGCGCGCCTTGGCGCGCGGGTGGGCGGCGTCGTAGACGCGCGCCAGGTGCTGGAAATCGAGCTTGGTGTAGACCTGGGTGGTGGAGATGCTCGCGTGGCCGAGCAGCTCCTGCACGGCGCGCAGGTCGCCGCTGGACTGCAGCAGGTGGCTGGCGAAGCTGTGGCGCAGCATGTGCGGGTGCACGTGCGTGGGCAGGCCCGCGCGCAGCG
>JBBAPJ010000150.1:0-3234 GCA_040400855.1 Rubrivivax sp.
GCCAACCCGGACACCTACCAGAAGTTCTGGTCCGACATCCAGATGTACACGACCACGATGACCCAGCCTGACCCGCAGGTCTTCATGGAGCAGTACTGCTCGTGGGAGGTGGCGCAGAAGGCCAACAAGTGGGCCAGCCGCAACATCAGCCGCTGGACCAGCGCAGAGTACGACCGCACCCACCAGGCGGCCCAGTCCGAGCTCGACCCGGTCAAGCGCGCAGCGATGTTCATCCGCATGAACGACCTCGTCATCAACGATGGCTTCATCATCCCGGTGGTGTTCCGCCCGCGGGTGTCGGCGGCCAACTCCAGGCTGACCGCGCACCTGTCGGGCTGGGACAACGACACCTGGGCACTGGCCCACTGGTTCAAGGAAGCCTGAACTGGGCGCGTACGTCCTACGCCGGCTCCTGATCGCGGTGCCCAGCCTGCTGGGCATCAGCGTCGTGCTCTTCACGATCCTGGCGCTTGCGCCAGGTGATCCTTTCGAGGAGCTGGCAACCAACCCCAACGTCCCCCCCGAGGTGCGGCTGCAGCTGCGCGCCTCGCTGGGGCTGGACGACCCTGTCTGGCAGCGCTACCTGCACTGGCTGACGTCGATGTTCAAGGGCGAGTGGGGCTTCTCCTTCGTCAGCCGCATCGACGTGGACGTCCTCATCTGGCAGCGCCTGCCGGTGACCATCGCCGTCATCGGTGCTTCGCAGATCCTGGCGCTGATGGTGGCCCTGCCGGTGGGTGTGCTCGCCGCGGTCAAGCCCTACTCGTGGTTCGACCGCATCGCCAGCACGGTGGCCTTCGTCGGCTTCTCGCTGCCCACCTTCTTCACCGGGGTGCTCTTCATCCTGGTGTTCTCCATCCACCTGGGCTGGCTGCCCTTCGTGTTCCGCACCGACATCTCGGCCACGGGGCTGGAATGGTGGTGGGCGCACATCAAGCAGTCCATCATGCCGGTGACGGTGCTGGGCCTGTTCCAGGGCGCCAGCTGGATGCGCTACGTGCGCTCGGCGGTGCTCGACGTGATACGGCTCGACTACGTCACCACCGCCCGCAGCAAGGGCCTGGCCGAGCGTGTGGTGGTGATCAAGCACGTGGTGCGCAACGCGCTCATCCCGGTGGTGACACTGGTGGCGCTGCAGATGCCTGCCGTCTTCGGCGGGGCTATCGTCACGGAACAGATCTTCCGCATCCCGGGCATCGGCTCGCTGCTCATCGATGCCATCTTGCGCAACGACACGCCCGTGATCATGGCGGTGACCTTCGTGTTCAGCTGCCTGGTGATCCTCTTCAACCTCCTGGCCGACGTGCTCTATGGCTGGCTCGACCCCCGAATCAGCTACCGCTAGCGCCCCGGAGCTGGGCAAGGCCACGGCCAGCGTCTCGCCGTGGGCCGAGGCGTGGCGGCGCTTCAAGCGCCACCGCCTGGCCTACTGGAGCCTGTGGCTGCTGGCCCTGCTCGTGGTTGCCGTTCTGCTGGGTCCGCTGGTCTACAAGGTCGGCATCAACGACATCGACTTCCAGGCGCGGCTGCAGGGCCCGAGCCTGAAGCATCCGCTGGGCACCGACGACCTCGGGCGCGACCTGCTCGCGCGCATGCTCTACGGCGGGCGCATCTCGCTGGCCGTGGGCCTGGCGGCGATGCTGATGGCCATCACCGTGGGCGTGATCATCGGGGCCCTCGCCGGCATCTCTCGCGGCTGGGTGGACACCGCCCTGATGTGGCTCACCGACCTGTTCCTGAGCCTGCCGCAACTGCCCCTGCTGCTGCTGCTCATCTTCCTCTTCCGCGACCCGCTCAAGGCGATGTTCGGCCTGGAGGTCGGATTGTTCGTGCTCATCGTGGTCGTGATCGGGGGCCTGCGCTGGATGCCAGTGGCGCGGCTCGTGCGTGCGCAGTTCTTCTCCTTGCGCGAGAAGGAGTTCGTCGAGGCTGCGCGCGCGCTCGGGGCCAGCACCTCGCGCCAGGTGGTGCGCCACATCCTGCCCAACAGCCTCGGGCCCGTGATCGTGGCCGCCACCATCGACGTGGCCGCCGCCATCCTGGCCGAGAGCACGCTGTCCTTCCTCGGCCTGGGCTTCCCGCCGGACGTGCCCACCTGGGGACGCATCCTGTACGACGCCCGCGACTACATGGACTTCGCCGCGCACTGGGCGCTGTTCCCGGGCCTGGCGATCTTCATCGCCGTGCTGACCATCAACTTCATCGGCGACGGCCTGCGCGACGCGCTCGACCCGCGGCGGGTGCTCTGAGGGACGCAGCCGTGGCGATGCTCGAGATCAAGGGCCTGAAGACCCACTTCAAGACCGACGACGGCTGGCTGCACGCGGTGGACGGCGTGGACATGACGCTGGACGCTGGCGAGACGCTGTGCGTGGTAGGCGAGTCGGGCTGCGGCAAGAGCGTCACGGCCAAGACCGTGATGAAGCTCATCGACATGCCCCCGGGCAAGATCGCCGCGGGCCAGGTGCTGTGGCAGGGGCGGGACCTGGTGCCGCTCTCCTCCCAGGAGATGGAGAAGATCCGCGCCAAGGAGATCGCCATCATCTTCCAGGAGCCGATGACGAGCCTGAACCCGGTGTTCACGGTGGGCGAGCAGATCGCCGAGTCGCTGCGCCTGCACGAGGGCCTGTCGCGCCGCGACGCGATGGACCGCGCCATCGAGATGCTGCGCCTGGTGCGCATCCCCACGCCCGAGCGGCGCGTCAACGACTACCCGCACCAGTTCTCCGGCGGCATGCGCCAGCGCGTGATGATCGCCATCGCGCTGGCCTGCAAGCCCAAGCTGCTGATCGCCGACGAGCCCACCACGGCGCTGGACGTGACGATCCAGGCGCAGATCCTGGACCTGATGGCCGAGCTCAAGTCGAGCATGGGCATGGCGGTGATGCTGATCACGCACGCGATGGGCGTGGTGGCCGAAGTGGCGCAGCGCGTGGTGGTGATGTATGCCGGCAAGGTGGTGGAGGAGGCCACGGTGGAGGAGCTCTTCGCCCACCCGCGCCACCCCTACACGCAGGGCCTGATCCGCTCGATCCCGCGCATCGACCTGGCGGCCACGCACAAGACGCGCCTGGAGGCCATTCCCGGCACGGTGCCCAAGCTGATCGAGCCAGCCGAGGGCTGCCGCTTCGCCAGCCGCTGCCGCCACGCCAGCGCGGCCTGCCTGGGCGTCACCCCGCCGCTGCGCGAGGTGGCGCCGGGCCACAAGGTGGCCTGCGTGCTCGAAGGGGGTGC
>JBBAPJ010000151.1:0-3197 GCA_040400855.1 Rubrivivax sp.
CTGCTGCCCTGGGGCCAGATGAGCTACTGGGGCGCGCAGGTGATCGTCAACCTGTTCGCCGCGGTGCCTTTCGTCGGCGAGGACCTGGCCCTGCTGATCCGCGGCGACTACGTGGTGGGCGACGCCACGCTCAACCGTTTCTTCAGCTTCCACGTGATCGCGGTGCCGCTGGTGCTGCTGGGCCTGGTGGCCGCGCACATCATCGCGCTGCACGAGGTGGGCTCGAACAACCCCGACGGCGTGGAGATCAAGGCCAAGAAGGACGAAAACGGGCGTCCGCTGGACGGCATTCCCTTCCACCCCTACTACACCGTGCACGACGTGCTGGGGGTGGCCGGCTTCCTGCTGCTCTTCAGCGCCGTGATCTTCTTCGCCCCGGAGCTGGGCGGCTACTTCCTCGAGTACAACAACTTCATCCCGGCCGACCCGCTGAAGACCCCCGCGCACATCGCGCCGGTGTGGTACTTCACCCCGTATTACTCGATGCTGCGCGCCACCACCGACCCGATGGTCAACGTGATCTGCGTGCTCGTCGGGCTCGGTGCGGTGGGTGCCCTGGTCAAGGGCGGCCTGTCGGGTGCCGCCAAGATCGGCGTGGCGGTGGCGGCGCTGGCCTTCATCGTCCTGCTCAAGGCCTTCGACGCGAAGTTCTGGGGCGTGGTGGTGATGGGCGGCGCGGTCGTGATCATGTTCTTCCTGCCCTGGCTCGACCACAGCCCGGCCAAGTCCATCCGCTACCGCCCGGACTGGCACAAGTGGATGTACGGGATCTTCGTCGTCAACTTCGTCGTGCTCGGCTACCTGGGGATCAAGCCCCCGTCGGATGCCGGCACACTGGTGTCGCAGGTGGGCACGATCTTCTACTTCGGCTTCTTCCTGCTCATGCCTTGGTGGAGCCGCATGGGCGAGTTCAAGCCCGTGCCCGACCGCGTGACCTTCCAGCCGCACTGAAGCGAGGCCGCATGACCATCCTGAAGAAACTCCTGCTGGCCCTGCTTGCCTCCCTGACCGTCTCCGCGGCCCATGCAGCGGCGGAGGGCATTGCCTGGGACACCTTCCCCAAGGAACGCGTGACGGATCTGGCCGCGCTGCAGCGCGGGGCCAAGACCTTCGTCAACTACTGCCTGAGCTGCCACGAGGCCTCCTTCAAGCGCTACAACCGGATGCGCGACATCGGACTGACCGAGGAGCAGATCAAGGCCAACCTGATCTTCACGGGCGCCAAGGTGGGCGACACGATGAAGGTGGCGATGCGCCCGGCCGAGGCCAAGGAGTGGTTCGGCGGCGTGCCGCCGGACCTGACGCTGATCGCGCGTTCGCGCTCGGCTGCAGGCAAGGGCAGCGGTTCGGATTACGTCTACACGCTGCTGCGCACCTACTACCGCGACGAGACCAAGGCCACCGGCTGGAACAACGCCGCCTTCCCCGGCATCGGCATGCCGCACCCGCTGTGGGAGCTGCAGGGGCAGCAGCGCGCCGTGTACACCCAGGTCAAGGACGCGCACGACCCGAAGAAGGTCATGCCTGTCTTCAAGGGCCTCGAACCGATCACCCCCGGCCAGCAGAGCAAGGCCCAGTACGACGAGACGGTGGCCGATCTGGTGGCCTATCTCACCTGGATGGCCGAGCCGACTGCGAACGACCGGGTTCGCCTGGGCGTGTGGGTGATGCTCTTCCTCTCGATCTTCTTCGTGATCGCCTGGCGTCTGAACGCCGCGTTCTGGAAAGACGTCAAGTGACGCTCCGCGGCGCCGGTCAACCGACCGGGGCCGCCTCCACTGGGATTACCCGCCATGATGGTCCTCTACTCCGGCACCACGTGCCCCTATTCGCACCGCTGCCGCTTCGTGCTCTTCGAGAAGGGCATGGACTTCGAGATCCGGGACGTCGACCTGTTCGCCAAGCCCGAGGACATCGCGCTGATGAACCCGTACAACGAGGTGCCCATCCTGGTGGAGCGCGACCTCATCCTGTACGAGTCGCACATCATCAACGAGTACATCGACGAGCGCTTCCCGCACCCGCAGCTGATGCCGGGAGACCCGGTGGCGCGAGCGCGCGTGCGCCTGTTTCTCTTCAACTTCGAGAAGGAGCTCTTCTCGCAGGTGAACCTGCTCGAGGGCCGGGGCGTCAAGGCCACCGAGAAGCAGATCGAGCGTGCCCGCGAGCAGATCCGCGATCGCCTGGCCCAGCTCGCGCCGATCTTCATGAAGAACCGCTACATGCTCGGCGACGATTTCTCGATGCTCGACGTGGCCATCGCTCCGCTGCTGTGGCGCCTGGATTACTACGGCATCGAACTGTCGAAGAACGCGGCGCCTTTGCTCAAGTACGCCGAGCGCATCTTCTCGCGCCCGGCCTACATCGAGGCGCTCACGCCTTCCGAAAAGGTGATGCGCAAGTAGCCCACCCTGGAACTCCGGCCCCAGGCGATCGCGCATGAGCGCCCCGGTTGCACCAGACGGGCAGGGTTCCTCGACCCGCCCGTACCTGATCCGCGCCCTGCATGAGTGGTGCACGGACAACGGCTACACGCCCTACGTGGCCGTGCACGTCGACGACACGGTACAGGTGCCGGTCGAGTACGTGAAGAACGGCGAGATCGTGCTCAACGTCGGCTTCGAGGCCACCAGCTCGCTCAGCCTGGGCAACGACGTGATCAGCTTTCGCGCCCGTTTCGGCGGGGTGGCGCGCGACATCATGGTGCCGGTAGACCGGGTGGTGGCCATCTATGCGCGCGAGAATGGCCAGGGCATGGCCTTCCCGGTGCCGGCGCCCGCGCCTGCTCCCGCCTCTGCCCCGACTGCAGCCACGGCGCGCACTGCGCCGGCGGCGTTGCGGGCTGCCGCGGGCGCAGCCACTGCAGCCCCCCCGGGCGCTGCGGTGCCCCTTAGGCTGGCAGAAAGGGCTGCGCCTGCTGATGCCGATGCCAAGGCTGCGGGCAGCGACGCAGGCCCGGAGCTCGACGCGAGGCAGCCTGCCACCGACGAGCCCGCCGCTGCGTCACCCTCCGGCCCTGCACCGGGCGGCCCGGCTCCTGGCGGTCGCCGCCCTTCGCTCACGCGCATCAAGTAAGCAGCCCCGGCGCCGCCGGGCCCTGCCTCCTACAATCGCGGCGCGTGCCGACTTAGCTCAGCTGGTAGAGCATCCGCCTTGTAAGCGGGAGGTCATCCGTTCGATTCGGATAGTCGGCACCA
>JBBAPJ010000152.1:0-3099 GCA_040400855.1 Rubrivivax sp.
CCACCGGCTTGTTCGGCGCATCCGGGTTGTTGGCGTGGAACTCCATCAGCGCGGCGAGGTCGGCAAAGCCCATGTCGTAGGTGCCGGAAGCCACCCGCGTGACCGTGCCGCCCGAGCCGTTGCCCGCGTCGATCGTCACGTCCAGGCCGGCTGCCTTGTAGTACCCCTTGGCGCCCGAGGCGAGGAACAGGGCGGCCGGGCCCTCGAAGCGCCAGTCGAGCTGGAACTTGATGGGTGTCTGGGCCAGGGCGGGAGCGGCCAGCAGCGCGGCGGTGGCCGACAGCAGCGCGCGACGGGTCAGGGTGCGGAAGGACATGGCAGGAACTCCGGGAAAGTGGAGAAGCGGTTGCGCAGAACGAGCAAGTTGCGTGCGCACTCAGCCCACCAGTATTGCACCGAAGCTGGGCGCAAGCCAACCCGCCGTGCGCCGGGGTGGTGCAAGGGGCCGGCCAATCCGGTGCGGCCGGGCCGGACCTGGTCGGAGCCGGAGGCCAGCCGGCGGGCCAGACCACCGCGCGCTGCGGGATGCGAGGCCGCGGCTACGATCCCGGCCTGACCAACTCAAGGAAGCACGAGATGGGATTGAGCACGCATGTGCTGGACACGGCGCACGGCTGCCCGGCAGCGGGCATGCGGGTGACGCTGCAGCGGCTCGAGGGCGAGCGGGTGCACACCCTCAGGACGGTGACGCTCAACGCCGACGGCCGCGCCGAAGGCGGCTTGCTGGATGCGGCATCGATGACAGCCGGACGCTACCGGCTCGTCTTCGAGGTGGCGGCGTACTTCCGCGCCCGCGGCGTGGCCTTGCCCGACCCCCCGTTCCTGGACGTGGTGCCGTTGGAGTTCGGCATCGCGGACCCGCAGGCCCACTACCACGTGCCGCTGCTGGCGAGCCCGTGGAGCTACTCCACCTACCGCGGCAGCTGATCCGGGCCGCTCAGGGCCGGGTGTGCGCCAGCCAGGCCTCGGCCAGTCGCACCCAGTAGGTCGCGCCCAGCGGCAGCACCGCATCGTTGAAGTCGTAGGCCGGGTTGTGCAGCAGGCACGGGCCCTCTCCGTGGCCGGGCAGACGGTGCGGGCCCTCGCCCTCGCCGTTGCCCAGGAACACGTAGGAGCCCGGGCAGGCCTGCAGCATGTGGGCGAAGTCCTCGCTGGCCATGCTCGGCTCCTGCACCGGCACCTGGCGATCGCCGACGATGCTGCGCATGACGCCCGCTGCGAAGTCGGCCTCGTAGGGGGTGTTGACGGTGGCGGGCACCCGGCGCTGGAAGTCGAGCTCGAGCGTGGCCCCGAAGGCCGGGCCGAGGTGGGTGCAGATCTCGCGCATGCGCCGCTCCACCAGGTCCGTCACCTCGTTCGAGAAGGTGCGCACCGTGCCCTCGAGGATGCAGTGGTCGGGGATGACGTTGATGGCCTCGCCGGCGCGGATCATCGTGGTGGAGATCACGGCCGTGTCGATGGGCTTGACGCTGCGGCTGACGATGGTCTGGAAGGCCTGCACCGCGTGCGAGGCGATCACCACGGGATCGACCCCGCGGTGCGGATGCGCCGCGTGAGCGCCCGTGCCGCGCACCGTCACCTTGAAGATGCTTCCGCCGGCCATCACCGGCCCCGGGCTGGATGCGATCGTGCCCGCGGGCATGCCGGGCCAGTTGTGCAGGCCGAAGATGGCCTCCATCGGGTAGCGCGTGAACAGGCCCTGCTGCACCATCGCGTAGGCGCCCCCGAGGCCTTCCTCGGCTGGCTGGAAGACAAGGTAGACGGTCCCGTCGAAGTCGCGCCGGCTCGCCAGGCTCTTGGCCGCGGCCAGCAGCATCGCCGTGTGTCCATCGTGCCCGCAGGCGTGCATCTGGCCGGGGTGGCGGCTCGCGTGCGCGAAGGTGTTGGCCTCGGTGATGGGCAGCGCGTCCATGTCCGCGCGCAGGCCCACGGCCCGGCCGCAGGCGCCGCCGTCGCGCCCGCGCACGATGGCCACGAGCCCGGGCGGGGCGAGATCGGTGTGGACCTCGATGCCCCAGCCACGCAACTGCTCGGCCACGAGGGCGGAGGTGCGGTGCTCCTTGAAGCCGAGTTCAGGGTGGGCGTGGATGTCGCGGCGGATCGCCACGAGGTGGGGGGCGTCCTGGACGATGTCGTCGAGCAGTTCCATCGGTTGGCCTTCAGCAGTAGGAAAGTGGAAGGGGCGGGAGAGGTGCGCAGGCCTCAGGCTCAGGCCGCGTGCGCGCGCGCCAGGGCATGTTCCAGGTCGGCGATCAGGTCGTCGGCATGCTCCAGGCCCACGGACAGGCGCAGCAGGTCGGGCGGGGCGGGCGTGCCGGCGCCCTCGATGCTGGCACGGTGCTCGACGAGGCTCTCGGTGCCGCCCAGCGACGTGGCGCGCTTCCAGATCTGCGTGTGCGCGGCCACTGCAATGGCGGCCGCCTCGCCGCCGGCGGGCCCGGAGCCGGCCGGTGCCTTCACGCGCAGGGACAGCATGCCGCCGAAGCCCCCGGCCATCTGGGCGCACGCCACCGGGTGCCCCGGGAACGCGGGCAGCCCGGGGTAGAGCACCGCCTCCACCAGCGGGTGTCGCTCGAAGTGCGTGGCGATGCGCAGGGCGCTTGCGCACTGCGCGGCCACCCGCACGTGCAGCGTGCGCATGCCGCGCACGAGCAGCCAGGCCTCGAAGGAGCCGAGCGTGCCGCCGACCTGTGCGCGCACCTTGCGCACGCGCTGCCAGAACTCGTCGTTCTCGCGCGTGACGAGGGCGCCTGCCACCAGGTCGGAGTGGCCGTTGAGGTACTTGGTGGCCGCGTGCATCACGATGTCGGCGCCGAGCACCAGTGGTTGCGTGAGCACCGGGGTGCCCACGGTGGAATCCACCGCGAGCCGCGCGCCTGCGGCGTGCGCCACCTTCGCCGTGGCTGCGATGTCGGTGAGGGTCCACAGCGGGTTGGCGGGGGTCTCCACCCACACGACCTTCGTGCGCCCGGGCCGCACGGCGGCCTGCACGGCAGCGGGATCGGTCATGTCGATGAACTCGACGTCCAGGCCCCAGTGGGTGGCGAAGTTCGCGAGCCAGTTGCGCAGCGCCCAGTACATCACCTTCGGCGCGAGCAC
>JBBAPJ010000153.1:0-3058 GCA_040400855.1 Rubrivivax sp.
CGCGGCGCGATGGCCGACGTGGCCGGCGGGCCCAAGCCCCGCGTGGCGCACCGCTTCTATCACGTGCCCGCCTCGAACACGGCGGTGGGGCACCTGATCCTCGAGAACTGAAACTCCCCCGAAAGCTCCCTCCCATGACAATCCAAGTCGCCCTCGCCGGCGCCGGCGCCTTCGGCATCAAGCACCTCGACGGCATCCGCAACATCGCCGACGTGAAGGTGGTCTCCCTCGTCGGCCGCGAGCACGGCAAGACGAAGGAGGTGGCCGACAGGTACGGCATCGCCCACGTCACCACCGACCTGGCCGAGAGCCTGGCCATCCGCGAGGTGGACGCCGTGATCCTGTGCACGCCCACGCAGATGCACGCCTCGCAGGCGCTGGCCTGCCTGGACGCGGGCAAGCACGTGCAGGTGGAGATCCCGCTGTGCGACGTGCTGAAGGACGGGCAGGCGGTGGTCGAACGCCAGCGCCAGACGGGGCGCGTGGCGATGTGCGGGCACACGCGGCGCTTCAACCCGAGCCACCAGTGGGTGCGCCGGCGCATCACGGCCGGCGACTTCCGCATCCAGCAGATGGACGTGCAGACCTACTTCTTCCGGCGCACGAACATGAACGCCCTGGGCCAGCCGCGCAGCTGGACCGACCACCTGCTGTGGCACCACGCCGCGCACACGGTGGACCTCTTCGCCTACCAGGCGCAAAGCCCGATCGTGCAGGCGAACGCACTGCAGGGGCCTATCCACCCGCAGCTCGGCATCGCGATGGACATGAGCATCCAGCTCAAGGCGGCCAACGGGGCGCTCTGCACGCTGAGCCTGTCCTTCAACAACGACGGGCCGCTGGGCACCTTCTTTCGCTACATCGGCGACACCGGCACCTACCTCGCCCGCTACGACGACCTCTACACCGGCAAGGAGGAGAAGATCGACGTGTCGCAGGTGGATGTGTCGGTCAACGGCATCGAGCTGCAGGACCGCGAGTTCTTCGCCGCCATCCGCGAGGGCCGCGAGCCCAACGCCAGCGTGGCACAGGTGCTGCCCTGCTACGAGGTGCTGCACCGCCTGGAGCAGCAGCTGTGACGCCGCTGCGCCGCATCGGCGTCTTCGAGGTCGCGCCCGTTGGCCTGGGTTGCATGAACCTGAGCCACGCCTACGGCGAGCCGCCGCCGTTCGAGGCGGCCGAGCGCCTGCTGCTCGAGGCACTCGACCTGGGCGTGACGCACTTCGACACGGCCGCCCTCTACGGCTTCGGCGTGAACGAGACGCTCGTCGGACGCGTGCTCAAGCCGCACCGCTCGCGCATCGTGCTGGCGAGCAAGGGCGGGATGGCGGGCGTGACCTTTCCCGACGGCAGCGTCAAGCGCGTCATCGACGGCCGCCCCGAGGCGATCCGGCGCAACTGCGAGGACAGCCTGAGGCGCCTGGGCACGGACGTCATCGACCTGTACTACCTGCACCGCTGGGACAAGTCGGTGCCCATCGAGGACTCGGTGGGCGAGATGGTGCGCCTGCTCGAGGCGGGAAAGGTGAGGGCGCTCGGCCTGAGCGAGGTCTCGGCCGCCACGCTGCGCCGCGCGCACGCCGTGCACCCGATCGCGGCGCTGCAGTCCGAGTACTCGCTGTGGACACGCAACCCCGAGATCGCGGTGCTGCAGGCCTGCCGCGAGCTCGGCGTGGCCTTCGTCGCCTTCAGCCCCGTGGCGCGGGGCTACTTCGCCGACAAGCCGCTGGACACCTCCGCCCTCCAGCCGGGCGACCTGCGGCGCACGAACCCCCGCTTCGTCGGCGACACCTGGCAGCGCAACCTCGAGCGCCTGGCGCAGTTCCGGGCGATCGTGCGCGAGGCCGGCTGCGGCCCCGCCGCCTTCGCGCTGGCCTGGCTGCTGGCGCGCGGCCCGGACGTGATCCCGATTCCCGGCACCACGAGCCTGGCCCACCTGCGGGAGAACGTCTCGGCCGCCACGCTGCGCATCGCCCCCGAGCTCTTCGACGCGGCGCAGGCACTCTTCCCCCAGGCCGACGTCTGCGGCCCGCGCTACCCCGCCCAGTCGCAGGCGGAGGTGGACACCGAACAGTACGCCACGCCCGCCGGAGCCTGAGATGGACCTGCAGCTTCGAGACCGTACCGCTCTCATCACCGGCGCCAGCGTGGGCATCGGCCGGGGCATCGCGCGGGCCTTGGCCGCCGAGGGCGTGCGCGTGGCCATCACCGCACGCCGTGCCGACAGGCTGCGCGAACTGGCCGACGAGATCGTGGCCACCGGTGGCCATGCGCCCGTGCTCATCGAGCAGGACATGTACGCCGAGGACGCCGCCGCGCGCGTGGCGCAGGCCGCGCGCGCGGGCCTCGGGCACGTGGACATCCTGGTCAACAACGCCGGCGGCTCGCGCAGCTTCAAGGAGCTGCACGTGAGCGAGGCGCAGTGGCAGGAGGCCATCACGCTGAACTTCCACCGCCCGCGCCAGCTGGCGGACGCCCTCGTGGACGCGATGATCCAGCGGCGCTGGGGCCGCATCGTCAACATCACGGGCAAGAGCGAGCCCGAGCACGTCAACGGCGCCTTCTGCGCCAAGGCGGGGCTGCACAGCTGGGCCAAGGGGCTTTCGCGCATGGTCGGGCCGCACGGCATCACCGTGAACTGCGTTCCTCCCGGGCGCATCCACTCCGAGCAGATCTACCGCAACTACACGCCCGAATACCGGCAGTGGCAGTGCGAGCACGAGATCCCGATGGGCCGCTACGGCGAGCCCGAGGACATCGCGCATCTCGTATGCTTCCTTGCCAGCCCGCTGGCTTCCTACATCACTGGCGCCGTGATCCCGGTGGACGGGGGCCTGCGGCGCTACCAGTTCTGATTCCAGGCGACGGGAAGATCGCCCAGCCTTTCCCACAAGACCCTCCAGGAGACCCCATGACCGTCACCCGCCGCCGCGCCCTGGCCGCCTCGACCCTGCTGGCCCCGGCGCTGATCCCGGCCGTGGCCCGCGCCCAGGCCACCTCGAACTGGCCGCGCCAGTCGATCCGCTTCGTCGTGCCCTTCGCCCCGGGCGGCACCTCC
>JBBAPJ010000154.1:0-3002 GCA_040400855.1 Rubrivivax sp.
AGCCTCTTCGTCTACCCCGAGGTGGACGACTCCATCGAGATCGAGATCAACCCGGCGGACGTGCGCATCGACACCTTCCGCGCCAGCGGCGCGGGCGGCCAGCACATCAACAAGACCGACTCGGCCGTGCGCATCACGCACCTGCCCACCAACATCGTGGTGCAGTGCCAGAACGACCGCTCGCAGCACCGCAACCGCGACGAGGCCTGGGCCATGCTGCGCAGCCGGCTGTACGAGCACGAGATGCGCAAGCAGCGCGAGGCCCAGCAGAAGCTGGAGGACGCCAAGACCGACGTCGGCTGGGGCCACCAGATCCGCTCCTATGTGCTCGACCAGTCCCGCATCAAGGACCTGCGCACCGGGGTGGAGATCAGCAACACCCAGAAGGTGCTCGACGGCGACCTCGACTCCTTCGTCGAGGCCAGCCTGAAGCAGGGGCTGTAGCCTCTTCCGGCCGCTCCCGCTGCGCGCGCCCTGCCGCCCCCGATCGATCCCCTGCATCCTGGAGACTGCCCTCATGCGTGAAGGAGCTGCCCCGCTCGTCGTGCAACGCACCGACTACACGCCCCCGCCGTGGCGCATCCGTGCGGCCGAACTCACCTTCGACCTCGATCCGGCCAAGACCATCGTGGCCAGCCGGCTCACCGTCGAGCGCGCCCCCGACACACCGGCCGGCACGCCGCTGGCCCTGCACGGCGAGGGCCTGACGCTGCTGCGCGTGATGAGCGGCGGAGAGAGCCTGTCCTTCCACCACGAGGAAGGCCGGCTCGTCATCGACAACCCGCCCGAGGCCGAGAGCTTCGTGCTGGAGCTGCGCAACACCTGCGCCCCGGAGAAGAACACCGAGCTCTCGGGCCTGTACACGAGCGGCGGGGGCTTCTTCACGCAGTGCGAGGCCGAGGGCTTCCGGCGCATCACCTACTTCCTCGATCGCCCCGATGTGATGGCCGTCTACACCGTCACGCTGCGTGCCGATCGCGCGCACTACCCGGTGCTGCTGTCCAACGGCAACCTCGTGGCGCAGGGCGAGCTCGACGCAGGCCGCCATTACGCCACCTGGCACGACCCCTTCCCCAAGCCGAGCTACCTCTTCGCACTCGTGGCGGCCGACCTCGTCGCGCGCGAGCAGCGCATCCGCACGCGCGCGGGCACCGACCACCTGCTGCAGGTGTGGGTGCGCCCGGGCGACCTGGGCAAGACCGAGCACGCGATGGCCTCGCTCGTGGCCTCCGTGATCTGGGACGAGGCGCGCTTTGCGCTGCCGCTGGACCTCGAGCGCTTCATGGTCGTCGCCGTGGACGACTTCAACATGGGGGCGATGGAGAACAAGGGGCTCAACCTCTTCAACACGAAATACGTGCTGGCCAGCCCTGCCAGCGCCACCGACGCCGACTTCGACGGCATCCAGCGCGTGGTGGCACACGAGTACTTCCACAACTGGACCGGCAACCGCGTGACCTGCCGCGACTGGTTCCAGCTCTCGCTCAAGGAAGGCCTGACTGTCTTCCGTGACCAGGAGTTCGCCCAGGACATGGCGACCACGCCTTCGGCACGCGCGGTGCGGCGCATCGAGGACGTGCGGGCGCTGCGTGCGCTGCAGTTCCCCGAGGACGCCGGCCCCCTGGCGCACCCGGTGCGGCCCGACAGCTACGAGGCGATCGACAACTTCTACACCGCCACCGTCTACGAGAAGGGCGCCGAGGTGGTGCGCATGATGGACACGCTCGTGGGCCGCGAGGGCTTCGCGCGCGGCATGAAGCTCTACTTCGAGCGCCACGACGGGCAGGCCGTGACCTGCGACGACTTCGCGCAGGCCGTGGCCGATGCCAACCCGGGCAGCATGCTGGCGCAGCACCTGGCCGCCTTCAGGCGCTGGTACAGCCAGGCCGGCACGCCGCGCGTGACGGCACGCGGCAGCTGGGACGCCGCCGCGCAGCGCTACTCGCTCGAGCTCGAGCAGGCCACGCGCGGCGAGCCGCAGGTGATCCCCGTGCGCATGGGGCTGCTTGGCGGCGACAACCAGCCCCTGGCGCTGCGGCTCGAGGGCGAGGCGCAGGATGCCGGCCGGGAGCGCACGCTCGTGCTCACCCAGGCGCGGCAGAGCTTCACCTTCGTCGACATGCCGAGCCAGCCTCTGCCGTCGCTCATGCGCGGCTTCTCGGCCCCCGTGCTGCTCGAAGATGGCCTGGACGAGGCGGCCCTGCTGCGTCTGATGCAGCATGACCCCGACACCTTCAACCGCTGGGAGGCTGCGCAGCGTGTCTTCCACGCGCGGCTGCAGGCGGCCGTGACCGCCCAGGCGGGTGCAGCAGAGCTCGACGACGCGCTCCTGGCCGCGCTGCGGGCCGTGCTGCACGACCCCGGGCTCGATGCCGCGGTGAAGGCCCTGATCCTCACGGTGCCCCCTGAGCGCAGCCTCGTGGACCGGCTCGACCCGGTGGATCCGCAAGCCGTCAACCGCGTGCGCGAAGCCATGCTCGACCGCCTCGCGCAAGCCCTGCGCGAGGACTGGGAGCGCGCCTTCGCGGCACACCAGGTGCAGGAGGGCTACCGCCCTGACGGGGCGCAGGTGGGCCGGCGCGCGCTGGCCAACCTGGCGCTTGGGATGCTCGTGCGCGACGCCTGCGCCAGCGGCGACCCGGTGTGGCCGGGCCGCGCCTACCAGCGCGCCAAGGACGCCTCCAACCTCACCGACCGGCTCGGCGCGGTGGAGGCCCTGGCCGCCGTGCATGCCGAGCTCGCGCAGCCCGCCCTCGAGCGGTTGCATGCCAGCTTCCGCCACGACCCGCTCGTGCTCGACAAGTGGTTCGCGCTGCAGGCACGCGTGCCCGAACGCGACGGCCGCGTCTTCGCGCGGGTGCGCCAGCTCGTTCAGCACCCCGACTTCACCCTGTCCAACCCGAACCGCGCGCGTGCCCTGCTCTTCACCTGGGACACGAACCCGGCGGCCTTCCACCGCCCGGACGCCGCCGGCTACGTGCTGTGGGCCGACAAGGTGATGG
>JBBAPJ010000155.1:0-2899 GCA_040400855.1 Rubrivivax sp.
AAGCTGTGGCGCAGCATGTGCGGGTGCACGTGCGTGGGCAGGCCCGCGCGCAGCGCGAGCGTCTTCAGGCGCGTGCGCACCTGGCTGGCCGTCAGGCGCGTGCCGCGGCGCGAGACGAAGAGCGCGCCCTCGTCGCCGCGCACGAGCTCGCCGCGCACGGCCAGCCATGCCGCGAGCGCCTGCAGCGCCGGCCCGCCCACGGGCACGCTGCGCCGCCGCGAGCCCTTGCCCAGCACGTGCGCGGTGCCGTCTGCGGCGTCGATCCAGCCCGCAGCCTGCGCACCGGGCCGCACGTCCAGCCCCGTGAGCTCGCCCACGCGCAGCCCGCAGCCGTAGAGCAGCTCGACGATGCAGTGGTCGCGCGCACGCAGCCGCGCATCGTCCTGCTCACGCGGCGCAGGGCCGTTGGCCAGTGCCTGGGCCTGCTCCACCGACAGCGCCTTGGGCAGCGGCTTGGGCGCGCGCGGCGCGCGGATGCCTTCGACCGGGTTGGCCTCGACCTCGCCATGGCGCCCCCACCAGCGGTACAGGCCGCGCGAGGCAGCCAGCGCGATGGCGATGCTGCGCGGGCCGAGGCCGCGCTCGCGCAGCTCGCCGATGAAGCGCCGCACGTGGTGCGCCTTCAGGCGCTTGAGCTCCACCGCCTGCCCCTGCGCCGACACCTCGAGCCGGCCCAGCGCTTCGCGGTACATCGCCACCGTGCGCGCGGCCAGGCGCCGCTCCACCACGAGGTGCTGCAAGAAGGCCTCGAGCTCGGCGGGCAGCGCTTGCGGGGCGGCAGGCTCCAAGGCAGGCTCCGGGTCGGGGCGGGCGCGCCCGCTCAGTCGCTGCGCAGCCGCGACAGCGCGGCACTGGCCACCTCGCCGATGCGCACGAGGAACTCGGTGCCCATCTCGGCGCTGTAGCGCGTGGGGTCGGGCGAGCCCAGCACGAGCAGCCCGATGGTCGTGCCGCCCTCGTCGTGCAGCGGGATCATCGCCAGCGACATCACGGTGGAGGGCTGCTGCAGCCAGCGTGCGGCCTCGAAGCCGCCGTTGAGGCCGCAGTAGGGGGTGGTCAGGCTCGAGGCAAAGCTCCTGACCTCCGCGCTCACGCCCTGGGTGAAGGGAGCTTGCTCGTGGGCAGCGTCCACGCCCCACAGGCGCAGCGCCGCCTGCGGGATGAGGAACTCGTGCTGCAGCGCCTCCAGCAGCACCGCGGGCAGCGCAGCCGGCTGCGCGGTGAGCAGCAGGGCGCGCATCCAGCGGTGCAGCCGGTCGGCCAGCGTCACGTTCTCCTGCCCGTGGCGGATCATCTCGACGATCTTCTGCTCCAGGCCCCGGATGCGCTCGCGCAGCATCTGCATCTGGCGCTCCTGCAGCGACACGGCGCGCTGGCCATGGGGGCTGGCCAGCTGGATCGAGGCGAGCAGCTCGGCGTGGCGCTCGAAGAAGGCGGGGTTGTTGGCCAGGTACTGCGCGATGTCGTGCTCGGTGATGCCTTGCACGGCGGGGCTCTCGGGGGAAGTCACAGCTCGGTCTCTCCTTCGAAGACGAATGCGGCCGGGCCGCTCATCAGCACGCTTGCGTGCAGGGCCTCGGGTGTGCCGGCGCCGCCCGCCCACTCGATCGTCAGGCGCCCGCCGCGCGTGTCCACGTCCACTGCCGCATCGAGCCAGCCCAGGCGGATGCCCGCCACCACGGCCGCACACGCCCCGGTGCCGCAGGCGAGCGTCTCGCCCGCGCCGCGCTCGAAGACGCGCAGCCGCACGTGGCTGCGCGACACGAGCTGCAGGAAGCCGGCGTTGACGCGTGCCGCAAAGCGCGCGTGGCGCTCGATCAGCGGGCCCAGCCGGGCCACGGGAGCGGTGTCCACGTCGTCCACGCGCAGCACGGCGTGCGGGTTGCCCATCGACAGCACGGCGACCTCGACCGTGCCCGGCGTGTCCGGCCAGGCCAGCGGCCACAGCTCGAAACCCGCCTGGCGGCGTGGCACGAGCCCCTGGGGGTCGAAGGGCACGCGCGCGGGCTCGAACTCGGGCGCGCCCATGTCCACGCTCACGCGCCCGTCTGCGCGCTCGCGCAGCTCGAGCACGCGGTTCATCGTCTGCACGCGCACCACCGGGCCCTGGGCGAGCGCCTTGGCGCGCACGTAGCGCAGGAAGCAGCGCGCGCCGTTGCCGCAGTGCTCCACCTCCTCGCCGCTGGAGTTGAAGATGCGGTAGCCGAAGTCCACCTGCGGCGTGGGCGCCGGGCCGACGACGAGGATCTGGTCCGCACCGATCCCGAAGCGCCGGTCGGCCAGCGCGCGCGCGCGCTCGGGCGGCAACGCGATGGGCGCGCGCGTGGCGTCGAGCACGATGAAATCGTTGCCGGCGCCTTGCATCTTCGTGAAGCGCAGCGTCATGGGGCGCGATTATCGGCGCGCGGGCGCACGCCGCGCGCTCAGTACACGGGCGGCTCGCCGGGCGGGCGCGTCTTGAAACGCTTGTGCACCCACAGGTACTGCGCCGGATCCAGGCGGATCTGCTGCTCCACGAAGGCGTTCATGCGCGCGGCGTCGGCCAGCGCGTCGTCGGTCGGAAAGCCCTCCAGCGGGGCCAGGAAGCGCACGCGCCAGCCCTGCGCGCCAGGCAGCATGTCCACCACCACCGGCTGCACCACCATGTCGAGCATGCGCGCCATGCGCGAGGGCGCGACGAGCGTGGCCGCGCTCACGCCGAAGAAGGGCACGAAGCTGCTCTCGCGCGGGCCGAAGTCCTGGTCGGGCATGTTGAAGAAGGGCTGGCCCTCTCGGATGCGGGCCATGAGCTGGCGGATGGGCGTGCCGCGCGGGTAGGCCTGGGCCCGCCCGAAGCGCAGCCGGCCCTGCTTGAGCACGCGGTCGAAGTAGGGGTTGCGCTGGGGCTGGTAGATGTCGA
>JBBAPJ010000156.1:0-2890 GCA_040400855.1 Rubrivivax sp.
GCGGCGAACATGCGCACGTTCATGTGCACGGTGGGCACGTAGGGGTTGCGCGGGTGCATGACGAGCGACACGCCCATCGCCTCGAAGGGCGAGCCGGCCAGCTCGGGGCGGTGCGCGGTGGCCGAAGGCGGCAGCGTGCGGCCCTTCACGTGGCTGAAGTTGCAGCCCCCGCGCTCGAGCAGGGCGCCCTCCTCCACCAGGCGCGACAGGCCGTCGCCCTCCAGGCGCCCGCCGGGCTCGCGCGTCCAGCCGTCGCTGATGAAGGTGTGGCCGTCCTCGGCCTGCAGCGTGTCGATGATGTGGTCCTGCAGGCCCAGCAGGTAGGTGCGCACGGCAGCGGTGTCGAAGGGGGTGCTCATGACGGGGTCCTCTGGGCAGCAGGGGTGTCGGCAGGCTCGGCCTCGCGCGGGGGCTCGGCGGCACCCAGCCGGATCGGTGCAGCCTGCTCGGGCCGGTAGCCGCGCGCCGGGCCGAGGCGGCGCGCGATCTCGGCCATGTCGGCCTCGACCTCGCCGCACAGCTGCAGGCACGAGTGCACGCCGATGCGCCGGCGGCCGTAGTCGATGTGGGCCAGGGCCAGCGGCACGTCCGCGCCGACGGTGACGCGGTAGAAGCCGCTGCGCCAGGCCGGGCGCCACGAGCGGGTGCCCTCGGGTGCCAGCACGAGCCAGTAGAAATCGTCGCGCTCGCGCGCCACGCGCAGGCGCTGCACCATGTCCGGCACGATGCCGCCCGGGGCGTTGCGGTCCACCGGCACGCCGCCAATCCAGCTCAGCCAGCGCCCGAACAGCGGGATGCGAAACAGCGACTCCTTGCCCCAGAACATGGCGGGAAAGCCCATCGCCCACTTGGCGAGCATGCCCACGGGGAAGTCCCAGTTCGAGGTGTGCGGGTAGACGACGACCACGCCCTGGCGCGCGGGCAGGCCGTCGAAGTCGAGCTGCCAGCCGATCGCGCGCAGCAGCGCGCGCGCCAGGCGGCTGCCGCGCAGCTGCACGGGGCGTTCCTTCAGTTCCACCGGCGCGCGGGCGGGTGCGGTCATCTGTGTGCCTTCGCGGCCCGGTGGCCGATGTCGGTTCGCCATTGGGCGCCTTCGAAGCGGATCGGCGCCAGGGCCTCGTAGGCGCGCTGCTGCGCGATGCGCGCGGAATCACCCAGCGCCGTGACGCACAGCACGCGCCCGCCGCTGGTGCGCACGAGGCCGTCCGGGCCGGGCGTGGTGCCGGCGTGGAAGACGTGCGCGTCCGGCCCGGCTGGGGCCAGCCCCTCGATCACGTCACCCGTGCGTGGCGCCAGCGGGTAGCCGGCAGCGGCCATCACCACGCCCAGGGCGAAGCGCCGATCCCACTGCAGCTCCACCTGGTCGAGCGTGCCGTCGGTGGCGTGCAGCAGCAGCTCGAGCAGGTCGCTCTTCAGACGCATCAGCAGCACCTGCGCCTCGGGGTCGCCCAGGCGCGCGTTGAACTCCACCGTGCGCGGGCGGCCCTGCGCGTCGATCATCAGCCCGGCGTAGAGGAACCCGGTGAAGGGCGTGCCGTCCGCACGCAGCCCGGCCACCGTGGGCGCGATGATCTCGCGCATGACGCGCGCATGCACGTCGGGCGTGACGACGGGCGCGGGCGAGTAGGCCCCCATGCCCCCGGTGTTGGGGCCCTGGTCGCCATCGAAGATGCGCTTGTGGTCCTGGCTCGTGGCCAGCGCCACGACGTGCGTGCCGTCGCAGGCGACGATGAAGCTCGCCTCCTCGCCGGCCATGAACTCCTCCAGCACCACGGCCGCGCCGCCGCTGTTGTGGCGCACGCCCAGCGTGTGGCCGCCGAGCATCTCGTCGATCGCGGCGTGCGCCTCCTCGGCCGTCATCGCCACCACCACGCCCTTGCCGGCGGCCAGGCCATCGGCCTTGACGACGATGGGCGCGCCGTGCTGCGCCACGTGCGCGTGGGCGCTGGCCGCATCGGTGAAGGTGGCGTAGGCGGCCGTGGGGATGCCGTGGCGACGCATGAAATCCTTCGCGCAGGCCTTGGAGCTCTCGAGCTGCGCCGCCGCGCGCGTGGGCCCGAAGATGCGCAGGCCGCGGCTCGTAAAGAGGTCGACGATGCCGGCGGCCAGCGGGGCCTCCGGGCCGACCACCGTGAGCGCCACCTGCTCGGCGCGCGCCAGGTCAGCCAGGGCCTCCAGGTCCGTGAGCGCGACGTTGCGCACGCCGGGCTCGCGTGCCGTGCCGCCGTTGCCCGGGGCCACCAGCACCTGCGACACGCGGGGGCTTTGCGCGAGCTTCCACGCCAGCGCGTGCTCGCGACCGCCCCCGCCGACGACGAGCACCTTCATCGCGGGGCCGTGCGTCACTCGACCAGGTTGGCGTTGTGGTAGACCTCCTGCACGTCGTCGAGGTCCTCGAGCACGTCCAGGATCTTCTGCATGCGGGCGGCGTCCTCGCCGGCCAGGTCCACGGGGTTCTCCGCGCGCATCGTCACCTCGGCGAGTTCGGGCTTGAGCCCGGCCGCCTCCAGCGCGCCCTTCACGGCCTCGAAGTCGCCCGGGGCGCACAGCACCTCCACCGAGCCATCCTCGCCCGTGACCACATCCTCGGCGCCGGCCTCCAGCGCCACCTCCATCACCTTGTCCTCGCTCGTGCCGGGCGCGAACAGGAACTGGCCGCAGTGCTTGAACTGGAAGGCCACCGAGCCTTCGGTGCCCAGGTTGCCGCCGTACTTGCTGAAGGCGTGGCGCACCTCGGCCACCGTGCGCACGCGGTTGTCGGTCATGCAGTCGACGATGATGGCCGCCCCGCCGATGCCGTAGCCCTCGTAGCGGATCTCCTCGTAGTTGACGCCTTCGAGGTTGCCGGTGGCCTTGTCGATGTTGCGCTTGACGGTGTCGGCCGGCAGGT
>JBBAPJ010000157.1:0-2887 GCA_040400855.1 Rubrivivax sp.
GCATCAGGTAGCCGATGCCCGAGTCGCCGGCCGTCATCTCGGCCAGCACCGTGCCCACGAAGGCCAGCGTGATGGCGACCTTGAGCGAGCCGTAGAAATAAGGCATCGAGCGCGGCAGGCCAACCTTGATGAGCACGTCCCAGCGGCGCGCGCCGAGCACGCGCAGCACGTCCTCGAGCTCGGGCTCGAGCGTGGCCAGGCCGGTGGCGATGTTCACCGTGATGGGGAAGAAGGAGATCAGGAAAGCGGTGAGGATGCCGGGCCCCAGGCCGATGCCGAACCACACCACGAGGATCGGTACCACAGCCGCCTTGGGCACGGCGTTGAAGGCCACCATCAGGGGGTACAGCGACGTGTAGGCCAGGCGCGAGCTGCCGATCAGGAAGCCCAGCAGCACGCCCACGGCGATAGACAGGGCAAAGCCCAGCATCGTGACCCAGAAGGTCTTCCACGCGGCCTGCATGAGCGGGCCGCTGAACTGCGTGAACTGCAGCGCGATCTCCACCGGGCCGGGGAAGATGAAGTCGGGCACCTTGAAGAGCCAGACGGCGAACTGCCAGATCACGAGCACGATCGCCAGCACCACCAGCGGCGACCAGCGTTCCATCGTCTTGGAGAGCTTCATCGGGGATCCTCGCTTACTGGGGTACGGCCACGCCGGTCTTGCGCACCGCGCCGATGTGGCCGCGCAGCTCGTGCACGATGTCTGTGAAGTGCGGCGTGTAGGTGACCTCGAGGTCGCGCGGGCGCGGCAGGTCGATGTCTCGCTTGACGACGAAGCGCCCGGGGCTCTTGCTCATCACGTAGACGGTGTCGGCCAGGAACACGCTCTCGCGCAGGTCGTGCGTGACCAGGATGACGTTGAACTTCTGCGCCGCGTGCAGGTCGCGCAGCGCGCACCACAGCTCCTCGCGCGTGAAGGCGTCCAGCGCGCCGAAGGGCTCGTCGAGCAGCAGCATCTTGGGCTCGTGGATGAGCGCGCGGCAGATCGAGGCGCGCTGCTGCATGCCGCCGGAGAGCTGCCAGGGGAACTTGTCCTCGTAGCCGCCCAGGCCCACGCTTTGGAGCAGCTTGCGCGCCTTCTCTTCGTACTCGCGCCGGCGCGACTTGAAGGTGGAGCGGTAGGGCTCGACGATCTCCAGCGGCAGCAGCACGTTGTCCACCGTCGTGCGCCACGGCAGCAGGCTCGGGGCCTGGAAGGCCATGCCGCTGATCTTCAGCGGCCCTGTCACGGGCTGGCCGTCGATCTGGATCGTGCCGCGGCTGGGCATCTTCAGCCCGGTGGTGAGCTTCATGAACGTGCTCTTGCCGCAGCCCGAGGGGCCGACGATGGCGATGAACTCGCCCTCGCCGACCTGCAGCGAGATGTCCTCCACCGCGAAGTGGCCCTGGGCGAGCAGCTCGTCGTTGTACGCGAGCCAGACGTTGCGGAAGTCGACGAAAGAGGTCATGGCTGTCCGGGAGGGGGGTCAAGGCGCAGCGGCCCGAAGGGTCGATCGAGTCCGGAGACAATCCGGAGCATGAGGATACGCAATTGCCTGGGCTCGGTCGCGAAGGGGCACGTCGCCATTGCAAGGGCTCGCCGGGTAGCAGGCGCTGTCGTCGTCGCGGCGGCGGCGCTGGCTGCACCGGCGCCGGTCTGGGCAAATCCGTCGCTCTGGTCGGGCTGGGGCGAGTCGCTCACGCGCGCCGACCAATGGCGCTGGGTGCTCTCGCCGGTCACGCAGCACTGGCGCCCGAGCGACGAGCACCGTCACGTCTGGGCGGTGGGCGTGGAACGCGCCGGGAACGATGGACGCTTCTGGGGCGTCTCGTACTTCACGAATTCGTTCGGCCAGCCCAGTGCCTACGCCTTCATCGGCCAGCGCTACCAGGGGGTGCTCGGACAGCCGTCGATGTACCTGCAGTGGTCCGGCGGCATCCTCTACGGCTACACCGGCAAGTACCAGACCAAAGTGCCCCTGAACTACGGCGGCTTCTCGCCGGGCTTCGTGCCTTCCCTGGGCTTCCAGGTCACGCCCCGCACCTCGTTGCAGTACAACCTGCTCGGAGATGCGGGCGTGATGTTCCAGATCACGCACGACTGGCGCTGAGGCGCCAGGCACGGTGCGCCTTACTTGCGCGCCGGCGGCAGGATGTTGAGCTCGCCCTTGGGCGGCAGGAACGCATCCGACCACACCGCATCCGGGTTCACGCGTGTCTTCGTGGCGAAGGCATCGGACACCTGGGAGGCCATCAGGGCCAGGCGCCCCGGCACCACCACGCCGAAGCCCTCGCGGCGCGCGTCGGGGCTCGCCACGACGGCATCGATGGCCATGCGCAGGCGGCGCTTCTCCAGGTCGACGTTGATGATGCCGTCGCGTGCCTTGACGAATTCGATGGCCGGGTCGGGGTTGGCCATCACCTCCTTGGCGCCCTTGGCAAAGGCGCTCAGGAAGGCCTTGACCGCGGCCGGGTTCTCGCGCATCAGCTTGGGGTTGGCGATGATCACGTTGCCGTACAGGCGCACGCCATGGTCGGCGTAGGGCATCACCACGATGTCCTCGGTCTTGACGCCGCGCGCCTCGAGGTTGAGCAGCGACGTGAAGGAAAAGCCCGTGATCGCGTCGATGTCGCCGCGCACCAGCATCGTCTCGCGCAGGGGCGGGTCCATGCTCGTCCAGGTCACGCTGCCGATGCCGTTGGCCTTCTGGAAGATCGGAAAGCCCCGGCGCCCGGCATCGAACACGGGCGCGCCGACCTTCTTGCCGTTGAGGTCCGCGGGCGTCTTGATGTTGTTCTTCTTGAGCGTCAGGACGGCTGCCGGCGTGTTGTTGTAGACCATCATCACGGCCACCGGCTTGTTCGGCGCATCCGGGTTGTTGGCGTGGAACTCCATCAGCGCGGC
>JBBAPJ010000158.1:0-2883 GCA_040400855.1 Rubrivivax sp.
CCTCCTCCGGCCAATACAACCTCATCGGGTTGTCCACCAGCAGCTTCCTCTGCAACTCCGCAGACACCGCGATGTGCGGGATGAAGTCCACCAGCAACCCATCGTCCGGCATGTGGTCCTTCAGGTTCGGGTGCGGCCAGTCCGTGCCCCACAGCACGCGGTCCGGGAACTCCTCCACCACGCGCCGCGCGAAAGGCACCACGTCGCGGTAGGCGGCAGACTCGCCGTTCAGCGCAGGCGGCCCCGAGACGCTCAGCCGCTCCGGGCAGCTCACCTTGCTCCACACGTTCGGGTGCTCGCGCATGAACCGCAGGAAGAGCGAGAACTCAGGGCCGTCCAGCGGCTTGCGCACGTCCGGGCGGCCCATGTGGTCCACCACCACCGTGGTGGGCAGCGCGGTGAAGAAGTCCCAGAGCTCGGGCAGGTCCACCGCCTCGAAGTAGATGACGACGTGCCAGCCGAGCTCGGCCACGCGCGCGGCGATCTCCATGAGCTCGTCCTTGGGCGTGAAGTCCACGAGGCGCTTGACGAAATTGAAGCGCACGCCGCGCACACCGGCTGCGTGCAGGGCCTGCAGCTCGGCGTCGCTGACACTGCGGCGCACGGTAGCCACCCCGCGCGCACGGCCGCCCGAGGCCAGGCACGCGTCCACGAGGGCGCGGTTGTCGGCGCCGTGGCAGGTGGCCTGCACGATCACGTTGCGCGCGAAGCCCAGGTGGTCGCGCAGCGCGAAGAGCTGGTGCTTCGAGGCATCGCAGGGCGTGTACTTGCGCTCGGGCGCAAAGGGGAACTCATCGCCCGGGCCGAACACGTGGCAGTGGGCGTCCACGCTGCCCGCCGGCACGCGAAAGCGCGGCGCCGAGGGGTTCGCGTACCAGTCGAGCCAGCCGGGGGTCTTCTCGAAAGCCATTCAGTCGTCCTTGCTCTTCAGGTGGGCGAGCATCCGGTCAGCCTCGAGCCGCCAATCGGCGCTGCGCGCGAAGCCGGGCTCGCCGCGCTTGCCGAACAGACCCCCGTCCGCCAGGTCGGCGACCCAGGCCTGGCGCTCGGCGGTGCCGGCGGCCGACCACGGGGTGAGGCCGGCTTCCTGCACGGTGACCGCCACCTCGCGCACCTCCTCGCTGCGACGCCGCCCGTGCTCGATCACGCGCTGGAAGAAGTAGGCCGCCTGCTTCTCCCAGTCGATGCCCGGGAAGGTCTCGCGCAGCGAGGCGATCACCGCATCCTCGACCCCGTAGTGGCGCGCAGTGGTGAAGCTCTCGATGACCATCGCCTCCAGGCCCTTGATCATGACGCTGCGGCACATCTTCGTGGCCGAGGCCACGCCCAGGCGCTCGCTGGCCACCTGGGCCGCGAAGCCGATGGCGTTCAGCCGCGGCTGCAGCGCCGGCGCGTGCGGGCCGCCCAGCAGCAGCGGCACGCGGATGCGGTAGGGCGGCACGGATGTCATCACCGCGCCCTCCACGTAGCGGCCCCCTGCCCCATCGACAAGCCCGGCGGCGCGGATCTTGGCGCCAGGCGAAGCGGAGTTGAAGTCCAGGAAGAAGGCCCCGGGCGCGAGGCCCGGCGCGCAGGCCTGCGCCACGGCCACGGCCTGGCTTGCCGTGACGGCGCTGATGACGAGCTCGGCCCCCTGCACGGCCGACGCGTGCGATTCGGCAAGCTGCACCCCGTGGTGCAGCGCGTGCTCGCGCATCGGGTCGCCCGCCTGGCCCTGCAGCTTCTGGTCGAAGGCCGTGACCGGCAGGCCCTGCTGGCGCAGGTCCTCGGCGAGGATGCGGCCGACCTCGCCCAGGCCGATGAGGGCGGTACGCATTCAGTCGATGTAGCGCAGCCCCGCCTTTTCCAGCGGTTCGCGCATCTTGTACATGTCCAGCCCGAGCACGCCCGAAGCAAGCTTGGCGCGCTTGTCGGCCTCGTTGGCCTCGCGTGCGGCCGCCGCCTCGGCCACCTGCGCCGCGCGCGCGGCGGGCACGACGACCACGCCGTCGTCGTCGGCCACGATGGCGTCGCCCGGGTTCACGAGCGCACCGGCGCACACCACCGGCACGTTCACCGAACCCAGCGTGGCCTTGATCGTGCCCTTGGCGCTGATGGCGCGGCTCCACACCGGAAAGCGCATCTCGGTGAGGTCGCGCACGTCGCGCACGCCGGCGTCGATGACGAGCGCCAGCGCCCCGCGGGCCTGGAAGGAGGTGGCCAGCAGGTCGCCGAAGTAGCCGTCGGTGCACGGCGCGGTGATCGCGGCCACCACGATGTCGCCGGGCTGGATCTGCTCGGCCACGACGTGCATCATCCAGTTGTCGCCCGGGTGCAGCAGCACCGTCACCGCGGTGCCGGAGACCCTCGCCCCGGCGTAAATCGGGCGCATGCCGGTGTGCATCAGGCCCAGCCGCCCCATCGCTTCGTGCACGGTGGCGGTGCCGTAGTGGCCGAGGGCCTCCACCGTCGCGCGCTCGGCGCGCTCGATGCGGCGCCGCACGACGCCGAGTTCCTGGATCATGGTCACGGTCTCCTGTGTTTGTCGGGATGCGGATGCACGGAATCGCGGCGCGCCGCTCAGCGCCCGCGCGCCTTCAGCGCCGCATCCAGCCGCGGGTAGACGCGCCGCGCGTTGCCTTCGTAGATCTTCTGCCGCGCCACGGGGTCGATCGCGGCAGCCTCGATGTAGCGCTTCGTGTCGTCGTAGTAATGCCCCGTCTCGGGGTCGATGCCGCGCACGGCGCCGATCATTTCGCTGGCAAAGAGGATGTTGTCCAGCGGGATCACCTTCGTGAGCAGGTCGATCCCTGGCTGGTGGTACACGCAGGTGTCGAAGAACACGTTGTTCAGCAGGTGGTCCTTCAGCAGCGGCTTCTTGAGCTCCTGCGCCAGCCCCCGGTA
>JBBAPJ010000159.1:0-2878 GCA_040400855.1 Rubrivivax sp.
CGCCCTTGTAGGGCACGTGCACGAGGTTGAGCGAGCTGCCCTTGGCCAGCAGCGCCAGCGCCAGGTGCCCGAGGCTGCCCGAGCCGATGCTGCCGTAGCTCACGCCGCGCGCCGTGCGCGCCGCGGCCACCGCGTCGCCGAAGGTCCGGTAGGGCGAATCGGGGTGCGCGGCGATCACCATCGCGCTCGTGCCCAGCAGCGCCACGGGCGGCAGGTCGCGCTTGGTGTCGTAGGGCAGGCCCGGGATCAGCGCAGGCAGCGAGGCATGGCTGTCGAAGACCACGGCGAAGGTATAGCCGTCTGCCGGCGAGGCCGCCACCGCGGCCGCACCGATCGAGCCCGAGGCGCCGCCGCGGTTTTCCACGACCACCGTCTGGCCGAGCTGGCGCTGCAGCGCCGGCTGCAGGATGCGCGCGACCTGGTCGACCGAGCCGCCCGGCGGAAAGACCGCCACGAGTCGGATGGGCTGCGCCTTCGGCCAGGGCGTGGGCTGCGCATGGGCCTGGGACAGCGGCAGCACGAGGGCAGCGAGCGTCAGCGCGACTCCAAGCCGGCGCGAGGGCAGCCGGGCCCATGAAGAGAAAGCGGTCATCGAAGGCTCCTGGGTGATGGGCCCTGCGTCGTCACGGTTGGGGTTGCTCGACGAGGGCGCAGGCCAGCGCATGGTACGCCGGCAGCGTGATGGGGTCGTTGTGGGCGTTGGCCGCCAGCGGGTGCGAGGCGTAGCGCGCGATCACCATCTCGGCCGTCGGGTCGACGTAGACCGACTGGCCGTGCACGCCGCGCGCCATGAAGGCCCCGTGCGCGTTGTGCGACACCCACCACATGCTGCGGTAGCTCCAGCCCTGCAGAAGCGGGAAGCCGACGAAGGCCGCGCGGTCACCGCCGCGGCGGATGTCGTCGATGGCAGCCTGCGGGAGGACCTGCGCGCCAGCCCGGCGACCGCCATTGCGCACGAGCTCGCCGAAGCGCGCGAGGTCGCGCAGCCCGGTGTTCAGCCCGCCGCCGGCAAACTCGTTGCCCACGGCATCGACGGTGAAGTAGGCGTCCTGCTCCATGCCCAGGCGGCTCCAGATGCGCTCGCTCAGGAGCTGCCCCACCGAGCGGCCCGTGACGCGCCGCATCACCCAGCCCAGCGCGTCGGTGTTGACGGTCTTGTAGGCGAAGGCGCCGCCGTGCTCGCCTGCCTTGCCCACCGTCTGCAGGAACTCGTAGAAGGTCTGCGGCCCGCTGTAGCCGCCTGGGCGCGGCATCACGCCGCCGGCGCGCAGGTGGCTCCAGATCTCGGCTGCGGGGTCGGCGTAGTCCTCGCTGTAGCGCAGCCCCGTGCGCATGTCCAGCAGCTGGCGCACGGTGGCATCCGCGAAGGCGGTGTCGCGCAGCTGCGGCACGTAGTGCGCCACGCCCTTGTGCTCGTCCAGCTCCCCCTCGGCCACCAGCACCGCACCCAGCAGCCCGAAGAAGGACTTCGTCACCGACATCGCGATGTGCTGCCCCTCGGGCCGCAGCGCGCCTGCGTAGCGCTCGTGGACGATGCGCCCGCGGTGCAGCACGACGACGCCGTCGGTGTAGGTCGCCTCGAAGGCCTGGGCCCAGGTCATCGGGGCCTCGGCGCCCAGCGGCGTGAAGCTCACCGCGTCCAGGTCGGCGCGCTCGGCCCGCGCCAGCGGCTCGCAAGGCCCGAGCCCGCGCGAAACGTTCGTCGTGGGCATGAGCTGGCGGTAGTTCGAGAAACTCCAGCGCAGCTGCGGAAAGCGGTAGGCCGAGCCATCGGCCAGGCGCACGACCTTGTCGGGCGGTGGTGGCGAGCCGACCATCCAGCCCAGGCGCACCGGGTCGGACTGTGCAGCGGAGGGTGTCGGTTCAGCGGTCATCGGTGCCGTGGCGGGGCGCGGGTTCAGGCCGCTGCACGCCGGCGGCTCTCGCGCATCGCCCGCCACCCGATCACCACCCACACGGCCAGCGTCACCACGCCCAGCGTGCCGGCAATCGGGCGCGTGAAGAAGGCGCTCGGGTCGCCGTCGGCCTTCATCATCGAGGTCAGGAAGCTTTGCTCGAGCAGTTCGCCCAGCACGATGCCCAGCACGAGTGGGGCCACCGGTATGCCGTTTTCCTCCATCAGCCAGCCCACGATGCCGAAGATCAGCATCACGAGGATGCCGTAGGGGCTGTTGGTGATGGCAAAGGACCCGACGATGCAAAAGAGCAGGATCACCGGCAGCAGGATGCGCCGCGGCGCACGCAGCAGCCTGCCCGCGCCCTTGATGGCCGCCCAGCCCAGCGGCAGCATCAGCAGGTTGGCGATCACGAAGATGATGAACACCGCGTAGATGAACTGCGGGTTCTGCAGGAACACCGTCGGCCCCGGGTTCATGCCCTTCATGTAGAGCACGCCGATCACGATGGCGGTGATGGAGTCGCCCGGGATGCCGAAGACGAGCGCCGGGACCCAGGCGCCCGCGAGCGCGGAGTTGTTGGAGGAGGTCGACTCCACGACACCCTCGACGTGGCCGGTGCCGAACTTCTCGGGCTCCTTGGAAAAGCGCCGGGCCATCGCGTAGGAGATCCACGCCGCGATGTCGGCCCCGGCCCCGGGCAGCGCGCCGATGGCCGTGCCCACCACGGAGCCGCGCATGAAATTGCGCCAGTAGCGGCGCGTCACCTCGCCGATGCCGCGAAAGAGCGCGCCCACCTTCTCCTGCACGAGCACACCCGTGCCTTCGCCGGACATCGCGCCGCGCAGCAGCTCGCTCACCGCGAACGCCCCGATCATCGTCGGGATGAAGCTGATGCCCGACATCAGGTCGACGTTGCCGAAGGTGTAGCGCGGGTGGCCCGCCACGGGGTCGATGCCCACGCAGCCGATGGCCAGCCCGAT
>JBBAPJ010000160.1:0-2871 GCA_040400855.1 Rubrivivax sp.
GGGCGGCGCTCCTGCAGCAGCTTCAGGCCCGCTTCCAGCACGAAGAGCGAAAGCTCCATCGAGTACATGCCGGGCTTTTCCATGCCCATGAACGCGAGCACGTTCTCGATGCCGTTTTCCGCCAGCGTGCAGCGCTCGACGAACTCGGTGGAGAACGACACGTGGCGCCCGCCCGCGCAGTCCAGCCCCTTGGCCAGCTGCTTGCGCAGCTTGTCCTTGGCGGTGATGGACACCACGCGCGCACCGGCCTGCGCGAACTTGGTGATGATGGTGTCGCCGCGCAGCAGCTCGGGGCCCGTCATCACCACCGGCTGCCAGGTGGCGGTGTCGAGGTAGAAGTTGCCCGAGATGCCGTGCTTGGCGGTGGGCGTGCCCGTGATGATCGACATGTTGTTCGGGCACGTGAAGGAGGGCATGGAGCCGTCGGCCACGGCGGCGTAGCCCTCGCGCACGAAGCGCGCGATGTTCGGGATCGAGCCGTCGGCCAGGAACTGGCGCAGATAGGCCGGGTCGCCCCCGTCGATGCACACGACGACGACCGGGCGGATCGGCCAGCGGTAGTCGGTGCCGTTGACGTGGACGGAGGATGGGTTCGTGCTCATCGGGGGCTGCTTCTCGGTGCGGTTCGGGGTGGAGGGAAAGGGGTGAAGGGCAAAGGGTTTCAGGTGCGGGCGGCCTGCGCCGGGCCAGGTGAGGGGGCCGACGTGCCCAGAGACGCGTGCAGCCGCGCACGGCTGGCCAGCACGTGCTGCGTCAGCAGCGCCTCGGCACGCGCTTCGTCGCGCGCCGAGACGGCCTCGACGATGGCCTCGTGCTCCTCGGTGGACAGCGGGATGTTCTCGACGCTGCGCGAGATCGTGGCGCGGCGATACAGGTCGAGCTGGTTGACCACGCCACGGTAGTGCGCCAGCAGCGCCTGGTTGCGGGCGGCACGCGCGAGCCGGTCATGGAAGTCGACGTTGAGCACGAAGTACTCCTCGGGGCGGCGGCCCTTCTGCACCTGGTGCATGCGCTTGACCAGGGCGCGCAGCTGCTCGATCTCGTCCAGGGAGATGCGCCGCGCCGCCAGCCGGCCGATCAGCCCCTCGAGGGCGGCACGCACCTCGTAGAACTCGTTGGCTTCGTCCAGCGAAACCTGGCGCACGAACACGCCGCGGTTCTTCTCCACGCGCACGAGGCCGGCCTGGCCCAGCGCCGCGAAGGCCTCGCGCACGGGCCCGCGCGACACGCCCAGCGCCGTGGCCACCTCCACCTCGTTGAGCTTGGAGCCGGCGGGAATCTCACCGGAGATGATGCGCCGCTCGAGCTCGCGCTGCGCCAGCGACGACAGCGAGTGCTCGCGCAGGACGTCCAGCGCCTGCGCCGCCGCGGACGGGGCGTCGGCCAGGCTCGAAGCGGAGCGCACGGGCATGGTCGTGGATCCTACGGGGCGGATGCCAGGATTGTCAACAATCTGCAAATTACTCGACGAACCGAACGCCGCGCGCCTGCGCGCGCAGCCGCGGGTCGCCCGAGTGCACCGTCACGGGCTCGCCACGCAGCGCCTCGGCGCAGCGCGCGAGCGTCTCGTCCTCCAGGCGCTGCATCGCCTCGTGCGTGTAGAACGTCAGGTGCGGCCACAGGATCACGTTGTCCAGCGCGTACAGCGCGGACAAGGGGTGGCCGCTGCGGGCCAAGGGTTCCTGGCCGTACACGTCCAGGCCCGCACCACCCAGGCGCCTACCCTGCAGGGCCTGCAGCAGCGCCGCCTCGTCCACGATCTCGCCGCGCGAGACGTTCACGAGCACGGCGTGTGGCCGCATCTGGGCCAGCTGCGCCGCTCCCACCAGGTGGCGCGTCTGCGCATTGAGCACGCAGTGGATCGACACCGCGTCGCAGCGCGGCAGCATGGAAGCGAGCGACTCGCAGCGCTCCACCCCGGCCGGCCAGGCCTCGGCGGGCACGTGCGGATCGAAGGCCAGCAGCCGCATCCGGAAGCCCGCTGCCATGCGCGCCATGCTGCGCCCGATGCGTCCGCACCCCACCAGGCCGAGCGTGCGGCCGGCCAGGTCGTGTGCCAGCCAGCGCGCCTCGGGCCAGATCCAGCCCTCGCGCTGCATCGCCTGCTGGATCGGCTTGACCCGCTTGAGCAGCGCCATGAGCAGCATGAAGGCCCCCTCGGCCACCGTCTCCTCGGCGTAGGCCGGCACGTTCACCACCGGGATGCCCCGCGCGCGCGCCGCGTCGATGTCGATGGCGTCGATCCCCACGCCGTACTTGACGATGGCCTTCAGCCGCGTGGCCGATGCGATCACGCCGGCGCCGATGCGCGCGTAGCACATGAGCAGCAGGTCGGCGTCGGCCACCTCGCGGGCGAGCACCTCCTCGGGCGTGCCGTCGGGCAGCAGCACCACCTGGCCGCCGGCTGCCCGCAGCGCCTCGTCCACGCGCCCCATCTCGAGTTCGCGGTCGGTGCGCACCACCTTGAACGATGCGGGCAGGCCCTCGAGCTTCAGCATCCTGCCTCCTGTTGAGCGGTTCACGGCTGCGCGTTCAACTCAGGCGCAGCGCCACCACGCCGCCCACGATCACCGCCGCCCCCAGCACGCGCTGCGGGCCGAAGCGCTCCTTGAGCACCAGCACCGACAGCACGGTGGCAAAGAGCACGGAGGTCTCGCGCAGTGCCGACACCGCCGCCACGGGTGCACGAGTCATGGCCCACAGGGCGATCCAGTAGGAGCCCAGCGACGCCAGCCCGCCGAGCGTGGCCAGCAGCCAGCGCTGGCGCACGTAGGCCCGGATCACCGCACGGCCGGCCACCCCGCGCCGCCACGCCACGAGCGCCGGGTAGGGCACGCCGTCGAGCACGAAGAGCAGCACCACGTAGGCGGC
>JBBAPJ010000161.1:0-2862 GCA_040400855.1 Rubrivivax sp.
GAGCATCCGCCTTGTAAGCGGGAGGTCATCCGTTCGATTCGGATAGTCGGCACCAGCCAGCGCTGCGCCCGCTCGTGCGCCGCTAGCGCAGGTGCTGGGCCAGGAAGTCCTCGACGCGCCGCGCGAAGTCGACGCGATTGTCGAAGGTGCGCCAGCCGTGGCCCTCGCCCGGATAGGTGATCCACACGGGCTCGTGGCCGGCTGCGCGCAGTGCATCGCGCATCCTTGTGCCATGCACCAGTGGCACGCGACGATCGTCCGTGCCGAAGGCCAGCAGCACCGGCTCGCGGATGCGGGCGGCCTGATGCAGCGGCGAAACCTCTCGCAGGGCCTGCGCATCACGCTCCTTGTCGCCCAGGACGCGCGGCAGCCCGTGCTCGCGCCAGTCGTCTCCCAGGTCGCTGTCCCAGCGCCAGTCGAACAGCAGGAAGGGGTCGGTGACGGCCACCCAGGCGACCGCGCAGCGGTACAGGCCGGGGTCGCGCACCAGCCCCATGAGCGCCGAGTAGCCACCGTAGCTCGCCCCGGCGATGCAGGCACGCTTCGGGTCAGCCCAGCCCTGCGACACGGCCCACTGCAGCGCGTCGGTCACGTCATCCTGCATGCCCCGGCCCCACTGCTTCCAGCCGGCGCGGTAGTGAGCCATGCCATAGCCCGTGCTGCCGCGGAACTCGGGCTCCACGACCAGGTAGCCGCGCGAGGCGAGGAACTGGTTCATCGGGTTCCAGGCCCAGTAGCCGCCGCGCGTGAACGGCCCCCCGTGCACCATCACCACGACCGGCATGCGCTGGCCGGGCGTGGTGCCCGCCGGGGTCGTCACCCACACCGGCAGGTCGCGCCCGTCGCGGGCCCGGATGCGGTGGAAGTCCACGGTGGCCATGAGCCGCGGATCGATCTGGGGATGAGCCGAGCCGATGGGCACCCAGCGCTTGCGGGCCACGTCGACGACGAACCAGCGGCCCGGGTCGCGGTCGGACCAGGAGCGCACGAGCAGCACGGTGTCGTCACGGCCGCACCGCCGGCAACTGATCTGGTTCACCCGGCCGGGCAGCCGCTCGTCCACCATTGCCTGCAGGCGCCGCATGCCGTCGTCGAACCACACCGTGGTCTGTGCGTCGGTGAGCACGCGCGCACCCAGCAAGCGGCCGCTGGCGCGCTCGGTGACGAGGCTGCCGCCGAAGTCGAAGCCCGGGGTGCTGATCAGCGGCTCGGCCTGCGGCGCCCGGCGGTCGAAATCGAAGCGCTTGAGCGCCGCGTGGCCACGCCACGGGGCGCTCACGTACAGCCTGCCTGCCTGATCGAGGAACAGCGGAGACCAGCTCTGCTCGAGTTCCTGGCCGTCCTGGATCTTCTGCCACTCGGTGGCATCGGGCGCCAGCCACCACACGGTGCGCCGCCCCTGGCTGCTGGTGATGGCCACCCGCGGCCGGCCACTGGCGTCGAAGAGCCAGCCGCGCACGTCGGTGGGCGCGCCAGCGGCCAGGCTCGTCGCACGGCCGCTCTCGACATCCAGCTTCAGGGGCACGACGGCGCGCCAGCTGCGGTGCCCGTCGGACTCGAGGCGTCCCACGATCACGTGGCGGCCATCGTCCAGGACCTCGAGCAGCTCGTGGTTGAAGGGCAGCGGCTCGCGCTGGGGGCCGCCCACGTCGGAAACGACCTGGAAGGAGGGCTTGACGAGCGTGCGCAGTTGGCTGCCGTCGGGAGCCACGCTGAACAGGCCCGAGCTGAACCGCCGGTCGCCCTGTGTGCTGCGCAGGTCGGTCAGGTCGAAGACGAGCCTGGATTCGCCCACCCACGCCACATCGCCGATGTCCGCGTCGGCGAAGCGGGCCACGAGTACGGGCCTGTCCGGGCGGTCGAGGTCCACCGTGAAGAGCCCGGTACGGCCCTGGGCCGAACCCATCGTCAGTGCCACCCGCTGGCCCTGCGGCGAGAGCTGCACCTGGCGAATCCGGGCGTCGCGGAAGAACTCCTCCACCGCGACCGGGGCCGTCGCGCCGGCCTGTGCAAACGAGGCGCCCGCCCCTGCAGCCAGGCCCAGCCCGACAAGCCGCTTCGTGACTGCACGCAAGCGGTGCTGCAACAGTCGCCATGTGGTCGAAGCGGGCGGGGGCGGGCAAGGGGCGTGCTGCGAGCGCATGCCCGCACTCTACCCAAGGCGGAGCAACAGCCCGGCCTGCGGGCAGCCCTCCCGGGGACGGGGTCGATCCCGCGGGGGGCGATGGTAGACTTGAAGGCTTTTCGTGCGTGCCACCGGCGCGCCGGCCCGTACGAGCCCCGCCGCATGTTGCCCAAGTTCCTGACCCAGATTTTCGGCAGCCGCAACGAGCGCCTGCTCAAGGCGTACCGCCGCACGGTCCAGCAGATCAACGCGCTCGAGCCGGCCCTGGAGCAGCTCGACGACGCGGCGCTGCGCGCCAAGACCGACGAGTTCAAGGGCCGGCTGGCGGCCGGGGAGTCGCTGGACGACCTGTTGCCCGAGTCCTTCGCCGTCGTGCGCGAGGCGAGCAAGCGCACGCTGCGCATGCGGCACTTTGACGTGCAGATGATGGGCGGCATGGCGCTGCACCAGGGCAAGATCGCCGAGATGCGCACCGGCGAGGGCAAGACGCTGATGGCCACGCTGCCGGTCTACCTGAATGCGCTGGCCGGCAAGGGCGTGCACGTCGTCACGGTCAACGACTACCTTGCCCGGCGCGACGCCGAGTGGATGGGGCAGATCTACGGCTTCCTCGGCCTCACGGTGGGCGTGAACGTGCCGGGCATGACGCGCGAGGAAAAGCAGGCAGCGTTCGCCGCCGACGTCACCTACGGGACGAACAACGAGTTCGGCTTCGACTACCTGCGCGACAACATGGT
>JBBAPJ010000162.1:0-2816 GCA_040400855.1 Rubrivivax sp.
GTGTTGCGGACCATGAACTCCTTGAGGATGTCGTTCTGGATGGTCCCCGACAGCTGCGCCTGCGGCACCCCCTGCTCCTCGGCCGCCACCACGTAGCCCGCCAGCACCGGCAGCACCGCCCCGTTCATCGTCATCGACACGCTGACCTGGTCCAGCGGGATGCCGTCGAAGAGGATCTTCATGTCCTCCACGCTGTCCACGGCCACGCCGGCCTTGCCCACGTCGCCCGTCACGCGCGGGTGGTCGCTGTCGTAGCCGCGGTGGGTGGCCAGGTCGAAGGCCACGCTCACGCCCTGGGCGCCGGCGGCCAGCGCCTGGCGGTAGAAGGCGTTGGAGGCCTCGGCGGTGGAGAAGCCCGCGTACTGCCGGATCGTCCAGGGGCGCACCGCGTACATCGTGGCCTGCGGCCCGCGCACGAAGGGCTCGAAGCCCGGCAGCGAGTCGGTGTGCCGCAGGCCGGCGAGGTCGGCTGCGGTGTACAGGGGCTTGACGGTGAGGCCCTCGGGCGTGGACCAGTTCAGCGCGCCAAGGTCACCGCCCGGGGCGGAGCGTGCGGCGGCGCGCGCCCATTGCTCGAGCGTGGCCGGCGTGAATTCGTCGGACGGGGGAGAGGCGCTGCTCATCGGATCGGTTCCTCGGCTGCGGGCCCGGCCGGGTTCGCGGCCGGACGATGGAGCGAATGTATGCCTTCGAGGCCCCCGGCTGCGGCCGCCCGACCGGCGCCGCCGGCCGGGCCCGGCGCCCACCGCCGGCGGCGCGGGCTGCGCTCAGCGCTGCGCGACGGGCAGCACCTGGCGGCGCGCTGCGCCGACGAAGAGCTGGCGCGGGCGGCCGATCTTGTACTCGGGGTCACCGATCATCTCGTCGAGCTGCGCGATCCAGCCCACCGTGCGCGCGAGCGCGAAGATGGCGGTGAACAGGCTCACCGGGATGCCGATGGCGCGCTGCACGATGCCCGAGTAGAAGTCCACGTTCGGGTAGAGCTTGCGCGCCACGAAGTATTCGTCTTCCAGGGCGATCTTCTCCAGCGCCATGGCGAGCTTGAAGAGCGGGTCGTCGTGCAGGCCCAGCGCCTCGAGCACCTCGTGGCAGGTCTCGCGCATGAGCTTGGCGCGCGGGTCGTAGTTCTTGTAGACGCGGTGGCCGAAGCCCATGAGCTTGACCTGCGAGTTCTTGTCCTTGACCTGCTTGATGAACTCGCCGATCTTCTCCACGCCACCCGTGCGCTGGATGCTCTCGAGCATGTCCAGCGCCGCCTCGTTGGCCCCGCCGTGCGCCGGGCCCCACAGGCAGGCCACGCCCGCGGCGATGGCGGCAAAGGGATTCGTGCCCGAACTGCCGCACAGCCGCACCGTGGAGGTGGAGGCGTTCTGCTCGTGGTCGGCGTGCAGGATGAAGATGCGGTCCAGCGCGCGCACCAGCACGTCGTTGGGTTCGTACTCCTCGCAGGGCGTGGCGAACATCATGTGCATGAAGTTCGCCGTGTAGCTCAGCTTGTTCTTCGGGTAGATGAAGGGCTGGCCCACCGAGTACTTGTAGGCCATCGCCACGAGCGTGGGCAGCTTGGCGATGAGCCGGTGTGCAGCGATCTCGCGGTGCTGCGCGTTGTGCACGTCGGTGCTGTCGTGATAGAAGGCCGACAGCGCTCCCACCAGCCCCGTGAGCACCGCCATCGGGTGCGCGTCACGACGAAAGCCGCGCAGGAAGAACTGCATCTGCTCGTTGACCATCGTGTGGTACGTGATGTTCTTCGTGAACCGCGCGCGCTCCTCGACGTTGGGCAGGTCGCCGTAGATCAGCAGGTGGCACACCTCGAGGAAGTCGCAGTGCTGCGCCAACTGCTCGATCGGGTAGCCGCGGTACAGCAGCTCGCCCTTGTCGCCGTCGATGTAGGTGATGGTGGAGTTGCACGAGGCCGTGCTGAGGAAGCCCGGGTCGTAGGTGAACTTGCCCGTCTGCCCGTAGAGCTTCCTGATGTCGATCACGTCCGGGCCGATGGTGCCCTTGTAGACCGGGAGCTCGATGCTCGGGCTGCCGTCGGAGAACGACAGGGTGGCTTTGACGTCGGAGGAGGTCATCATGGCAGTTGCCTTTCAGGGAATCGGGCAGGTGTGCGCAGCAGCGCCAGCACTTCGTGCGCTTCGGGGCAGTCGGTCTCACCCTGCGGCTCGGCGCGCGCGAGCAGCAGGTCCAGCAGGTCGTTGTCGGCCAGCTCGGTCAACCGCTCCAGGCCGAGCGCCTGGCGCGGCGTGAGGCAGTCGCCGTGGGTGCGGAAGAAGCGCTCGATGAAGAGGTCGTTCTCGAGCAGGCCGCGGCGGCAGCGCCACTTCAGGCGGCTGAGCGCTTGGGGGTCGAGCCGGTCTTCCATCACGTCTGGCAGGCGGGGGCGGGAGCGGGCGGCGGCTAGACCGCGCGGCGCACCATCAGCTCCTTGATCTTGCCGATGGCCTTGGTCGGGTTCAGGCCCTTGGGGCACACGTCCACGCAGTTCATGATCGTGTGGCAGCGGAAGAGCCGGTACGGATCCTCGAGGTTGTCCAGGCGCTCGCTGGTGGCCTGGTCGCGGCTGTCGGCGATGAAGCGGTAGGCCTGCAGCAAGCCGGCCGGGCCGACGAACTTGTCCGGGTTCCACCAGAAGCTCGGGCAGCTCGTGGAGCAGCTCGCGCACAGGATGCACTCGTACAGGCCGTTGAGCTCGTCACGCTCCTCGGGGCTTTGCAGCCGCTCCTTCTCGGGCGGTGCCGTCTCGTTGACCAGGTAAGGCTTGATCGAGTGGTACTGCTTGAAGAACTGCGTCATGTCCACGATCAGGTCGC
>JBBAPJ010000163.1:0-2748 GCA_040400855.1 Rubrivivax sp.
ACGTCGCACGCCTGCCATTCGCGTCATCCGCACGAGGTGCTTCGCTGCTGGTGCAGGGCCGACTCGCCGGCCTGGGCGCGCGGGTCGACTACCGGTGTAACGCACGGGCAAGCTGGCGCTTCCGTCGCCCCGATCGGACGGAGGCGTGGGATGCGGGGCGCAAGTCAGGGCCTGAAACGGGCCGGCGAGAACTGCGCGGCGTCGACACCGGCTTCGACCAAGGCCCGCGGCAGCGGCGTGCCGAGCACGGTGGCGGCGGCGAGCTGCGCCATCGCCGGCGCCGTCTGTAGCCCGTACCCGCCCTGGCCCGCCAGCCACAGGAAGCGCTCGGCGTCGTTCGCCCAGCCCACCACCGGCACGCGGTCGGGGGCGAAGGTGCGCAGGCCGGCCCAGGTGGCGATCAGGCGCTCGACCGGCAGGTCGGCCATCTGCTGCACGCGGTCGACGGCGGTGGCCACGTCCTCGTCTTCGGCCCAGGCGTCGCAGGGTGGCGAATCGGTCTCGTCGGCCAGCGACAGCATCAGCGCGCCGGCGTCGGGCTTGAAGTAGCGCGTCTCGCCCATGTCGATCACCGCCGGCCAGCCCCGCACGTCGTGGCCGGCGGGTGCAGGCACGGTCAACGCGGTACGGCGCTTGGGTTGCAGGCCCAGCGGCTGCAGTCCGGCCCGCGTGGCGATCGTGTCGGCCCAGGCGCCGGCCGCGTTGACGACCGTGTCGGTGACCTCGGTCACGCCGCCGGCCGTCACCTGCCAGTGCTCGCCGGTGCGCGCAAGAGCGGTGACATCGGCATTGAGCCGGAACTCCGCGCCGGCCGCGCGGGCTCGGCGTCGGTACCACTGCAGCAGGCCGTCGGCGTCCAGGGCCCACAGGTCGGGCTCCCAGCAGGCGCGCACGACGGCATCGCGCCGCAGGATAGGGACCCGCTCGAGCGCTTCTTCCGGCTTCACCTCACAGGCCTGGCCACGGCGTGCCGGGTCGTGCAGGAAGGCGTCGAGGGCGCCGTCCTGCCCTGGCAGCTCGACCATCAGCATGCCCTTGCGATGGGCCAGGCGATGCCCATCGACCTCGGCCTCCAGCAGCGTGGGCAGGCTGGCCTGCGTGAGCGCGCGCACGGGCGGCGCACCGTAGAAGAGTGCCACCACCGCGGCGGAGCGTCCGGTGGCGTGGTAGCCCAGCGCCGACTCCCGTTCGAGCACCAGCGTGCGCCCGTGCGGCGCCAGCTCGGCGGCCAGCGAGACGCCGGCGATGCCGCCGCCAACGACGACGAAATCCCAACGCGCCATGGGGCTTCAGTCCGCCCTGAAGCCGATGGCCTTCACCACCGCCTCCCAACGCCTGCTGTAGGCGCGCAGCGTGCTTGTCAGCTCTTCCGGGGTGCCGGCAGCAGCCAGTGCAGCAGACGTATCGATCACTTCCTTGACCGAAGGATGGGCCATGCCCTGCCGGATCGCCGAGTTGAGTGCCTGGATCTGCGCCGCCGGTGTCCTGGCCGGCACGTAGAAGCCGAAGTAGTCTTCGAACTCGAGTTCCTTGAAGCCCTGCTCGCTGAACGTGGCGACCTGTGGCGCAAATGGGCTGCGCTTGGCGCCCGAGATGCCCAGGACTCGGATCTTGCCCTCGGGAATGTGCCTCACGAACTCGCTCAAGGAGCTCACCATCGCGGGCAGCGTGCCGCTGATCAAGTCGGGAATGGCCGCCACCGTTCCCCGGTAGGGGACGTGTTGCAGTTCGACCTTCGACAGGCGGGCCAGTTCGGCGATCGTGAAGTGCAGCGGCGATCCTGGCGCCGGCGAGCCCACGTTGGCGCGTGCGGGGTTGGCTTTGGCCCAGGCGAAGAAGTCGGGCACCGACTTGACCGATTCCGGAACCGCCGTGCCCACCGCGAGGGCGACATCGAACCTCACGCCCAGCGTCACCGGGGCAAAATCCGTGTCCACGTTGTACGGCAACGAGCGGTGGGTGTGGGGATAGACACCCACCACGGCCAGGGGCGTGAACAGGATGGTCGAGCCGTCGGCGGGTGCCGTCTTCAGCGCGGTCGCCGCGATCTGTCCCCCGGCGCCTGTCCGGTTCTCGACGATCACTTGCTTGGCGTAGGCCGGCGCCAGCCGCTGGGCCAGCGCACGGGCCATGGCATCGGCCCCGGAGCCCGCGGGAAAGCCGACGAGGATTCGCGCCACGTCCAGGGGCGGGGTCTGGGCCTGGGCGCGCGGGGTGGCCAGCGCCATGGCACCGGCCGCGGCCGACGAAGCGATGCAGAAGGCTCGGCGGCTCAACAGGTTCATGGAGTCTCCTTGGATGGGGGGGTGTGAGAGATGTCCGGCCGGGCCCACGGGTCTTGCACCCGCGGCCAGTAGTTCAACGAGCGCCGTCGATAGTCCATGTGCTCGAAGTCGCTGCGCAGCAGGCCCGGCGTGTCCACGTACAGCACCTCCTGCGCCAGCGGCGCGAACGCGGCATGGAAGTGCTGGGTGGACTTCACGACGATGGCGCGCCTGGCGGCGAGGTCGATGCCCAGGCCGGTGAACAGGTCCGTGCCCACGGCCTGCTGCCGCACCGAGGTGAGCACCAGGTCGATGCCGTCGGCCGTCTGCAACCACACCGACGGGCCACAGTTGAAGGTGGTGACCTTGGGCCAGGTCTGGATGTGGTGTTCCTGGAAGGCCCGGATGGTGACGTGCAGGTCCACCGGATGGCCCGAGGTCGGCCCGCACTTGCCACCCACCCGCAGCGTGAGCGTGCTGCCGA
>JBBAPJ010000164.1:0-2659 GCA_040400855.1 Rubrivivax sp.
CGACGCGGCGCATGTGGTCTTCCGGCTCGGCCTGCAGCCACACGGTGGTGCAGTGGGCCAGCAGCAGGTTGAAGGTGGCGGCGTCCGACACCAGGCCGCCCGGTGTGGCAATCACGGCCTCGCTTTGGATCTGGATCGTTTCCTCCAGCGCGCGGCGCTCGTAGCGGCGGTACGCGTTTTGGCCATACAGCGCCTGGATCTCGGCGGCGCTGCAGCCGGCGAACTGCTCGATCTCGCGGCTGAGCTCGACGAAGGGAAAGCCCAGGTCCTCGGCCAGCATCCTGCCGAGGGTGGACTTGCCCGCGCCACGCAGCCCGATGAGGGCGATGCGCGGGCTGCGCGCCTCGCTGCTGCCGCCCGTGCCGAGCATCTGGCCCACCGTCACGCGCACGCGCCGCAGGGTGTTCTCGTCGCGACCCTCGAGCAGCTCGCGCAGCATCAGCCACTCGGGGGTGGAGGTCGTGACGTCGCCGATCAGCTCGGCCACCGGGCACTGCAGGGCGTGTGCCACCTGCTGCAGCACGAGAATGGACGCGTTGCCCACCCCGTACTCGAGGTTGGCCAGGTGGCGTTCGGACACCTCGGCCAGCTGCGCCGTGGCCTTGCGCGTCATGCCGCGTCGGGCGCGCAGGGCGCGCACGCGCTCGCCCAGGGCTACCAGGAAGGGGTTCTTCGCTTCGCCCGCGTCCTCAGGGGGAGAGGGCTCGGATCCAGGAAGATGAAATATAGTGCTTGACATCAGGGTGGCGGGCCACTAAAGTGCATATACGCACAATACTGCATCTTCCCGGTGGCGGCAAGGGCGATCGACGAGGCCCTGGATCGGTCAGCGAGGAAGAAAGAGCCCCCCGAGTCCTTGCCGAGCCTGTCCGCGAGCCTGCCCAGACCGTCATGAACGCCCCCGCCGTCACCCCCGAGACTTTTCGCGCCCAACTGGCCGCCCTCACGGCGCAGATCGCCGGCCGCGCGCTCGATGCCGAGCTCGACGCCTGGCTGAACACCGAGATCGGCCCGGGCAGCGCCCCTTACCGGGCCCTGAAGGCCTCCTGCGAGGTCGGGGTGGCCGAAGGCTGGTTGTGCAACCGCGAGGCCGGCGGCATCCGCTTCAACCGCATCTTCAAGCCCACCCCCGAGCTGCAGGGCTTCTCGGTGGACGTGGTGGACATGCGCGACATCGCCGGCCCGCACCACGTGCACCCGCTCGGGGAGATCGACCTGGTCATGCCGCTGGACGAAGCGGCCACCTTCGATGACCGCCCGGCTGGCTGGCTCGTGTGCCCGCCCGGAAGCGCCCATCGCCCCACCGTCGCCCAGGGCCGCGCCCTGGTGCTGTACCTGCTGCCCGAGGGCCGAATCGACTTCACGGCGCCCTAGTGGCGCGCCGCTCGCGTCCTGGCCCGCCACTCATACCAAGATCCACAGGAGACAAGACCATGAGCACCCCGACGCCCGAGGTCGCCGCACCCCCCGCGCGCTTCAACTTCGCCGAGCACTTGCTGCACGCCAATGCCGGCCGCCCGGCCAAGGCCGCCTTCGTCGACGACACCGGCACGCTGAGCTACGCCGAGCTGCAGCAGCGCGTGCGGCGCCTGGCCGCCGCGCTGCGCGGCCTGGGCCTGCGGCGCGAGGAGCGCGTGCTGCTGCTGATGCAGGACTGCAACGACTGGCCGGTGAGCTTCCTGGGCGCCATCTACGCCGGGCTCGTGCCGGTGGCCGTGAACACGCTGCTCACCGCCGACGACTACGCCTACATGCTCGAGAACTCGCGCGCCCAGGCGGTGCTCGTCTCGGGTGCGCTGCTGCCCACCCTCACCGCGGCGATGACGCGCAGCGACCACGAGGTGCACAAGGTGATCGTCTCGCGCCCCGTCGCGCCGCTGCACCCGGCCGAGGTCGATCTGGAGGCCTTCATCGCCGCGCAGGAGCCGGCGGCCAAGCCCGCGGCCACCGGCGCCGACGACCCCGCCTTCTGGCTCTACTCCTCGGGCTCCACCGGCCGCCCCAAGGGCACCGTGCATTCGCAGGCCAACCCCTACTGGACGGCAGAGCTCTACGGCAAGCGGGTGCTGCAGCTGCAGGAAAGCGATGTGTGCTTCTCCGCCGCCAAGCTCTTCTTCGCCTACGGGCTGGGCAACGGCCTGAGCTTTCCGATGAGCGTGGGCGCCACCACCATCCTGATGGCCGAGCGGCCCACACCCGAGGCCACCTTCAAGCGCTGGCTCGGCGGCGTGGGCGGCGTCAAGCCCACCGTCTTCTTCGGTGCGCCCACGGGCTTTGCCGGCATGCTCGCGCACGCGGCGCTGCCGGCGCGCAGCGAGCTGGCGCTGCGCCTGGTGTCGTCGGCTGGCGAGGCGCTGCCCGCCGAGCTCGGCGAGCGCTTCAAGGCGCACTTCGGCGTGGACATCGTCGATGGCATCGGCTCCACCGAGATGCTGCACATCTTCCTGTCCAATCGCCCGGACCGCGTGCGCTACGGCACCACCGGCTGGCCGGTGCCAGGCTACGAGATCGAACTCAGAGGCGAGGAGGGCGGGAGCGTGCCCGATGGCGAGCCGGGGGACCTGTACATCCACGGTCCCTCGGCCGCCATGATGTACTGGGGCAACCGCGCCAAGACGCGCGAGACCTTCCAGGGCGGCTGGACCAAGAGCGGCGACAA
>JBBAPJ010000165.1:0-2632 GCA_040400855.1 Rubrivivax sp.
AGCGCGGGTGGCCCGCCACGGGGTCGATGCCCACGCAGCCGATGGCCAGCCCGATGAGCAGCGACAGGACCGCGCGCGTGCGGCCGCTGGCCGTGATGAGCGTGGCGCAGCTCAGGCCCAGGCAGGCGAGCCAGAAGTACTCGAAGGAGGAGAAGTTCAGCGCCGCCTCGGCCAGCAGCGGGGCCGCACCGATCAGGAACAGCACCCCCACGAGGCCGCCGGCCACCGAGAACACGAGGTTCACGCCGAGGTTGAGCTCGAGCTGGCCCTTGCGCGCCATGGCGTAGCTCTCGTCGGTGTAGGCGGCCGAGGCTGGCGTGCCCGGCATGCGCAGCATCGCGCCGGGGATGTCGCCGGCGAAGATGGCCATCGCGCTGGCCGTCACGATGGCGCCCAGCGCCGGCACCGGCGGCATGAAGAAGGTGATGGGCACGAGCAGCGCCGTGGCCATCGTGGCCGTGAGCCCCGGGATGGCGCCCACGAAGATGCCGAACACGGCCGAGGCGAGGATGACCGTGATGACGTACGGATCGAAGACCAGGCCGGCGGCGGCCGCCAGGGCGCTCATGGGCCCGCTCCTTCAGCCACCGGCCACGAGCTGCATGAACCAGCCCCGCGGCAGAGGCACGCGCATGAGGCTGCCGAAGAACCACTGCACCACGAGCGCAGCCACCACGCCGGTAAGAAGCGCCACCCACAGCCGCGCACCCATCCACGCGCACAGCGCCGCCACGACGATCGTGGCCGTGGGCAGGAACCCGAGCCGCTCGGCCGCTGCCAGGTAGAAGACGATGGCCAGCGGCATGGCCAGCCACCCGAGCCAGCCCTGCAGGCGCTTCAGCGGCGGGCTCAAGGCCACCCACGGCGCACCCGAGCGCCAGCCGCGCACGGCGATCACGACGCCGCAGGCGGCAATGCCCAGCGCGATGAGGCGCGGGAACAGCGCCGGGCCGTACTTCTGGCCCGGCATGTCGGGGAAGGTGAAGGTGTAGCAGAAGAAGGCCGCGGCCAGCACCACCAGCAGCGCGCCGAGCCAGGTGTCGTGCAGTCGCATGGGGCGCGCCGCGGTCGGGCCGGCCTCAGGACTTCTTGGCCAGGCCCGCGGCCGTCATCGCCACGCCCATCGCGCGGTCGCCGTCGGCCATGAACTTCGCAAAACCCGCCGGGTCGGCCCAGGTGGTGCCAAAGCCCCGGTTCTTCATGAAGTCCTGGAACTCGGCCGAGTCGTAGGCCTTCTTCAGCTCGGCCGTCAGGCGCGCGGCCACTGCATCGGGGATGCCCCGTGGCGCGGCGATGCCGCGCCAGGCACCCACCGAGTAGTTGATTCCGAGCGCCTCGTTCAGGGTGGGCACGTCCTTGAAGGCCGGGTTGCGCTGAGGCGCCATCACGGCCAGGCTCACGGCCTTGCCCGCATCGAGCATCGCCTTGGCCTCGGGCACCGAGCAGGTGACGATGTCGATGCCGCCGGCGGCGAGGTCCTGCATCGCCGGGGCCGCACCGTTGGAGGGCACCCACTGCACGTGGTTGGGCGGCAGCCCCATGGCCTGCAGCCAGCCGATGAGCCCGAGGTGCCAGATGCCGCCCTGGCCCGTGCCCGAGGCCTTGAAGCGGCCCGCGGGCGCGGCCTTGATGGCATCGGCCAGCGCCTTGATCGTCTTGTGGGGCGAGCTCGCGTTCACCTGCACGCCCGGCGGGTCCACGTTCATCAGCGCCAGCGGCGTGTAGTTCGTGGGCTTGAGCTCGGTCAGGCCCTGGTGGTGCATCATCGTGATCTCCACCGTGATCATCCCGATCGTGTAGCCGTCAGGCGGCGCGGTGGCAATGGCCGAATGGCCCACGACGCCCGAGCCGCCCGTGCGGTTGACGACGTTGAAGGGCTGGCCGAGGTTCTTCTCCAGGATCGCCGCGACGATGCGCGCGGTGGCGTCCGTGCCCCCGCCTGCGCCCCACGGGCACACCACGGTCACGGGCCGGTTGGGCCAGGCGCCTTGTGCGCGAGCGGCTGCAGGCAGCAGCGTGCCCAGGCCGGCTGCGGCCAGGCCGCCGAGCACGGTGCGGCGATCGGTTGTCTTGGTCATGGCTTCGTCTCCTGTGTGTGTCCGGGGCGGGCCCCGCGGGTCGGGAACAGGGCGTTCTACCAGCGCCCTCGAGGCAGCGTCAACGGTGCTTTCAAGGCCCGGGGCCCGCGCGGGCGGGAGGGCAAACCCTGCTTCGATCGCTTCTTCCGGACCGCTTCAGGCGTCAGGGCAGCGAAGCCTCGACCTCCGCACGGGTCGGGCAGCCCAGCCGGCCACCGAAGCGCGTGCACTTGAGCGAGGCGGCGTGGCAGGCGAAGCGCGCGGCGGCCTCCACCGGTTGGCTCTCGGCCAGGGCCAGTGCAAAGGCCCCGTGGAAGACGTCACCCGCGGCCAGCGTGTCGACGACCTCGACAGCCGGCGCGTCCACGCGCCGCACGGCACCATCCTCCACCCAGGCGTAGCCGGCCGCCCCGCAGGTCGCGCCCACGTGCCCAGGGTGCGTGCGCGCCAGGCCCAGCAGCGCCTGCTCCACGCTCGTGCCTCCCATGAAGGCCAGCAGCCCGGCATCGGAGAACACCGCGTGCGTGGCCAGCGGCACGAGCCGCTCGAGCACG
>JBBAPJ010000166.1:0-2606 GCA_040400855.1 Rubrivivax sp.
TGCACCAGCAGCGAAGCACCTCGTGCGGATGACGCGAATGGCAGGCGTGCGACGTCGAACATGGCCGATGGGCTGCAACGAACCGCAAAAAGCACACCGATGCAGGATTTGATGGAGGAGGAACCGGCCTTGTCAATCCGTGGCTTCCTGCCGTGCGGGGTCGTCGAGCGAAAAAGACAGTGCTGTATGCTTTGAAGATGGCCAACCTGGTGCCCAGGATTCCGGCTGCTGCCTGGCTGGCGGCTGCGCGCGACATGCTCGTCGAGGAGGGCATCGCCGCCGTCAAGGTCGACCGGCTCGCACAACGGCTGGGCGTGACGCGCGGCGGCTTCTACCACCACTTCGAGGACCATGCCGACCTGCTGGCGCGCCTGCTCGCGCACTGGGAGGAGGAGGCGCGTTTCCTGCCTTCCGGCCGTTCACCGCGCAACCCGGCCGAGGCGCTGGCCGCGATCGATGCGCAGGTGCAGCACCTGATCTCGGAGCGCGATTACGACCCTCGCTTCGACATGGCGGTGCGCGCCTGGGCTCAGGCCGATGCGACGGTGGCCGCCGCGGTCGAGCGCATGGACCGACGCCGCATCGCCGCGCTCACGCGGATCTTCGTCGCGCTGGGATGCGAAGGACCCGAGGCGGCGATCCGGGCTCGCGTGCTGTACTTCCACCAGATCGGCTACTACGCCATCGGGGTGCGCGCCACCGCAGCCGCACGGCTGCGCGCGGCCGATCGCTATGTGCGCATCCTGTGCGGCGAATCCCACCTCGAGCGCGCCCGCGCTTGGGCGGCCGGACGCAAGCGCGCCCGCAAGGCCTGAGGTCTGCACCATGAAGCCGCGCACGCGCTATTCACTGTGGAACCTGCTGGCTGCTGCGCGCCGAGGGCACGCCGACTGGGCGCCCGCCTGGCGCGAGGCCGAGCCCAAGGCGGCCTACGACATCGTGATCGTGGGCGGCGGAGGCCACGGGCTGGCCACCGCCTACTACCTGGCGAAGAACCACGGCATCACCAACGTCGCGGTCCTGGAGGCCGGGTGGATCGGCGGCGGCAACACCGGCCGCAACACCACGATCGTGCGCTCCAACTACCTGTACCCCGAGAGCGCGCGGCTGTACGACTTCTCGCTCCGGCTCTACGAGGGCCTGTCGCGCGAGCTCAACTACAACATCATGCTCAGCCCGCGCGGCATCGTCACGCTGGCCCATTCGCGGCACGATCTCGATGCCCAGAGCCGCTGGGCCAACGCGATGCGCTGCAACGGCATCGACGCCGACCTGCTGGATGCGCGTGAACTGCAGGCGCTGGAGCCGCGGCTGAACTTCCGCCCCGATGCGCGGTTTCCGATCCTGGGCGGCTTCATCCAGCGCCGCGCCGGGCCCGCGCGCCACGATGCGGTGGCCTGGGGCTACGCCCGGGCCGCCTCGGCACTGGGTGTGGACATCGTCCAGAACTGCCCGGTTACCGGCTTCCTGAAGCAGGGCGAGCGCGTGGTGGGGGTGCAGACGCCGAGCGGCCCGATCCGGGCGGAGCAGGTGGCGCTGGCCGTGGCGGGGCATTCGTCGGTGCTGGCGCGCATGGCGGGTGTCGAGCTGCCGGTGACGAGCTACGCGCTGCAGGCCATGGTGAGCGAGCCGGTGAAGCCCGTGCTCAACACGGTCACGCTTTCGGCTGCGGTCGGCTCCTACTGGAGCCAGAGCGACAAGGGTGAACTGGTGATCGGCGGCGCGCTCGACCACTTCCCCTCCTACGCGCAGCGCGGCAGCTTCGACGTGATGCAGCAGGTGGTGGCGGCCACCGGGGAGATATTCCCGACGCTGGGCCGACTGCGCCTGCTGCGCCAGTGGGCCGGCATCGTGGACGTGGTGGCCGACTCCAGCCCCATCATCGGCCCGACGCCTGCGCCCGGGCTGTCGATCAACTGCGGCTGGGGTACCGGCGGCTTCAAGGCGATCCCGGTGGGCGGCTGGACGCTGGCGCATTGGCTGGCCACCGGCCGCCACCACGACCTGGCTGAACCGTTCCAGCTGTCGCGCTTCCACACGGGCCGGTTGATCGACGAGGCCGCGGCAGCCGGCATCGCGCACTGAAGGCCCGAGACGCCCCAGACCCATGATGCAACTTCACTGCCCCTGGTGCGGCCCGAGAGCGGCCAGCGAGTTCCACTGCGGTGGCACCACCGGCATCGCCCGTCCGCCGCTGGACTGCGACGACGCCACCTGGGGCCGCTACCTGTTCTTCCGTGAGAACCCCAAGGGCTCGCACGCCGAGCGCTGGCGCCACACCTACGGTTGCGGGATGTGGTTCAACGTGAGGCGCGACACGGTCACGCACGAGGTGAGCGCAGTCTGCGCCATCACCGAGATGCCGCCGGAAGCCGCCACATGAGCGGCTACCGTCTCCCCGCACCGGCCGGAGCCTGGATCGATCGCTCGTGCACGCTGGGCTTCAGCTTCGATGGGCGCGCGCTGCAGGGCCACCCCGGTGACACGCTGGCCTCGGCCCTTCTGGCCACCGGAAGCGTGCACATCGGCCGCAGCTTCAAGCTGCACCGGCCGCGTGGCATCTTCAGCTGCGGCGTCGAGGAGCCCACAGGGCTGGTCGACATCGC
>JBBAPJ010000167.1:0-2561 GCA_040400855.1 Rubrivivax sp.
TCGGGGCTCATCCAGACGGTGCGCACGATGCCCGCATCCAGTGCCCGGCCCGGTTCGGGCGGCCCCACGTGCCCGGCGTAGGCGAAGCGCACGTAGGTGACGTCCTCGCCGCCAGGCTCTCGCCGCAGCCTCGCCAGGTACACCCCCAGCAGGTGCTGCGGCTCGAAGTGGCGCGCCGTCTCCTCCAGCGCCTCGCGCTGCACCGCCTGCAGCGGCGACTCGCCCTGCTCGAGGTGGCCGGCGGGGTTGTTCAGCCGCAGGCCCTCGGGCGTGTGCTCCTCCACCAGCAGGAAGCGGCCCGCCTCCTCGATGACGGCGGCCACCGTCACGCTGGGCCGGAAACGCGGGGCGTCGCCCGTCCAGGGCGGGCCGGCGGCGGGCGGATCGTGGTCGGGCTGCACCGGCGCGATGCTAGCCCGAGCGGCCCCCTCGGCACGGACCCTGTGTTAGCGTTCGGGGTTTTCCCACCCTTGCCGAGATCGCCATGCTGATCGGAGTGCCGCTGGAGACGACCGTGGGCGAGACCCGCGTGGCCGTCACTCCCGAAACCGCCAAGAAGCTCAAGGCCCAGGGCCACACGGTGCGCGTGCAGGCCGGCGCCGGCGTGGCCGCCAGCGCCACCGACGAGGCCTACCTCGCCGCGGGTGCCGAGATCGTGGACCGCGCCGCCGCGCTGGGCTGTGAGCTCGTGCTCAAGGTGCGCAGCCCGCAGGACGACGAGCTCGCGATGATGCAGCCCGGCGCGACGCTGGTGGGCATGCTCAACCCCTTCGACGCGGCCGGGCTGCAGCGCCTGGCTGCCGCGGGCCTGACGAGCTTTGCGCTGGAGGCCGCGCCGCGCACCACGCGCGCGCAGAGCATGGACGTGCTGTCCTCGCAGGCCAACATCGCCGGCTACAAGGCGGTGATGATCGCCGCCGACCGCTACCAGCGCCTCTTCCCGATGCTGATGACGGCCGCCGGCACCATCAAGGCCGCGCGCGTGGTCGTGCTCGGCGTGGGCGTGGCGGGCCTGCAGGCGATTGCCACGGCCAAGCGCCTGGGCGCCGTGATCGAGGCCTCCGACGTGCGCCCGAGCGTGAAGGAGCAGGTCGAGTCGCTGGGCGCCAAGTTCATCGACGTGCCCTACGAGACGGCCGAGGAGAAGGAAGCGGCCGAGGGTGTCGGGGGCTACGCGCGGCCGATGCCGCCGAGCTGGCTCGAGCGCCAGAAGGTCGAGGTCGCCAAGCGCGTGGCGCAGGCCGACGTCGTGATCTCCACCGCCCTCATCCCCGGCCGCGCCGCACCGGTGCTCGTCACCGAGGAGATGGTCAGGTCGATGAAGCCCGGCTCGGTCATCGTCGACATGGCCGCCGGCAAGGGCCCGGCTGGCCCGCACGGGGCCCCGGGCGGCAACTGCCCGCTCACCGAGGCCGACCGCACCGTCGTCCGCCACGGCGTGACGATCGTGGGCGAGACCAACCTGCCCGCGCTCGTGGCTGCCGACAGCTCGAGCCTGTACGCGCGCAACGTGCTCGATTTCCTGAAGCTCGTCCTGCCCAAGGACGGTGCCTTGCAGGTGCCGATGGACGACGACATCGTGGTCGCCTGCCTCATGACGCAGGGCGGCGAAGTCAAGAGGAAGTGAACATGGAACTCGTCAGCCCCACCCTCACCAACCTGATCATCTTCGTGCTGGCCATCTACGTGGGCTACCACGTGGTCTGGACCGTCACGCCCGCGCTGCACACGCCGCTCATGGCCGTGACCAACGCCATCTCGGCCATCGTCATCGTCGGCGCGATGCTGGCTGCCGCCCTCACCGAGGGCGGCCTGGCCAAGACCATGGGCGTGCTGGCCGTGGCGCTGGCGGCTGTGAACGTCTTCGGCGGCTTCCTCGTCACGCGGCGCATGCTGGAGATGTTCAAGAAGAAGACCCCGGCGAAGAAGGCGGAGTGAAGCCATGAGCCTGAACCTCGTCACCCTGCTGTACCTGGTCGCCAGCGTCTGCTTCATCCAGGCGCTCAAGGGCCTGTCGCACCCGACCACCTCCATCCGCGGCAACATCTTCGGCATGGTGGGCATGGCCATTGCCGTGCTCACCACGGCCGCGCTCATCGTCAAGCTCGCCGGCTCGCCGCTGGGCCTGGGCTGGGTGCTGCTGGGCCTGGTGGTGGGCGGCGGCGCGGGCGCCGTGATGGCGCAGCGCGTGGAGATGACCAAGATGCCCGAGCTCGTGGCCTTCATGCACAGCATGATCGGCCTGGCGGCGGTGTTCATCGCGGTGGCGGCCGTGGCCGAGCCGTGGGCCTTCCAGATCGTGGCCAAGGGGGCCGACGGCAAGGTGCCGCCGATTCCCTTCGGCAACAAGCTCGAGCTCTTCCTCGGGGCGGCCATCGGCGCCATCACCTTCAGCGGCTCGGTGATCGCCTTCGGCAAGCTCTCGGGCAAGTACAAGTTCCGTCTCTTCCAGGGTGCGCCGGTGGTGTTCTCCGGCCAGCACATGCTCAACCTGGTGCTGGGCCTGGCCACGCTGGCGCTGGGCGTGGCATTTGCCTTCACCGAGAACTGGACGGCCTTCT
>JBBAPJ010000168.1:0-2525 GCA_040400855.1 Rubrivivax sp.
CCAGGTGCTGCTGTGCGCGGCCTTCATCCTCACGCTGTCGATGGGCATCCGCCACGGCTTCGGGCTGTGGCTGCAGCCCATGACGATGGAGCGCGGCTGGAGCCGCGAGACCTTCGCGCTGGCCATCGCCATCCAGAACCTGGCCTGGGGCGTGTTCGGCCCGGTGGCTGGCCTGGTGGCCGACCGCTTCGGCGCTTTCCGGGTGCTGGCGGCCGGGGCGCTGCTCTACGCGGGCGGCCTGGTGCTGATGGCGCTGTCGACGACCGGGCTGGCCCTGTCGGGCAGCGCCGGCCTGATGCTGGGCATGGCACAGGCCGGCACCACCTACGCGATCGTCTATGGGGTGATCGCGCGCCAGGTGGCGCCCGAGAAGCGCTCCTGGGCGATGGGCGTGGCGGCCGCCGCGGGCTCCTTCGGCCAGTTCCTGATGGTGCCGGTGGAAAACGGCCTGATCGCGAATTTCGGCTGGCAGGAGGCCCTGTTCATCCTCGGCTGCCTGGCGCTGGCCATCGCACCGGCCGCCTGGTGGCTGCGCGAGCCGGCGGTGGCGGCACCGGCAGGCGGGGCCCCTGCTGCCGCGCACCAGAGCATCGGCCAGGCCGTGCGAGAGGCCTTCGCCTACCGCAGCTTCCAGTGGCTGATGGCGGGCTACTTCGTCTGCGGTTTCCAGGTGGTCTTCATCGGCGTGCACCTGCCGAGCTACCTGAAGGACCAGGGCATGAGCCCGGGCGTGGCCACGACGGCCCTGGCACTCGTGGGGCTGTTCAACGTCCTGGGCACCTACGCCGCGGGCGCGCTCGGCCAGCGCCTGGCCAAGCGTCACATCCTGGCGGCGATCTACCTGCTGCGCTCGGTGGCCATCGCCCTGTTCCTGCTCGCGCCCCTGACGCCCTGGAGCGTCTACGTCTTCGCCTCGGTGATGGGGTTGCTGTGGCTGTCCACCGTCCCGCCCACGAACGCGGTCGTCGCGCAGATCTTCGGCGTGCAGTACATGTCGATGCTCGGCGGCTTCGTCTTCCTCAGCCACCAGGTGGGCTCCTTCCTCGGAGCCTGGCTCGGCGGCCGGCTCTACGGAATCACCGGCAACTACGACATCGTCTGGGGTCTTGCGATCGCCCTGGGCGTGTTCGCCGCACTGGCCAACCTTCCGGTGCGCGAGACACCCATCGCGCGCACGCGGCTGCAGCCCGCATGACGAGCTCTGCAGCCGCCCCGCCCCGCTCCCGCCGCGCCTGGCGCGGCGCGGGCATCGCGCTGGCCGTGGCGCTGCTGGGCGCCGTGTTCGCGGCCTACCTCGACCCGCAGCTGGTGTTCGCGCTGGCCAACCGGGCCTGGGCCTGCCTGTGAGCGGCCCGCACGCCGCACCAGTTCCCTCGGCGTGGGTACGGCGCTGGGCGAGCACGCTGCCCCCTGGCACGCGCGTGCTCGACCTGGCCTGCGGCAGCGGGCGCCACCTGCTGTGGCTGGCCGCGCGGGGGATGCACGTCACGGGCGTGGACCGCGACGCGGCAGCGCTCGAGCCGCTGCGCGCCCATGCCGAGATCCTGGTGGCCGACCTCGAGGACGGCCCCTGGCCGCTGCCCGGGCGCCGCTTCGACGCCGTGGTGGTGACGAACTACCTGTGGCGCGCGCTCATGCCGCCCATCGTCGGCTCCGTGGCGGAGGGCGGGCGCCTGATCTACGAGACCTTCATGCGCGGCCACGAGGCCTACGGGCGCCCGTCGCGGCCGGAGTTCCTCCTCGAGCCGGGCGAACTGCTGCGCGCGGTGGCACCGCTGGACGTCGTGGCCTACGAAGCCGGCCTGCTGGAGGCCCCCACCCGCCTCGTCCAGCGTGTCTGCGCGGTGCGCGGGGGGCCGGCTAAACTGGCGGATTCGATCACCCCCTGCGCACCATGACCCCCATCGTTGGCAGCATCGTGGCCCTCGTCACGCCGATGCACGAGGACGGCAGCGTCGACTACGACGCGCTGCGCCGCCTCATCGACTGGCACGTGGCCGAGGGCACGGCCTGCATCGGCGTGGTCGGCACCACGGGTGAATCGCCCACCGTCTCGGTGGAAGAGCACTGCGAAATCATCCGCGTGGCCGTGGAGCACGCCGCCGGCCGCGTGCCGGTGATGGCCGGTGCCGGTGCCAACGCCACCTCGGAGGCGATCGAGCTCACGCGGTTCGCCAAGAAGGTGGGGGCAGACTGCTCGCTGCAGGTGGTGCCCTACTACAACAAGCCCTCGCAGGAGGGGATGTACCGGCACTTCCGCGCCGTGGCCGAGGCGGTGGACCTGCCAATGGTGCTCTACAACGTGCCCAGCCGCACGGTGGCCGACATGCAGCCCGAGACGGCCATCCGGCTGGCCGAGGTCCCCGGTGTCATCGGCATCAAGGAGGCCAGCGGCAACATCGAGCGCGCCGCGTGGCTGGTCAAGCAGGCGCCGGCGGGCTTCTCGATCTACTCGGGCGACGACGGCACGGCCGTGGCCCTGATGCTGCTGGGCGGCCACGGCAACGTGAGCGTGACGGCCAACG
>JBBAPJ010000169.1:0-2498 GCA_040400855.1 Rubrivivax sp.
CCATGCCCACCTACAAGACCCTCGAAGACGTGATCGGCTCCACGCCTCTGGTGCGCCTGCAGCGCCTGGGGGCCGAGGTGTGTCGCGCGCGCGGCAACGTCATACTGGGCAAGCTCGAGGGCAACAACCCGGCCGGCTCGGTGAAGGATCGCCCGGCCATGAGCATGATCCGCCGCGCCGAGGAGCGCGGCCAGATCCGCCCGGGCGACACGCTGATCGAGGCCACCTCGGGCAACACCGGCATCGCACTCGCCATGGCCGCGGCGATCCGCGGCTACCGCATGGTGCTGATCATGCCGGAGGACCTCTCCATCGAGCGCGCGCAGACGATGCGCGCCTACGGGGCCGAACTCATCCTCACGCCCAAGACGGGCGGCATGGAGGCCGCTCGCGACCTGGCCGACCAGATGCAGCGCGAAGGCAAGGGCCTGGTGCTCGACCAGTTTGCCAACGCCGACAACCCGCGCGTGCACTACGAGACCACGGGCCCCGAGATCTGGGCCGACACGGCAGGCGAGGTCACGCACTTCGTGAGCGCGATGGGCACGACCGGCACGATCACCGGCGTCTCGAGGTTCCTCAAGGAGAAGAACCCGGCCGTGCGCATCATCGGTGCGCAGCCCAGCGAGGGCTCGCGCATCCCGGGCATCCGCAAGTGGCCCGAGGCCTACTTGCCGAAGATCTACGACCCGTCGGCGGTGGACGAGCTCGTCTACGTCTCGCAGGCCGACGCCGAGGAGATGGCGCGGCGGATGGCGCGCGAGGAGGGCATCTTCGCCGGCATCTCGGCCGCGGGTGCGTGCTGGGTGGCGCTGGAGCTGGCCCGGCGCGTGGAGAACGCGACCATCGTCTTCATCGTCTGCGACCGGGGCGACCGGTACCTGTCCACGGGCGTCTTCCCGGCCTGAGCCGGGGCAGGCTCGGCACCATGCGCTGGGAGACCCGCTACTGCACCCACTGCGCCACCGCGCTGGAGCGCCGCGCCGAGCTCGAGGACGGCGGCATGAAGGAGCGGCTGCGCTGCCCGGCCTGCGGCTGGACGCACTGGAACAACCCCACGCCGGTGCTGGCCGCCATCGTCGAGTGCGCCGATCGGGGCGGGCGCGTGCTGCTGGCGCGCAATGCCGCCTGGACGCACCGTTTCTTCGCCCTGATCACCGGCTTCATGGAGGCGGGCGAGACCCCGGAGCGCGGCATCTCCCGCGAAGTGGCCGAAGAGACGGGCCTCGAGGTGGAGCGGCTGCAGCTCGTCGGGGTCTACGACTTCCAGCGGATGAACCAGGTGATCATCGCCTACCACGCGGTGGCCCGCGGCGAGATCCGGCTGTCGCCCGAATTGGCGGAGTACAAGCTCTTCGAGCTCGAAGACCTGCGCTGCTGGCGGGCGGGTACGGGGTATGCGCTGGCGGATTGGCTGCGGACGAAGGGGCACGAGCCGGTGTTCGTGGAGTTGCCGCCTAGGCCGCGAGAGTAATTCCTTCTTGCATGCCACTCGCTTGGCAAGACGCGCGGGGTGGGTACCCCCCGCAGCGAAGTAAAGGGGGAGCCATCGGCTGCAAGCCGATGGCGGAGGACATGAGCGGAGGGGGGTACCCACCCCGCGCGTCCCGCGAAGCCTCTCCCCGTAAAATGGAACACGAAGGCACCCCCCATGCACCCCGACCAAGAACTCGACACCCGCGGCCTGAACTGCCCGCTGCCCATCCTCAAGGCCAAGAAGGCCCTGAGCGCCATGGAAAGCGGCCAGCTCCTGAAGGTGCTCGCCACCGACCCCGGCTCGGTGCGTGACTTCCAGGCCTTTGCGCGGCAGACCGGCCATACGCTGGTCGAGCAGACAAGCGGCGAGCGCGAGTTCGTGCACGTTCTCAAGCGCCGCTGAGCGGCGCCCGCAGCCCGGCGCGCCAGCTACGACGAGAGCGTGCCCAGGAACTGCCGGAACCCCGGCCCGATCGTCGGGTGCTGCAGCGCCAGTTCCACGTTGGCCTCCAGGAACCCTTCCTTGCTGCCGCAGTCGTAGCGCTTGCCCGCGTAGCGGTAGGCGAACACCTTCTCCCGCCGCAGCAAGGCGGCGATGCCGTCGGTGAGCTGGATCTCCCCCCCCACGCCGCGCGGCTGCGTGGCGATCTCGTGGAAGACCCCGGGCGTCAGGATGTAGCGCCCGGCCACCCCCAGGCGAGACGGAGCTTGCTCGGGGGCGGGCTTTTCCACGATGCGGGAGATATCGACCAGACGGTCGTTGACGGGCGTGCCGGCCACGATGCCGTAGCGCCGCGTGTGCTCAGCCGGCACTTCCTGCACCGCCAGGATCGAGGCGCGCCACTCCGAGAACTGCTGCACCATCTGCGCCAGCACCGGGGGCTCGCCCACCATCAGGTCGTCGGCCAGCAGCACGGCAAAGGGCTCGTTGCCCACCAGGCGCTGCCCGCACAGCACCGCGTGCCCGAGGCCCAGGGCCTGCGCCTGGCGCACGTAGATGCACTCCATGTCGTCGGGCTTGA
>JBBAPJ010000170.1:0-2471 GCA_040400855.1 Rubrivivax sp.
GCTCGCCGCTGGCCCCGGTGATGCGCGAGCGGCCATGCTCGTAGAGCATGCGGTAGCCGATGCGCACGATGCACACGCCCATCAGCGCCACCACCGGGTGCAACGCGAGCACGGCGCGCGGCACCTTGGTGAGCTGCAGCAGCAGCACCACGGCGGCGCTGAGCAGCCCGGCTGCCAGGCAGGCCAGCGTGAGGCGCTTGACCTCGCCGAAGCCCGAAAAGCGCCACATGCTCTGCGGCACGCGGGCCAGGGCGAAGGCCGCGAGGTAGGTGGCCACCACGCCAAGCATCACCCAGTGGTCGTAGGAGGGGCGCGCGGAGATCCAGCGCTCGAAGCCCAGGCGAAAGAGGTAGGTGATGTTCCAGCAGGCGGCCACCACCAGGCCGTCGACCACGAGCGACAGCGGCTCGCGGTGTGGGCGAAGGCGCGCGAGGAAGGCGTCGAGGCGGTGCCAGAAGGTGGTCATGCGTCCAGGGCCTGCAGCCAGGGGGCCGCGCGGGCGATCGAGATGCCCTGGCGCTGCTCGGGCTGGCGCAGCTCGCGCACCAGCAGCACCGACTCGGCGCGAGGGAACTGGCTGGCAAAGCGCACCAGCGCGGGGGTGAGCCGGGCATCGGCCTGCTTGCACTCGACGAGCTTGACCGGCTCGCCGTCTTCCACGACGCAGAAGTCCACCTCGGCCCCATCCTTGGTGCGCAGGTAGTGCAGCGCCGAGTCCCGCCCCTGCACGTCCTGCTGCCACTGCACGTGGGCGCGCAGCATCACCGCCACGGCGTTCTCGAACTGCCGCCCGGGATCGCCCTTCACGAGCCCCGTGTCGAGGAAGTAGACCTTGGGCGCCTGCAGCAGCGAGCGGGCGATGTTGCGGTGCCAGGGCTGGACGGTGAAGACGATGTGCAGGGCTTCGAGGATGTCGAGGTAGCGGCGCAGCGTGGCAGGGGCCACCGCGACGTCGCGCGCGAGCGAGGCCAGGGACAGCGGCGAGCCCACCCGCTCGCGCAGCAGCTCGAAGAGCACACGCATGGCCCCCACCTCCTGCAGCCGGGAGAACTCGAGCACGTCCTCGCGGATCAGGTCGGTGGCGTACTGGCGCCGCCAGCGGCGCGCGGCGTCGTCGGAGCCGGCCAGTGCCGGCTCGGGAAAGCCGCCCCGGCGGATCAGATGCTCCAGCGCCTCCTCGGGCGAGCCGCCCTGCCCGGCCACCCACTCACGCACCGTGAAGGGCTGCAGCCGCAGCGACACGTAGCGGCCCGCCAGCGACTCGCCGGCCTGGCGGAAGGTGTCCATCCGCGCGCTGCCGGTGACGAGGATGGCCTGCCCAGGCGCGCGACCGTCGACGACGCCCTTGAGCCAGGCCTTCCAACCCGGCATCTTGTGCACTTCGTCGAGCACCAGCAGGCCCGCGCCGGGGCTCCAGGACTGACGCTGCAGCACGGCACGGTCGGCCGGAACATCCCAGTTCAGGTACTGCGAGCCGGCGAACCCGGCCATGAGGGTGCGGGCGAGCGTGGTCTTGCCCACCTGGCGGGCGCCGGTGAGCACCACCATCTTGCGGGCCAGGTCGGCACGAACGATGGGTTCGAGCGCGCGCTTCATCCGACCATTATGTAGAGGATTTCAAGAAAGTCGCGACTTTCTTGCAAAGTATTGGCAATTGGTCGGGGCCTCAGTGCAGCCGGCCCGTGAGTGCCCGAGCCGCCGTGCGCAGCAGCACGCCCAGGTCCGTCCACAGGCTGGCGCGCGCCACGTAGGCAGCGGCGGCCTGCAGCTTGGCTGGCAGGATCACCTCGCGGTACTCGCGCTCGGGGTCGGCGGCGGCGCTCAGGCGCTGCGCCTCGTCGGCGTAGGCGAGCGAGACGGGGTCGGTCAGGCCCGGGCGCACGGACAGCACCTGCTCGCGCAGCTCGGGCGGATAGAGCGCCACGTACTGCGGCACCTCGGGGCGCGGGCCCACCAGGCTCATCTGGCCCAGCAGCACGTTGACGAGCTGGGGCAGCTCGTCGAGCTTGGTGCGGCGAAGCAGCCGCCCGGCGCGGGTGATGCGGGGATCGTCTGCCGCCGTGACGGCCAGCCCGCGCGCAGGCGCATCGGCCACCATCGTGCGGAACTTCCAGATGTGAAAGAGGTTGCCCCAGCGCCCCACCCGCACCTGCCGGAAGAGAACCGGACCAGGCGAGTCGAGCTTGACCCACAGCGCGATGGCCAGCATCGGCAGCGTGAGCAAGTAGAGCGCCGCGAGGGCGACGGTGAAGTCCAGCAGGCGCTTCATGCCGCGGTTTGCCGCCAGGTGCGCCGCTCGTCGGGCTCGACGCTCAGGACACCTGAGCGCCGAGCACGCCGCGCACGGTCTCGATCACGCGCTGCACATCACCATCGCTCATGCGCGTGTACAGCGGCAGGCTCACCATGCGCTCGTAGGCGTGCTGGCTGTGCGGGAACTGCGCGGGGCGCAGGCCGTAGCGGTCGCGCCA
>JBBAPJ010000171.1:0-2443 GCA_040400855.1 Rubrivivax sp.
GTGATCGAGGGCCAGACGGGCGGCGCGCGCGACATCGCGCCCTTCGACTACGAGCGGCTGCGCGCAGCCTGCGGCGCGCGCACCTGGATGGTCAACAACGGCTACGACGGCGCGATGGCGCGCGAGGCGGTGCAAAGCGGCCGCGCCGACCTCGTGGCCTTCGGCAAGCCCTTCATCGGCAACCCCGACCTGGGCCGCCGCCTGCGCGAGGGCCTGCCGCTGGTGGTGGCCGACCGCGCCACCTTCTACGGCGGGGGCGAGACCGGCTACACCGATTACCCGCCCGCGCCCTGAAAGGCCCGTGGCCGCCTTCAGCGCCCGACCCGGGCCTGGAACAGCTCGCGCAGGTTCACCTCGCGCGGGCCGGGCTGCAGCGTGACCGCGTCGCCCGCGCCCACGTCGCCTTCCTCGATCACGGCCAGGTAGGCGCCACAGAAGCCGCTTTGCGCCATGAGCTTCACGGCCTGCGCGAAACCCATGGCGGCGCCGAACTTGAAGCACGGCATCCGCGGCTCGCTCACCGCGAGCACGCAGCCCGGCAGCACGAGCCGGTCGCCGATCCACAGCATCGTCTCGTCCAGGCCGGCGAGGGTCAGGTTCTCTCCCATCGCGCCCGGGGGCAGTGTGTCGTCCCACAGCGCGGCGCGCGCCTGCGCACGCACGGTCTGCCAGAAGGGGTAGTGCAGCCACGGGTAGGCGTAGACGGCCTTCGCGAGCCCGCCGTGCAGCCTGGTTTCAGCCTGTTCGTCGCCCTCCAGGCCGAGCCGCCTGACCGCCACGCGCGCCGCCACCGGCCGCTTGCCGATGGCTGTGCGCACGCGCCGCCCGTCGATCAGGCGCGACTCGACGCGCGCGACGTTGACGCTCGTGACGAGCAGGGGTGGCATGGCCGGGTGCGGCGGCGGCTGGCTCAGGCCGGCTGCATCACGATGGCGAACACGACGGCGATGGCCATGTAGTAGCGGAAGGTCGCATCCTGCCCGCTGTACTCCTTGGACTGCCAGGCGCACCACCACTGGCCTGCGCCGATCACGAAGATCGCGAACCACACCGTGAAGCCCAGGCCCAGGCCTGCCAGCGCGAGGGCCTTGGCCGCCTGGAAGCCTGCCACGTCCAGCCCGCGCGCGCCCCACATCGCCCACGCCCCCCACAGGCACAGCAGGGCAACGGCCGCCTCCAGCACGATGATGAACACGTAGGCCACGTGGTGCAGGGCCGGCGAGGTGATACGCCGGTTCGTGAGCCGGCAGTCCGGAAAGATGGTGTCCATGCTCATCACGTGGCGCACGAAGTTGTGGTTCGTGCCGTAGTCGGTGATGTTGTTGAGCACCACCGAGGCGGCAAACAGGCCGATGTAGGCCGTGAACAGGGCTTGCAGGATGCGCAGGGTTTCCATCGTGGGTCTCGAAGTGGGCGGCAGGTTCGGCGCTGGCTGGCGTCGCCTCGACATTGGAGCAAGTCTCGGGCCCGGCTGCCAGGTGGTGCGCGGATCGCCCAGGCCGCGACGCCTGCCTGGCCGCCGGTGCGACAGCCAAGATGCGCATAATCCCGGCCGGGTCCGCAGGTTACAGCGTGGTTTCTTCGGGCGGACAATCCGGGTCGAGGCCCGGCCGGGGCGGCCATGGCGTGCCCGGCAAGTGGATTTTCAGGCGAGTCCCTGCGCGTGCGCACCTGCGCGGGCGGGGCCTGGCCTGAAACATCCCCGCAACTTTCTTCCGGATCCGTCAACGATGAACCACCCCGCGATGGCTGGCGCGCGCCTGGATGCGCCCGCCCACGTCAAGCACTCCCGGCTGCTCGACTGGGTGGCCGAGATCGCCGCCCTCACCCAGCCCGACGCCATCCACTGGTGCGACGGCTCGCCCGCCGAGTACGAGGCGCTGTGCGCGCAGCTCGTGGCCGCCGGCACGATGCGCCCCCTCAACCCGGCCAGGCGCCCGGGCAGCTTCCTGGCCTGGAGCGACCCGAGCGACGTCGCGCGCGTGGAGGACCGCACCTTCATCTGCACCGAGGACCGCGAGGAGGCCGGGCCCACCAACAACTGGATGGCCCCGGCCGAGATGCGCGAGAGGCTGCAGACGGGCCAGGGCGCGCTCTTTCGCGGCGCCATGCGCGGGCGCACGATGTACGTCGTGCCCTTCTCGATGGGGCCGCTGGGCTCGCACATCTCGCACATCGGCGTGGAGCTCACCGACAGCCCCTACGTGGTGGTGAGCATGCGCACGATGACGCGCATGGGCCGCGGCGCGCTGGACGTGCTGGGCGACGACGGCTTCTTCGTGCCCTGCGTGCACACGGTGGGCGCGCCGCTGGGCGCCGGCCAGGCCGACGTGCCCTGGCCCTGCAACCCGACCAAGTACATCGTGCACTATCCCGCCACACGGGAGATCTGGAGCTACGGCTCGGGCTACGGCGGCAACGCGCTGCTGGGCAAGAAGTGCTT
>JBBAPJ010000172.1:0-2432 GCA_040400855.1 Rubrivivax sp.
CTGGGCGTGCCCTTCGCCGTCAAGGACAACATCGACATCGCCGGTGAACCGACCACCGCCGCCTGCCCGGCCTTTGCATTCACGCCCGGGCGGCACGCCACCGTGGTGCAACGCCTGCTCGATGCCGGTGCGGTGTGGGTGGGCAAGACAAACCTCGACCAGTTCGCCACCGGCCTGGTCGGCACCCGCTCGCCCTACGGCCAGCCCGCGAGCGTGGGCGATCCCACGCGCGTGAGTGGCGGCTCGAGCTCGGGCTCGGCGGTGGCCGTGGCGCGCGGCTGGGTGGCCTTTGCGCTGGGCACCGACACGGCCGGCTCGGGCCGCATCCCGGCGGGCTTCAACGGCCTGGTCGGGCTCAAGCCCACACCGGGGCGCGTCTCGACGGCGGGGGTGCTGCCGGCCTGCCGCACCCTGGACTGCGTGTCGGTTTTCGCGCGCACCGTGCAAGACGCCACCCGGGTGCTGGCCGTCATCGAGGGCGAAGACCCGCGCGATGCGTACAGCGGCCGCGTGGCAGGTCCGGCGGCGGTCGCTGCCCCGGTTCGCGTAGGGGTGCCGCAGGCGCCCGTGTTCCACGGTGACGCGGGCTACGAGCCGGCGTGGCGCAGTGCCGTGCAGCGCGCCCAGGCACTGGGCTGGACGGTGGAGCCGATCGACTTCTCCCCGCTCTTCGAGGTGGCTGCCCTGCTCTACGAGGGGCCGTGGGTGGCCGAGCGCCACGCGGTGCTGCAGGCGCTGCTCGAGCGTGATCCGCAGGCGATCGACGAAACCGTGAGGCGCGTCGTCTCGCGCGCGGTCGGCATGACGGCGACGGACACCTTCCGCGCGAACTACCGGCTGCGCGAGCTGCAGGCGCGGCTGCGTGACACCTGGCAGTCCGTCGACGCCCTGATGGTGCCCACGGCACCGGGCCACCCCACCTTCGAGGCGGTGGCGCGCGACCCGGTGGGCGAGAACGCGGTGCTGGGCACCTACACGAACTTCGTCAACCTGCTGGGCTGGTGCGCGCTCGCGCTGCCGGCGGGCAAGACGCCCATGGGCTTGCCGTTCGGCATCACGCTGATCGGGCCGGCTGCTGGCGACGTGGCACTCGCGGATCTCGGCCGGCGATGGGAGCGCGTCGAGGCCGCCACGGACGGTGTGCGCGCCGCTGGGAATGGGCTTGAGCCGGCCGGTGCGCAGCCGGTGGGCGCGAACCTGCCGGCCTGCGCCCCTGCCTCCGAAGCCTGCCTGTCGATCGCCGTCGTAGGTGCCCACCTGAGCGGCTTGCCGCTCAACGGCCAGCTCACCGAGCGGGGCGCCCGCCTGGTGCGCGCGGCGCGCACCGCGCCGCGTTACCGGCTGCACGCGCTGCCAGGTACCACGCCGCCCAAGCCAGGGCTGCGCCGCGTGGCCGACGACGAGGCCGGCACCTCGATCGAAGTCGAGGTGTGGTCCATGCCGCAGTCGCAGGTGGGCTCCTTCCTGGCCCTGATTCCGGCACCTCTCGGCCTGGGCTCGATCGAGCTCGAGGACGGCTCGCGCGTGCACGGCTTTCTCTGCGAGGCGCATGCGCTGCAGGCCGCACCCGACATCTCCAACCTCGGCGGGTGGCGCGCCTTCCTCGCCACACATCCCTCCACCTGACCCCTCACCCGTATCGCAAGGGAGATCTCCATGGACCGTCGTGACTTCCTCTCCAGCAGCGCCGCCGCCGGCGCGATCGCCGGGCTGCCCGGCATGGCCGCCGCACAGGCGCGCCCGGCCGACGTGCTCGTCGTGGCCAACGAGTTCGGACCGAATTCGCTGGACATCCACACCGTGGGCGCCAACCGCCCGGCCTACGGCGTGTCGTGGCTGTGCTACGACCGGCTGATGACCTACGCCAAGAAGAAGCTGCCCGACGGGCGCGTGATGTACGACATGGACAAGCTCGTGCCGGAACTGGCCGAGAGCTGGAAGATCGCCCCGGATGGCAATTCGGTGACCTTCAAGCTGCGCAAGAACGCGAAGTTCCACGACGGCACGCCCGTGACGGCCAAGGACGTGAAGTGGTCCTTCGACCGCGCGCTGGCCGCGGGGGGCTTTCCCACCTTCCAGATGGCTGCCGGCTCGCTCGAGAAGCCCGACCAGTTCGTGGTGGTGGACGAGCACACCTTCATGGTCAAGTTCATCCGCCGCGACAAGATGACGATGAACAACCTCGCGGTGGTCGTGCCCTGCGTCTTCAACTCCGAGCTCGTGAAGAAGAACGCCACGCCGCAGGACCCCTGGGGCCTGGCCTGGACGCGCAACAACACCGCGGGCGGCGGCGCCTACAAGGTCGAGGCCTTCCGGCCCGGCCAGGAGATCGTCTACGTGCGCAACGACGACTGGAAGAGCGGCCCGCTTCCCAAGCTGCGCCGCATCATCCAGCGCGAGGTGCCCAACGCCGGCAACCGCCGCGCGCTGCT
>JBBAPJ010000173.1:0-2388 GCA_040400855.1 Rubrivivax sp.
GCCAGGAGCTCGTCGTAGCGCGCCGCCACGCGGGCCCGTGCCTCTGTCCAGGCGGGCAGGTGGCGCAGCTTGGCGCGCAGCACCGCGCCCTGGATTGCCTCCATGCGGAAGTTGTAGCCCTTGATCTCGTGGTGGTACTTCTGCGGCGCGCCCCAGTCGCGCAGCAGGCGCACGCGCCGGGCGAGGTCGGCGTCACCCGTCACCACCATCCCGCCCTCGCCGCAGGCGCCCAGGTTCTTGCCCGGGTAGAAGCTGAAGCAGGCCAGGTGCCCGAAGCTGCCCGCACGCCGGCCATGGAGCTCGGCCCCGTGGGCCTGCGCCGCATCCTCGATGACCACCAGGTCGTGCCGGCGCGCGATCTCGCCGATCGCCTCCATGTCGGCCATCAGGCCGTACAGGTGCACCGGCAGGATCGCGCGCGTGCGCGGCGTGATCGCGGCCTCCAGTGCGCACGGGTCCATCGTGAGGGTGGCCGGGTCGATGTCGACGAACACCGGCCGGGCCCCCGTGTAGTCGATGGCACTGGTCGTGGCCACGAAGGTGAAGGGCACCGTGATCACCTCGTCGCCCGGGCCCACGCCCGCGGCCAGCAGGGCCAGGTGCAGCGCACTCGTGCCGGTGTTGACGGCCACGCCGAAGGGGCGCTGGCTGTAGGCGGCGAACTCCTGCTCGAATGCCTCCACCTCCGGGCCGAGCGTGAACTGGCAGCTGTCGAGCACGCCTGCAATGGCCGCATCGATCTCGGCGCGGATGCTGCGCATCTGAGCCTTCAGGTCGACGAACGGAATGGGGGTGTTTCCTGCCTCTGGCGCGAGGCTTTCGGGGATGGTGGCGGTCACGACGCGGCTTCCTCCTGCAGGTAGATGGTTTCGCCCTTGCGGTGCATGGATGCGGTGGCGGCCTCGATCAGCTGCACCATGCGCAGCCCGAAGTCGGCGCCCGTGAGCGCCGGCGTGCCGTTGTTGATGCAGTCGACGAAGTGCTCGCCCTCGATGCGCAGCGCCTCCGTGGTGCCGAGCTGGGGCGACCACATGTCGCCGCTGCGGTAGCCCACACGCATCTCGCGCGCGCGCTGCGGGTCGTCGCTCATCTCGACGCCCCGGTCGTAGACCTTGACCTTCTCGCTGGGCTGCAGGTCGTCGTAGGCGATCATGCGGCGGCTGCCACCCACCACGATCTGGCGCACCTTCACCGGCGCCAGCCAGCTCACGTTGACGTGGCCGATCGTGCCGCCGTCGTAGTACAGCGTCACGTAGGCCAGGTTCTCAGGCGTGCCCGGGAAATGGTTCACGCCGTTGGCCGACACGGCGCGCGGCTTGCGCTTGAGCAGGTGATCCATGATCGCGAAGTCGTGCACCGCGAGGTCGCAGATCACGCTCACGTCGCGCTGGAACAGGCCCAGGTTCACGCGTGTGGAGTCCACGTAGTAGACGTCGCCGATCTCGCCGCTGGCGATGAGCTCGGCCATCTTGCGCACCGCCGGCGTGTAGATGAAGGTGTGGTCCACCAGCAGCACGCGGCCACGCTTCTTGGCCTCCACGGCGAGTTCGCGCGCCTGCACGCTGGTCTCGGTCATGGGCTTTTCCAGCCACACGTGCTTGCCCGCCTGCAGCGCACGCAGGCCCAGCGCGTGGTGCGTGGCCGCGGGCGTGGCGATGGCCACCGCGTCCACCGCCGGGTCGGCCAGCAGCACGTCCAGGTCGTCCGTGGTCTTCAGCCCCGGGTGGCGCCGCTCGGCCAGCGCGCGCCGCGCCGGGTCGAGCTCGGCCAGCGCCGCCACGCGCGCGCCGGGTGTCTCGAAGAAGTTGCGCACCAGGTTCGGGCCCCAGTAGCCATAGCCCACCACGCCGATGCCGACCATCACGCGGCCTTCAGGCGCGCGGCCTCGCGCCTGCGCATGTCGCCCATCACGCGCGCCGGCACGCCGGCCACGATCGCGTGGTCGGGCACGTCGGCCACCACCACGGCACCGGCCCCCACGAGCGCCCCCTCGCCGATCGTCACGCCGCTGCGAATCGTGGCGTTGCTGCCGATGGAGGCGCGACGCTTCACATGGGTCGGCTCGACCTTCCAGTCGGCTTCCGTCTGCAGCTGGCCCTGCTCATTGGTCGCACGCGGGTAGGTGTCGTTGGTGAACATGACCCCGTGGCCGATGAACACCTCCTCGTCGATGCGCACGCCCTCGCACACGAAGCTGTGCGAGGAGATCTTGCAGCGCGCCCCGATGCGCGCGTTCTTCTGGATCTCGACGAAGGCTCCGATGCGCGTGCCCGCGCCGATGCGGCAGCCGTACAGGTTGACCAGCGCAGGCTGGAACACCTGCACCCCCTCTTCCATCACCACCGTGTCCGATACCGGCATGCACTGCTCCAGTTGGACCGCAGTGCC
>JBBAPJ010000174.1:0-2358 GCA_040400855.1 Rubrivivax sp.
ATCAGAACAGGAAATACCGCTGCGCCATCGGCAGCACGCTCGCAGGCTCGCAGGTCAGCAACTGTCCGTCGGCGCGCACGGCGTAGGTCTGCGCGTCGATTTCCATCACGGGCGTGTAGGCGTTGTGCACCATGTCGGCCTTGCGCACGGTGCGGCAGCCCTTGACGGCTGACAGGCGCTTGCGCAGCGCGTAGCTCTCGGCCGCACCCGAGGCCAGCGCCGCCTGGCTCACGAAGGTGAGCGAGGTGCGGGCCAGGGCGCCACCGAAGGAGCCGAACATGGGCCGGTAGTGCACCGGCTGCGGCGTGGGGATGCTGGCGTTGGGGTCGCCCATCGCGGCCAGCGCGATGAAGCCGCCCTTGAGCACGAGCGCGGGCTTGACGCCGAAGAAGGCGGGCTTCCAGATGACGAGGTCGGCCCACTTGCCCACCTCGATGCTGCCCACCTCGTGCGCGATGCCGTGCGTGAGCGCGGGGTTGATGGCGAGCTTGGCCACGTAGCGCTTCACGCGCGCGTTGTCGTGGCGCGCGCTGTCGCCGGGCAGGCCGCCGCGCTGGGCCTTCATCTTGTGCGCCGTCTGCCAGCAGCGGATCACGACCTCGCCCACCCGGCCCATGGCCTGGCTGTCGGAGGAGAACATGCTGATGGCGCCCAGGTCGTGCAGGATGTCTTCCGCGGCGATGGTCTCGCGCCGGATGCGGCTCTCGGCAAAGGCCAGGTCTTCCGCGATGGACGCATCGAGGTGGTGGCACACCATCAGCATGTCCAGGTGCTCGTCCAGCGTGTTGACGGTGTACGGGCGTGTGGGGTTGGTGGAAGACGGCAGCACGTTGGCCTCGCCCACCACCTTCATGATGTCCGGGGCGTGGCCGCCGCCGGCGCCCTCGGTGTGGAAGCTGTGGATCGTGCGGCCCTTGAAGGCGGCGATGGTGTCTTCGACGAAGCCGCTCTCGTTGAGGGTGTCGGTGTGGATCGCGACCTGGGTGTCGGTCTCTTCGGCCACCGACAGGCAGTTGTCGATGGCCGCCGGTGTGGTGCCCCAGTCCTCGTGGAGCTTCATGCCGATGGCGCCGGCTTCGACCTGCTGGTGCAGTGCCTCGGGGCGGCTGGCGTTGCCCTTGCCGAGAAAGCCCAGGTTCATCGGGAAGGCATCGGCCGCCTCGAGCATGCGGCGGATGTTCTCGGGGCCGGGCGTGCAGGTGGTGGCAAAGGTGCCGGTGGCCGGGCCGGTGCCGCCACCGATCATGGTGGTGACACCGCTGGCCAGGGCCTCGTCGATCTGCTGCGGGCAGATGAAGTGGATGTGGGTGTCGATGGCGCCAGCGGTGACGATCATGCCCTCGGCGGCGATCACTTCGGTGCCTGGGCCGATGACGATGTCCACGCCCGGCTGCACATCGGGGTTGCCGGCCTTGCCGATGGCGCAGATGCGCGAGCCGCGCAGGCCGATGTCGGCCTTGACGATGCCCCAGTGGTCGACGATCAGGGCGTTGGTGATGACGCAGTCCACCGCATCGTGCGCGCCCGGGCCGTTGACGCGCTGGCCCTGGCCCATGCCGTCACGGATGGTCTTGCCGCCGCCGAACTTCACTTCCTCGCCGTAGCCGCCGGCTCGCAGCGTGAGGTCTTGCTCGACCTCGATCACGAGGCCTGTGTCGGCCAGCCGCAGGCGGTCGCCCACGGTGGGGCCGAACATCTCGGCGTAGGCACGCCTGGGAATGGATGCCATGGTCAGAGTCTCCCCTGCACGAGGCCGCGAAAGCCCCAGACCTCGCGGTCGCCCGCGTAGTCCACCAGCTCCACCGTGCGCTGCTGCCCGGGCTCGAAGCGCACCGCGGTGCCCGAGGCGATGTTCAGCCGCATGCCGTGCGCGGCGGCGCGGTCGAAGCGCAGCGCGCCGTTGGTCTCGGCGAAGTGGTAATGCGAGCCGACCTGGATCGGGCGGTCGCCGCTGTTCTCCACGACGAGCACGAGGGTACGCCGCCCCGGGTTGAGCGTGAGTTCACCCGGCTCGGTGAGAAGTTCACCAGGGATCATGTCGTGCCGCCCTTCATGCGATGGGTTGGTGCACGGTCACCAGCTTGGTGCCGTCGAGGAAGGTGGCCTCGACCTGGATCTCGGGGATCATCTCGGGCACCCCCTCCATCACGTCGGCGCGGGCCAGCACCGTCTTGCCCTCGCTCATGAGCTGTGCCACGGTCTTGCCGTCACGCGCGCCCTCGAGGATGGCCGCGGTGATCAGCGCCACGGACTCGGGGTGGTTGAGCTTCAGGCCGCGCGCGCGGCGGCGTTCGGCCAGCAGCGCGGCCGTGAAGATCAGCAGCTTGTCCTTCTCGCGGGGGGTGAGCTCCATGGAGG
>JBBAPJ010000175.1:0-2299 GCA_040400855.1 Rubrivivax sp.
AGGCCCAGGGCCTGCGCCTGGCGCACGTAGATGCACTCCATGTCGTCGGGCTTGACGCTGCGGACCACGTCCAGCAGCTCGCGCTTACCCGCCTGTTCGAGGGCTACCTCGAGCTCGAAAGTCATGTCAAAGTGGTCTTCGATGGGTCTCTTGTGCCGACCGGTGACGAAGATCATCTCGCGCACGCCCGCGGCGTAGGCTTCCTCGACGGCGTACTGGATCAGTGGCTTGTCGACCACCGGAAGCATCTCCTTGGGCTGTGCCTTGGTGGCCGGCAGGAAACGGGTGCCCAGACCGGCGACGGGGAAGATGGCTTTCTTGACTTGCATGTTCACTCGGAAAAGGCGAGGTGATGCTGGCGGCGATTCTGGCACGCCGGTGCGCGCGCGCCCGCCCCCAGGGCAACGAGGTTGCGCTTGGACATCCTGATCATCGAGTCCATCGAGCCGGACGTGCTCAACTGGCTGCGTGCGCGCCACGAGGTGCGCCACGCGCCCGAGCTCGCCTGGGACGCACGCGGGCTGCGCGCGGCGCTCGAGCAGGCGCGTGCCGTGATCCTGCCTGCCTCGGTGGCCCTGGACGGCCCGACGGTGCGCGCCGCGCCGCGGCTGCGGGCCGTGGGGCGGATGTCCGCCGGCGTGGAGAGCATCGACCGTGACGCCTGCAGCGCCGCGGGCGTGGAAGTGGTGCGGGCGAGCTCGGCGGTGGCCGCTGCCGAAGCGGAGTTCGTGATCGGCGCGATGCTGCAGATGCTGCGGCGCGTGCCCATCCTCGCAGCCGAGGGCATGCTCGTGGGGCGCGAGCTCGGCGCCTGCACGGTGGGGCTGGTGGGCATGACGCCCGCGGCCAAGCCGCTGGCCGAGATGCTCGCCGTCTTCGGCGCGCGCGTGGTGGGCTACGACCCCGGCACCCACCCCTCCGACCCGATGTGGACGCGCCACCGCGTGCTGCCCACCCCGCTGGCCGAGCTCATGGCCACGAGCGACGCGGTGTGCGTGATGCTGCCCTTCTACGCCCGCTACGAGCGCCTGATCGGCGAGCAGCTGCTGGGCTCGATCCGCGAGGACCAGGTGTTCGTCTGCCTGAGCCACTCGGCGCTGCTGGACGACGCTGCCCTGGCGCGAGCCCTGGTGGGCGGGCGCATGGCTGCGGCCTGGCTGGATACGGCCGAGCCCGGCCTCACGGCCGTGGGCCGGCCGCTGCACGGCATCGAGACGCTGATGATCACGCCCCGCCTGGCCGGCACCACGCGCCAGTCGCGCGCCCGCGCCGCGTGGGCGGTGGCGCGGCGCATCGACGAAGTGCTCACCGGCGCTGCCGAGCGCAGCGGCTTCAGGTCGACGCTGTCAGGCGTTGCACCTGGTCGCGCAGCCGGTCCAGCGACTGCGTGAAGCCGGCCAGGCGTTCGCGTTCCTGGGCCACCACCGCTGCCGGCGCACGCTCCACGAAGCTCGCGCTGGCCAGCCGGGCCTGCGACTTCTCCGCCTCCGCCTGCAGCCGCGCGATCTCGCGCGTGAGGCGCTCGCGTTCGGCAGCGAGGTCTACCTCCACGTGCAGCGCAATGCGCAGCGCCCCCACCACCGACACCGGCGCGCTGCGCGTGGCCGCGGCGAAGGCCGCCTCGTCGTCCACCAGCTTGACCTCCTGCAGCTTGGCCAGCGCCACGAGCAGCGCCTGGCCCTCGCGCAGGAAGCCCGCCTCGCCCAGCACGAGCAGCGGCACGCGCTGCGCTGGCGAGAGGTTCATCTCCGCGCGCAGCGCGCGGCAGGCCGAGACCAGCGCCTTGAGCTGCGCCATCCAGCCGTCCGCGGCGCCGTCCACCCGCGCAAGCTGCGCGCGCGGGTAGGCCGCGGCGATGAGCCCGTGGCGGTCGTCCGCGGGCTTGCGCCCGGCCACCGGCGCCACGCGCTCCCACAGCTCGGCCGTGATGAAGGGCGTGAGCGGGTGCAGCAGCCGCAGGATCGTCTCGAGCGTTCGGATCAGCGTGCGCCGCGTGGCGCGCTGCTGCGCCTCATCCCCGATCTGCAGCTGCACCTTGGCGATCTCCAGGTACCAGTCGCAGTACTCGTCCCAGACGAAGGCGTACAGGGCCTGCGCGACGAGGTCGAGCCGGTAGTCGGCAAAGCCCTGCTCGACGGCCGCCTCCACGCGCTGCAGTTCGCTCGTGATCCAGCGGTCGGCGCTGGAAAAGCGCAGGTAGCCGTGGAAGGGGCCGGCCGGCTGCACGACGGCACCCGAGGCATCTCGCACGGGCGGGGCGCACTGGTCTTTCGTGTGCTCGGACAGGCCGCAGTCCTGG
>JBBAPJ010000176.1:0-2271 GCA_040400855.1 Rubrivivax sp.
CGCCACGGTCCGCAGACCGGCCTGCAGCGCCTCCCCATCGAGCGCGATGCCGATCTTGAGACTCCGCATCGTGGCCAGGCGGTTCAGATCCACCGCCGACAGACGCTGCAGGTTGGCGAGCTGGTCGGCCGCCAGGCCGGCGGCTCGCACTTCCTCAGGACCGGCATCGGCAAGGCGCACGGCCACGTGGTTCAGCAGGACGAACCGCACCTGAGGGTCGAGCAGCGGCAGCATCACGGCCCCTCCTTGCCGACGTCGGCGGGCGCCGCCGCGCGGGACTGGCGCAGGCGTGTCAGCAGCGCCAGGAACGCCGCGGCAGTGGCGTCGGCCGGGTCGGTGAGCCAGCGAATGAGTTCAGGCGCGGACCGCAACGGCGACAGTCCGCTGCCCTTGAGCGCCGACTCGTCGGTGACCAGCGCGAGCGCCGACCACGCGCGCTGCTTCGCGGGGTCGGAACGTTGGGGAGCCGGCAGCGCGCCAAGCCGGTATCCGGAGCCGGAAGCGTGGGAGCGCTGGAGCACGCCCTCCATGCCCGCCTGCCGCGCGAAGGCTTCGACACCGTCGGGCGGATCGCTGGAAACGTGGTCGGCGGTTGAGACAGACCCGTCTCCGGGTTCATCGTCCCGAACCGGGGCCGCCATCGACCCCGCCCCTGCCGCACTCGGTGCGGTGCCCATCCCGCGACCTCCGCGCCCGGCGATGGCAGCGCGCAACGCGTCAACGGGCTCACCGAGCCGGCGGGCGAGCGCCACCTCGCACGCCTCGACGGTCGCCGCGACGGTGAACGATCCGGCCACCGCACGAAACACCGGCTCGAAGACCTCGGCGTACAGGGCGTCCTCTTCGATGCCGGCGCGGGCCTGCGCATGGCGCCGCAAGGCGTTCAGGCGCGGCTGCAGCGTCTTCACGTCCAGGCCGGCCAGGTCAGGCACCGCTTCGCCCAGCACGCGCAAACGATCGGTCGCGTACAGGTAGAGCGCCAGGGTGGCCGTGTTCACCGCCAGGCCCAGGCCGTGCACCGCGTCTTCCAGCGGTCGAATCGTCAGCACCCTGCCCTGCTCCGCTTCCAGCCGCGCCTTGAGGGCCACGATGCCCGTGGCGCGGTCCCAGAAGCTCATATCGCCACGCTGCTCGTTCTCGATCAGGTGCGCGGTCAGTACGTGGCGCTCCGACTGCCAGGGCCGGTACAGCACCTGCAGCCGACGAAACCGTGGGTCCTTTGTCTCCACCCAGAGCTGTCGCAAGGCGAGCAGCCGGGTGTTGCCGCCGGCCTCGACGATGTAGTGCGCTTCGCCCGGCCGCTGAGTGACGGTGACCGGCGTGCGCAGGCCTCCGGCTCGGATCGACTCCTTGATGTCCTCGAACTTCGCGTTCTTCGTCCGTCGCGGGTTGTGCTCGTAGGGCCGTATCTCCTCGATGCCGAGCTCGATCTGGCACTCGGCACCAGGCCCGACCTGCGCAGGCAGGCTGCGCGCGTTGTTGCCCGGGTTGCCCACCGACAGCGACTCGGCCACCCGCCGACTGCGTTCGTCGAGCCCATTCCTGCCGGCGCTCACGACGACACCCCCTGCACGCGACGGCCATCGGCCAGCACGCCGCGCAGGCTGGGCATCAGCTCCCAGGCCAGGCAATGCATCACCGACCAGGCGCTCGGCATCGTGCCCTCGCGCCGCCGCTCGTGCCGATGGACCGGGATGCGCAGGGTGGCCGCTTCCTTGTAGGCCTTTGCATGCGGCACTACGGTCTTGAGCAGCGACACCCGTGGCTGTAGCTGGTCATGGGGCTCGTCATGCGGATGGGCAAGCTCACGCGCGATGCCGGCCACGATCAGTCGGGCATCGGCTGTGCGGTCCTGCCGGTAGATCACGGCTTTCACCGGCGCCAGTGGTGCTCCCAGTGCGCTGCCCGGCTCCAGCCGCGCGAGCAGTTCCATCGTCCCGTCGCGGAACTCCCGCGCCGACAGGATCTCGGGCGTGATCGGCGAAACCAGTACGTCGGCCGCCATGACGGCTGCGTCCTGCAACGGGCCGATCGCACCCGGCGTGTCGATCAGGACGCAGTCGTAGGCCGAAGGTACGAGGCCTGCACGCAACGCCTGCCGCAGGCGGAAGCCGCGGTCGATGCGCCCGAGCAGCCAGTTGGGCAACCGCCCCTCCGGATCGTCCGAGGCCACCAGGTGGAGGTTCGGATAGACCGTGGGCGTGATGCTCGCGGCGACCACCTCGCCGCGGACGATGACCTCGGTGAGGCCCGCCACGGGTTGTGGTGGTG
>JBBAPJ010000177.1:0-2111 GCA_040400855.1 Rubrivivax sp.
GGCGCCGAGGGTGCGCAGATCGCCGAGAGCCTGGCCTTCGCCTACTCGCAGCAGAAGGACTGGGCCAAGACCTCGCAGTGGATCCAGCGCGCGCAGTCGCTGGGCAGCACGAGCCCGCAGCTCAAGCAGCTGCAGTCCTACGTGCAGAGCCAGAGCGGGGATTTCGCCGCCATCGGCCGCGATGCGGCGGCCGCCATCGAGGCTGCCGAGAAGGCCGGCCGCAAGCCCGAGGAGGCCGACCTCCTGCGCCTGGCCGATGCCCAGGCCCGCGCCGGCAACGCATCGGCCCAGGCCGCCACGCTCGAGAAGCTCCTCATCAACTACCCCAAGCGCGAGTACTGGACGGCCACCCTGGGCCGCCTGCCGCGCAAGGCCAACTTCGCCGACCGCCTGGGCCTGGACGTGCTGCGCCTGCGCCTGGCCACGGGCAACCTCACCAAGGCCGAAGACTTCGTGGAAATGGCCCAGCTCTCCCTGCAGGCCCGCCTGCCTGCCGAGGCCGTGCGCATCGTCGAGCAGGGCTACAAGGCCGGCGCGCTCGGCAAGGGGGCCGAGGCCGAACGCCACAAGCGGCTGCAGGACCTCGCACAGAAGCAGGCTGCCGAGCAGAAAGCTGCCATCGACGCCCAGGCCACCGAGGCCGCCGCGCAGAAGAGCGGCGACGACCTCGTGCGGGTGGGCTACGCCCTCTACACGATGGGCCAGGCCGACAAGGGCATCACGCTCATCGAGCAGGGCATCGCCAAGGGCGGCCTGCGCCTGCCGGAGGATGCCAAGCTGCGTCTGGGCCTGGCGCAGCTCGGCCGCGACCGCGCCAAGGGCGTGCGCACGCTGCAGTCGGTCAAGGGCAACGACGGCACGGCCGACGTCGCCCGGCTGTGGACGCTGGTGGGCGGCTGAGCCCCCCGCCCCGTCAGCCCAGCAGGTCGCGCCCGACGATCAGCTGCTGCACCTCGGTGGCGCCTTCGTAGATCCGCAGCGCGCGGATCTCGCGGTACAGGCTCTCCACCACCGAGCCCACCTTCACGCCCAGCCCGCCGTGCATCTGCACGGCGCGGTCGATCACGCGCTGGGCCGTCTCGGTGGCCGCCATCTTGGCCATCGCCGCCTCGCGCGTGGTGCGCTGCCCGGCCACGTCGCGCAGCCACGCCGCGCGGTAGGTGAGCAGCGCCGCGCCGTCGAGCGCCGTGGCCATCTCGCCGAGTGCCGCCTGCGTGAGCTGGAAGTCCGCCAGCGTCGCGCCGAACATGTGGCGTGACTTCGCGTGCGCCAGCGCCTCGTCCAGCGCGCGCCGCGCAAAGCCCAGCGCGGCGGCCGCCACCGAGGCGCGGAAGATGTCGAGCGTGCGCATCGCGAGCTTGAAGCCCTCCCCCGGCGCGCCCAGCAGCCTGTCTTTCGGCAGGCGGCAGGCCGTGAAACGCAGCCGAGCCAGCGGGTGCGGTGCGATCACGTCGATGCGCTCGGCGATCTCCAGGCCCGGCGTGGTGGCAGGAACCACGAAAGCGCTGATGCTGGCAGTGGGCTTGGCGCCCGTGCCGCCGACCGGCTGGCCGGTGGCGTCGACCGTGCGCGCGAAGACGGTGTAGACGTCGGCGATCCCGCCGTTGCTGATCCAGGTCTTCTCGCCCTCGATCACCCAGGCGTCGCCATCCTCGCGCGCGGTGCAGGCCATGGCTGCCACGTCCGAGCCAGCCTGCGGCTCGGAAAGGGCGAAGGCCGCGATCGCCTCGCCACGGGCCACGCGGGGCAGCCACTCGGCCTGCTGGGCAGGCGTGCCGGCCAGCGTGACGGCACCGGTGCCCAGGCCCTGCATGGCAAAGGCGAAGTCGGCCAGGCCATCGTGGCGGGCAAGCGTTTCACGTGCGACCACGAGGGCGCGCGAGTCGAGGCTCGGCAGAGCTCCGCCATGCGCGGCGGGCACGCACCAGCGCAGGTGGCCAGCCTGGCCGAGGCTCTTGACGAGGGCACGGCAGGCGGCGTCGGTGTCGGCGTGGTCGATGTGCGCGAGGTGCGTGGCGCACCAGGCGTCGAGTTCGGCGGCCTGGGTGCGGTGGAGGTCGTCGAAGAAGGGGAGCTCGAGGTGGGAGAGGCGGGTCATCGTTCTTCGGGCC
>JBBAPJ010000178.1:0-2096 GCA_040400855.1 Rubrivivax sp.
TGGTCGTGTACATCTGGATGTCGGACCAGAACTTCTGGTAGGTGTCCGGGTTGGCGAAGTCGCCACCAAAGAACACCGCTGCCGTCACGCTCTTGAGCTCCAGGTCGATACCCGCCTTCGTGCAGGCGTCCTTGATGATCGCCTGCGTTTTCTGGCGCGGCTGGTTCACCGAGGTCTGGTAGACGAACTTGAGCTTGGTGTTGCCCTTGGCCCGGATGCCGTCGGGCCCGCGGCGCCAGCCGGCTGCATCCAGGATCTGGTTGGCCTTGTCGATGTTGAATTCGAACTTCGTGTTGCCGCTGCGCACGCGCGGCGGGTTGTTCAGGAAGTTGGCGGTGGCCACGCCGGTGCGGCCGTAGATGAAGTCCATCACGCCCTTGCGGTCCACCAGCAGGCCCATGGCGTCGCGCACGGCCTTGTCCTGGAAGGCGAAGTGCTTGCTCTTGATGCTGCCGCGCTCGCCCTCGACCTCGTTCCAGGGGTCGGTGGGGTTGAGCTGGATGAACTCGATGTTGCCGCCGGCCACGATCGTGACCTTGCCGCGGCCGCCGGCTTCCAGGCGCTTGAGCTGCTCGTCTTCCACCTGGAGGTTCCAGGCGTAGTCGTACTCGCCCGTCTGCAGCACTGCGCGCGCCGCCGAGATCGCGTCGCCGCCACCCTTGACTTCGAGCGCGTCGAAGTGCGGCCGGTTGGGCACATGGTAGTTCGGGTTGGCGGTGGCCAGGATCAGGTCGCCGGGCCGGAAGTCGCGGAACACGTATGCGCCCGTGCCCACCGGCTTGAGGTTGGCCGGCGCCTCGCGTGACTTCGCGCCGATGAACGGGGCGAAGATGTGCCTGGGGATGATCATCCCGGTGGTGCCCACGAAGGGCTCGGCCCAGAACGGCGTGGGCTTGGGGAAGGTCACGCGCACCGTGTGCGAATCGATCTTGACGACCTGGATGTCCTTGTAGGTGGCCACGTTCGACGCCGAGGTCGCCGGGTCCTTGCAGAACTCCCAGTTGAAGACCACGTCGTCGGCGGTGAAGGGCTGGCCGTCATGCCAGGTCACGCCGCGCTTGAGCTTCCAGGTGACGGAGCGGCCGTCGGCCGACAGGCCACCGTTCTCGCGGGTGGGGATCTCCGCGGCCAGCTGCGGCATGAGGTTGCCTTCGGCATCCCAGCCGGCCAGCGGCTCGTAGAAGATCCGGGTGGCGTCCTGCTCCTTGGTGCCGGTGGCCCAGTGCGGGTTCAGGTGCACCGCACCCTGCCACCACAGCAGCTTGAGCGTGCCGCCGCCGCCTCGGCGCGTGGGCTTGTACGTCAGCGACGACTGCGCGTTGGCCACCCCGTGGTGCATCAGCATCATCGAGGCCATCGGCGCGGTGAGGCCGGCGCCCACCATCTTCTGGATGAAGCTGCGCCGGGGCAGCTTGCCCTCGCGCACGTTCTCGATCAGGCGGCGGATCTCGCGTTCCTTCATGGCATTCCTCTCCGTGATGGGCGAACTCGGCCCGCGGGCACGGTGGCCGCAACGAGCGCAAAGCGCGATGCTAGCCGCACTTTCGGGGGTCGATATCCGGGTCGGCCCGGAGCACAAGTGGCCGGAAGGGGTTTCGGCGCCCCGGGCCCCTAGACGATGCGCTCGCCCGGGTGCGTGATCTTGCGCATCGGCTCGAAGCGCGGGCTCTGGGTCAGCAGCGGGTGCGTGGCGTCGCCGCCGTCCCAGTGCGGGTCGTCGATGCCCTCGAACACCTCGCGCAGGCGCTGGCCCCAGGTGCTGCGGATCATGCGGAAATAGGGGTTGTGCTCGTCGATGCACACCACGCGCTCGCTGCGCAAGGTGTCCGCCTCGTAGACGAGCAGGTCCAGCGGCAGCCCCACCGTGAGGTTGGACTTGAGCGTCGAGTCCATCGACACGAGGGCGCACTTGGCCGCCTCGTCCAGCGGCGTGGTGGGGGTGAGCACGCGGTCGAGGATCGGCTTGCCGTACTTGCTCTCGCCGATCTGGAAGAAGCAGGTCTCGCGCGTGGCCTCGATGAAGTTGCCCGCCGAGTAGACGAGGAACATGCGCATGGCCTCGCCGCGGATCTGGCCGCCCAGGATCATGCTCGTGT
>JBBAPJ010000179.1:0-2085 GCA_040400855.1 Rubrivivax sp.
CGTCCGCAAGCCTTTGCCGGCCAGTTCTACATGCGTAGCCGTCTGATTTGGATCTCACCCTTCCCGCCGCGCAGTGGCACGCTGCGGGAAGTGCCAGTCACTTGATCTCGTCTGCCGCCGAGTGACCCGGCGGCACACCAGCCGATGTGAATGACCTCTCAGCTCTCAGCCCTTGCGGACCTCAAGCCCGGCCCATCGGCCTGCCGTTGAGAGGCTCACCGGTGTTAAGCGGCGAGGGCGAAACGTTCGTCGTTCGCAGTTACTTTGTTTCCAGTGGATTTACGAGCGTACTGGTGCTCGGCATGCCCTGAACCGACTCCGAACCCACGTCGAAGCCAGGTCGGCCCCAGTTGCCCAGTTTAGGGCAATCCGAGCCAATGCAAGAGGCCCGCAGGCTCGGCCGATACATGATCGGCGCCCCACTCGTGCACCTGCGCCCCCAGGCCGAGATAGCCCCAGGCCGCGGCCACGGTGGCCATGCCGGCAGCACGGCCCGCCTGCATGTCGCGCAGGTCATCGCCGACGTAGACGCACTGCGCGGCGTCCTGCCCCATGCGGCGCGCGGCCTCGAGCAGCGGTGCGGGATGCGGCTTGGGGTGCGGGGTGGAGTCCCCACCCACCAGCACAGCCGCGCGCGCACCGAGCCCGACGCCGTGCACCAGCGGCTCGGCCAGCCGCATCGCCTTGTTCGTCACGATGCCCCAGCGCACCCCAGCGCCGTCCAGCGCATCGAGCACCGGCGCGACGGCTTCGAACACGCGCGTGCTGTGCAACAGGCGCTGCGCGTAGAGCTCGATGAAGGCGGCGCGCAGCGGCTCGTAGTCGGGGTCGCCGGGCTGGATGCCGAAGCCCACGCGCAGCATGCCGCGCGCACCGGAGCCTGCCATCGGCCGGAACTCGTCAAGGTGGCGCTCGGGGCGGCCGTGCAGGCGCAGCAGCTCGTTGGCGGCACCACCCAGGTCGGGCGCGCTGTCCACGAGCGTGCCGTCCAGATCGAAAAGCACCACGCGGGTGCCAGGATCACCAGCCATGTTGGCCAGGGGCGGACAAACCGGCGGGCCGCATCCGTTCAGCCCGCGCGCCGGCAGGCGAACAGGTAGTTCACGCTCGTGTCGTCGTTCATCGCGTACACGCGCGTGAGCGGGTTGTAGCCCATGCCGCGCGTGGCCTGCAGCTCCAGGCCGGCGTCGCGGCACCAGCGGGCCAGCTCGCTGGGGCGGATGAACTTGGCGTACTCGTGCGTGCCGCGCGGCAGCAGGTTGAGCACGTACTCGGCCCCGACGATGGCGAACAGGAACGACTTGGGGTTGCGGTTCAGGGTCGAGAAGAACACCCACCCGCCCGGGCGCACGAGCGTGGCCACCGCGCGAACGATCGAGGACGGATCGGGCACGTGCTCGAGCATCTCCATGCAGGTGACGACATCGAACGCTGCGGGCGACTCCGCCGCCAGCGCCTCGGCCGCCACCTCGCGGTAGGCGATGTTGGCCACCCCCGCCTCGAGCGCGTGCAGCCGCGCTACCCCCAGAGGCCGCGTCGAGAGGTCGATGCCAGTGACGTGAGCGGCACGCCGCGCCATCGCCTCCGACAGGATGCCCCCGCCACAGCCCACGTCCAGGGCGCGCTTGCCCGCCAGGCGCGCCAGGCCGTCGATCCACTCCAGCCGTAGCGGGTTGATCTGGTGCAGCGGACGGAACTCGCTCTCGGGGTCCCACCAGCGGTGGGCAAGCTCGCCGAACTTGGCCAGTTCCTGGGCGTCGGCGTTGGGTGTCGCGGTGGCGGTATCGGACATCGGTTGAACCTCGGCCGCGATTGTCGCCTGCGGCCGCGAAAAGGCCCCACCGGGTGGGGCCTTTGAAACGAAAAACCCCGCCGAAGCGGGGTTTGCCAGACCGAGGCCCTTGCGGGCCCGGGATCAGCGGCGGGTGCGGGTCCCGACGACCTCGACTTCCACGCGACGGTTCTTCGCGCGGCCTTCGGTGGTCTTGTTGTCGGCCACAGGCGACTTCTCGCCCTTGCCCTCGGTGTAGACGCGGTTCTTCTCCACGCCCTTCTCGGTCAGGAACTTCTTGACCGCCTCGGCAC
>JBBAPJ010000180.1:0-2023 GCA_040400855.1 Rubrivivax sp.
GTCTCGATCACGGGCAGCGCCGTGAGCGAGCCCGTCTTGCCCTTGACCTCGCCCTTGGTGAAGGCCTCGACGTAGTCGGCGTTCACGCGCGCGGCACGCTCCAGCAGCCGGCTGTGCAGGTAGAACACGTCGCCCGGGAAGGCCTCGCGGCCCGGCGGGCGGCGCAGCAGCAGCGACACCTGGCGGTAGGCCACGGCCTGCTTGGACAGGTCGTCGTAGACGATCAGGGCGTCCTGGCCGCGGTCGCGGAAGTACTCGCCCATCGTGCAGCCCGAGTAGGCGCTGACGTACTGCATCGCCGCCGACTCGGAGGCCGAGGCGGCCACGACGATCGTGTACTCCATCGCACCGGCCTGCTCGAGCGAGCGCACCACGTTCTTGATCGACGAGGCCTTCTGGCCGATCGCGACGTAGATGCAGGTCATGTTCTGACCCTTCTGGTTGATGATCGCGTCGATCGCCACGGCCGTCTTGCCGGTCTGGCGGTCGCCGATGATCAGCTCGCGCTGGCCGCGGCCCACGGGCACCATCGAGTCCAGGCACTTCAGGCCCGTCTGCACCGGCTGGTCCACGCTCTGGCGCGCGATCACGCCCGGGGCGACCTTCTCGATGACGTCGGTCATCTTCGCGTTGATCGGGCCCTTGCCGTCAATGGGCTGGCCCAGTGCGTTGACGACGCGGCCGATCAGCTCCGGGCCCACCGGCACTTCCAGGATGCGGCCCGTGCACTTGACGGTGTCGCCCTCGCAGATGTGCTCGTACTCGCCCAGGATCACCGCGCCCACCGAGTCGCGCTCGAGGTTCAGCGCCAGGCCGTAGGTGGGCTGGCCACCGGGCGTGGGAGGGAACTCGAGCATTTCGCCGGCCATCGCGTCGGACAGGCCGTGCACGCGGACGATGCCGTCGGTGACCGAGACCACCGTGCCCTGGTTCTTGATGTCCGCACCGGCCGCGAGGCCCTCGATGCGGCTCTTGATCAGCTCGGAGATTTCTGCGGGGTTCAGGTTCATGGTGTTCTCCCGGTCACGCGGTGAGCGCGACCTTCATCTGTTCCAGACGGGCCTTCACGGAGGTGTCGAGCACCTCGTCGCCCACGGTGACGCGAATGCCGCCGATGAGCTCGGGGCGCACCTGCACGCTGGCCTGCAGCCGACGGCCGAAGCGCCGCTCGAGCGTGGCCACGACCTCCGCCAGCTGCGCCGCATCCATCGGGAAGGCGCTCTCCACGGTGGCGTCGCTCACGCCGCCTTGCGCATTGACGAGCACGGCGAACTGCGCGGCGATCTCGGGCAGCGCGACGAAGCGGCCGTTGTCGAGCACCACCTGCAGCAGGTTCGCCGCCTTGGGCGAGAGCTTCACGCCCTGGCCCGAAAGCACCTCCACGGCCACCGCCGCCACCTGCGCGGAAGCGACCTTGGGGTTGTCGGCGAACTGGCGCAGCTGCACATCGCTGGCCAGCGCAGCCAAGGCAGCGAGCTGCTCCTTGAGCGCCGCGCCCTCGGCGCCTGCGGCCTTGAAGAGGGCCTCGGCGTAGGGGCGCGCGAGCGTTGCGATCTCGGCCATGTCAGAGCTCGGTCTTCAGCCGGGACAGCAGCTCGGCGTGCACGCCGGCGTTGACCTCGCGCTTGAGGATCTGCTCGGCGCCCTTGACGGCCAGGCCGGCGACCTGCTCGCGCAGCACCTCGCGCGCCTTGACGGCCTCCTGCGTGGCCTCGGCGCGGGCCGCGGCGATGATCTTGGCAGCCTCCTCGGCAGCGCGGGCCTTGGCCTCCTCCACCGTCTGCTGGGCCAGGCGCTCGGCATCGGCCAGGCGCTTGGCAGCATCGTCGCGCGCGGCGGCGAGCTGCTGCTCCACGCGGGTGTTGGCGGCAGCCAGGTCGGCCTTGGCCTTGTCCGCGGCGCTCAGGCCCTCGGAGATCTTCTTGGCGCGCTCGTCCAGGGCCGCCGTGATGGGCGGCCAGACGAACCGCATCGTGAACCAGACCAGGATCGCGAACACGATCATCTGGACGATGAGGGTGGC
>JBBAPJ010000181.1:0-2006 GCA_040400855.1 Rubrivivax sp.
GTGCAGCCGCTGATGGAGGACATCGAGATCTCGCGCCGGCTCAAGCGGCTGGGCCGCCCGGCCTGTCTGGGCGCGCGCGTGTGCACCTCGGGCCGGCGCTGGGAGCAGCGTGGCGTGTGGCGCACGATCGTGCTGATGTGGCGGCTGCGCTGGCGCTACTGGCGCGGCGAGTCGGCTGCGCAGCTGGCGCAGGCCTACCGATGAGCGCCGCTCGGTCGCTCACGCAGGACCGAAGGGGCCGGGTGACCACGGCAGTCATCGTGTTCGCCAAGGCGCCCGTGCCCGGCCTGGCCAAGACCCGTCTCGCGCCTGCGCTGGGGGCAGCGGGCGCGGCGGCTCTCGCCCAGCGGATGCTGCATCACGCCCTGGCCCAGGCCCAGGCCGCAGGCGTCGGACCTGTCGAGCTGTGCGCCGCGCCCGATGCCACGCACCCCGCGCTGCAGGCTGCGGCCGCCGAACACGGTGTCACCCTGACCGAGCAGGGAACCGGTGACCTGGGCCTGCGCATGCACCGCGCCTTCGCGCGCAGCCTCATGCACCCTGGCCATGCGCTGTTGATCGGCACCGATGCGCCGGCGCTGGACGCCAGCGTGCTGCGCCAGGCGTCGCGGGCCCTGCAGGATCACGATGTGGTGTTCGTGCCGGCCCTGGATGGCGGCTATGCCCTGGTCGGCCAGCGCCGGGCCGATCCGCGCTGGTTCTCCGACATGAGCTGGAGCCACGCCCGCGTGATGGAAGACACCCGCGAGCGGTTGCGCGCGGCAGGCGTACGCTGGGCCGAACTCGAGCCGGTGGCCGATGTCGACGAGCCCGGCGACCTGGTGCACCTGCCGCCAGGCTGGCTCGACGGACTGGATGTGTCGAGCAGGATCGGGGGGCCGCGCCCATGAAGCGGCTCGTGCTGGCCGGCGCCGGTCACGCCCACGCGCTGGTGCTGCGCGAGCTGGTGCGGCAGCCGATGCCCGGGGTGGAGATCGTCGTGATCTCGCCCGAGCCGCTGGCGCCGTACTCGGGCATGGTGCCGGGCTGGCTGGCGGGGCACTACCGCTTCGACGAGATCGCCATCGACTTTGCGCCGCTGGCGGCGGCGGCCGGGGCGCGCTGGTGCCAGGGCGAGATTCATGCGCTGGACCCCGCGCGCGGTCAGTTGCGGCTGGCCGACGGGGGCACGCTGGATTACGAGGTGCTGTCGTTGAACGTCGGCTCGACGCTGCATGCTCCGCTGGCCGAACACGCCCAGATGCTGCCGCTGCGGCCGCTGGCGATGCTGCGCCGGCGCTATGAGCCCTTGCTCGAGCGATGGGCGAACGAGCGGTCCGACCGGCCGTTCGTCGTCACCGCGGTGGGCGGCGGTGCCGCCGGATTCGAGGCGCTGCTGGCCGTGCTGTCGAGGCTGCGGGCCTTGCGTCCCGAACGTGTCGTGCACGGCAAGCTGCTCACGCGTGGCACCCGCGTGCTGGCGGGCCTGGCGCCGGCCGCGCGCCGCGCCGCCTTGCGTGCATTGGACCGCGCTGCCGTGACGGTGCAGCCAGGCGCCAGCTGGTGTGAGGCGGTCGACCTCAGCAGCGATGTTGTGCTCTGGGCCACCGGCGCCGAGGCTCACGAATGGCAGCGCGACCCCGAGCGACGCGGCGCGCTGGCCGTCGACGACCAGGGCTTCGTGCGCATCGACGAGCAACTGCGCTCGGTGTCTCATCCGCAGGTGTTTGCCTCAGGCGACTGCGCCAGCTGGCCCGGCGCGGGCCTGCCCAAGGCGGGCGTGCATGCGGTGCGCATGGGGCCGGTGCTGGCCGGCAACCTGCGCGCGGCATTGCGGGGCCCGGCAGGCGCGGCAGACCTGAGGCCCCACCGGCCGCAACGTCACTTCCTGGCCTTGCTCGCCACGGGTGACGGCCGTGCCATCGCATCGCGCGGACCCTTTGGCGCCGAAGGCGCCTGGGCCTGGCGCTGGAAGGACCACATCGACCGGAGCTTCCTGCGCCAGTTCGAGGTGCCGCGCGCGGTGT
>JBBAPJ010000182.1:0-1975 GCA_040400855.1 Rubrivivax sp.
GGAATGGCTGCCACCTGCCCCGCCGCGTCCCCTCGACGGCCAGCGAACATCTGCCAGGCCTCGCGGGTGTGCAGCGTCATCGCGTCCGGGGTCTGGTCGGTCAGGCGGCCGACGGCGCCGCGCGGCGAGGCTCGGCGGGTGTCGCCAAGCGGCGCTGGGTCGCGTGCGGTCACGGATTCGTTATCGACCGGGTCGCCGGCCAGTGGCCGGCCATACCCGGCGATGTCGGCAGCGCTGTCGATCTCGGTGTCGGTCCTCGGTTCCTGGGTCTGCATTCACGGCTCCTCGTTCTTCATGCGTGTTCGGAAGTGGGCTTGCGGGACAGGGATGAACGCAACGGCAGTGATGAGCGGCTGGCGCGCATCAGGGCTTCGGCGGCCTTGTGAGGCGACTGCGCACGTCGCGCAGCAACGCGCTGACGCGCTCCCGCCGCTCGCGCTCGCGGGCCTGGTACTCGGGCGTTGCGCGTTCGGCAGCGAGTCGTTGCTCCTCGACCTGCTGCGCCCGGCGCGCCTCGGCCTCACGCAGCAGACGGTCACGCTCAGCCGCAACTCGCGGCGCGAGCTGCGGGACGAAATGGCCGGCAGCAGCACGCTGGACGAGCCCGCGCAGGTAGGCCACGGGGCTGCGCACACGCTCGGTCTGCAGCCGGCCGGCGAGTTCGTCGAGAAGGGTCTGGCCCAGGGCAGGTGCAGTGCCGAGCAGCAACCGGGCAGCGTCGCGCTCGGCTGGCAGCAGACGCTCCGGAAAGATCAGGGCACCACCACCACCACCCACCGCATCGCCGGGCAAGCCCTCGCGCGTTGGTCGCGGTCCCGTGTTCCGTGGTTGTAGTTCTTCACCTGTACTCTGTTCCTTATGAGGGATGGCGCTTTCGTCGGAACAGTGATGGCGGTTTCGTCGAATCTGTGATGGCGGATCTGTCGAAACAAGACTGTGGGAACGCCGCAGACTTGTTTCGACGTTCGGTGACATCCAGGGTGCGGCATCGCCACGGACTACGCCGGCACGCGCCGAGTCACTCAGGAAACCCTCGGAACGCTGGCTGAGCAGCGCTGCCAGCACCTCCAGCCGCACACGTGCGAACAGACTCGGCGGCATGCCGCGCATCCGCTCTTCCCAGACGCCTGCGGCCTCCAGGTCGCGGCGCGCGGATTCCTGCTCGCGCCTGGACAGCCCCAGCTGGTCGATCCAGTGGGCGGCGGAATCGTCGATCCAGGCATCCTGCTGACGCCTCGCCTGCAGACGCGTGAGGTGCAGCGCACGTGACAGCAGCAGCCCGGCGTGGACACCCCCTGCGACTGCCGCCAGGGCACGATGAAACGCGACCGCTGGGCCAAGGAGTTCGGCGATCAGCATGCGGTCATGCCAGTCGGTGTCCGGTGCGCTGAGCAGCCGGGCATCCACCCGCTCTGCCAGGCGGCGGCCGAGCTCCTCGCGGTTCAGACGAAAGTGCAGTCGGGCCGGCAGCCCGAGCCGTTGCTCATCCAGCAGGGCGAGCATACGGAGAACCTCCCGGGCGCTTGCCTGCTCGCGGGCTGACAAGCCCAGCTCCAACTCCCAGTGTCCGGCGGTCTTGTGAAACCACCCGTCGCGCAGCGCGATATCCCGGCCATGCCGGGTCCAGTAGATCGCCTGGGAGAGCAGCAGCGCAGCCTTGACGTTGGCGGTGACGTCGACCAGCCGCCGATGGAACGCGACGTGCCGCCCCAGCAGTGGCCAGATCGCCTCCAGCAGCCTCTGCGGCGCCTCGACCGGGCACTCCGCTGGGTCGGGCCCGGCCGTGCGCTCAGGCGCGGCCATCGGGCTCGCTCCACGGCCTCATCGCGCCCTCCTCATTGCGCTCTCGTCACCGCGCAGACCGCGCGGCATGAACCTTCAAGGCTGCCCAGACTGCCGATGCCCGCACCCGGAACCACAGCCGGGCCGGCATGCCGACGCGGCGCTCCTCCAGCAGGCCGGCATCGCGCAGCGC
>JBBAPJ010000183.1:0-1940 GCA_040400855.1 Rubrivivax sp.
TCGAACACCGCATGTTCGATTTTCATGGTGAACAGATCCGTCAGCGCTTGCGCCCGCCCCCCAGCAGCGAGCCCAGCACGCCGCGCACGATCTCGCGGCCCACGGCCGAGCCGACGCTGCGCATCGCGCTGCGCGCGGCCGACTCGGCCAGGCCCTCCTTGCGCCCGCCGCGCGGGCCGGTGGTGCCGAAGAGCAGGTCGGACAGGCCGCCGAGCATGCCGCCGGCGCCCGATTCGGCCTGGCCGCCCGCAGGCGGCGTGGCCAGCCCGGGCAGCGTGCGCGGCGGGGCTGCTGCGCCTTCGGCCGTGCCGGCGGAGGCCGGTGCGGCGCCCGCCACGCTCCCGCGCAGCATTTCGTAGGCCGACTCGCGGTCGAGCACCTTTTCGTACACGCCGGCCACGAGCGAATCTGCGCGCAACTGCGTGCGCTGCTCGGGCGTGATCGGCCCGATCTGGCTGCCCGGGGGCATCACGTAGACGCGCTGCGTCACGCCGGGGCGGCCCTTCTCGTCGAGCAGGCTCACCAGGGCCTCGCCCACGCCGAGCTCGGAGATCGCGGTGGCGATGTCCAGCCCCGGATTGGCGCGCATCGTGCTGGCGGCCGAGGCCACCGCCTTCTGGTCGCGCGGGGTGAAGGCACGCAGCGCGTGCTGCACGCGGTTGCCGAGCTGGCCGAGCACGCTGTCGGGGATGTCCAGCGGGTTCTGCGTCACGAAGTACACGCCCACGCCCTTGGAGCGCACCAGGCGCACCACGAGCTCGATGCGCTCGACCAGCACCTTGGGCGCCTCGGCGAAGAGCAGGTGCGCCTCGTCGAAGAAGAAGACGAGCTTGGGCTTGTCCAGGTCGCCCACCTCGGGCAGCGTCTCGAAGAGCTCCGACAGCATCCACAGCAGGAAGGTGCCGTACAGGCGCGGCGAGCTCATCAGCTTGTCGGCGGCCAGGATGTTGATGACGCCGCGCCCGTCCACCGTCTGCATGAGGTCGCCGATGTCGAGCATCGGCTCGCCGAAGAAGCGGTCGCCGCCTTGCTGCTCGATCTGCAGCAGCCCGCGCTGGATGGCGCCGATGCTGGCCGCGCTGATGTTGCCGTACTCGGTGGTGAAGGAGCGGGCGTTGTCGCCCACGTGCTGCAGCATCGCGCGCAGGTCCTTCAGGTCCAGCAGCAGCATGCCGTGGTCGTCGGCGATCTTGAAAACGAGGTTGAGCACCCCGCCTTGCGTCTCGTTCAGGCCGAGCATGCGCCCGAGCAGCAGCGGGCCCATGTCGGAGATCGTGGCGCGCACCGGGTGGCCCTGCTCGCCGAAGACGTCCCACAGCGTGGTCGGGCAGGCCAGGGCCTCGGGCGGGGTGATGCCGCGCTCGGCCAGCACGCGGGCGAGCTTGTCGCCGATGCGCCCGGCCTGGCTGATGCCGGTGAGGTCACCCTTCACGTCGGCCATGAAGACGGGCACGCCGATGCGCGAGAAGTTCTCCGCGAGTGTCTGCAGCGTGATCGTCTTGCCCGTGCCCGTGGCCCCGGTGATCAGGCCATGCCGGTTGGCCAGGGCAGGCAGCAGGTGGCACTCGGTGTCGCCGCGGCGGGCGACCAGGATCGGTTCGGGCATGGTGCGGTTCCTCGGAGGGGCGGGCCGGCCGGTAAAATCCCGGTCACTATACAAACACGAGCGCGAGTCGGCACCCTCCGGTGCGATTCCCAGGAGCACCGATGGCCGGACATTCCAAGTGGGCCAACATCCAGCACCGCAAGGGCCGCCAGGACGAAAAGCGCGGCAAGGCCTGGACGCGCGTGATCCGCGAGATCATGGTCGCGGCCCGCCAGGGCGGGGGTGACCCGTCGGCCAACCCGCGGCTGCGCCTGGCCATCGACAAGGCCAAGGCCGTGAACCTGCCGGCCGACACCGTCAAGCGCAACATCGACAAGGCCACCGGCAACCTCGA
>JBBAPJ010000184.1:0-1861 GCA_040400855.1 Rubrivivax sp.
GCGTGGTCCACGCCCTGCGCGATGTCGTTGGACTGCTTGTCGTAGCAGACCATCACCGCGCAGCCCTTGTAGTCGATGCCGTACTCGGTGTTGTCGTAGCCGATGCGCTTGATCGTGTCGCGCGCCACCTGGATGTAGTCCACGTGCGCGTTGGTCGTGATCTCGCCGGCCAGCACCACCAGGCCCGTGTTGCACAGCGTCTCGGCGGCCACGCGCGAGCGCGGGTCCTGCGCGAAGATGGCGTCGAGGATGGCGTCGGAGATCTGGTCGGCCACCTTGTCAGGGTGACCCTCGGAGACCGACTCGGAGGTGAAGAGATAATCGTTGGCCACTTGGCATGCTCCAGGTTGAAGGTGAATCGGCGTAGCCGTTCAGGGAACCCTGGCAAGCGGCGACGCTTTAGCGGTATTCCGGCAGCCGGGCAGAGCGCCCAGCCAGCTCCGGGCGACCGGTGAACCGGCCGCATCGCCCCGCAAGTTGTCCTTAACTCGGCGATCCGCAAAGTCTACCCCAACGATGTCCGAGGCGATCCTCCAATGGCTGTCGCGCAGGCGGCTGCGCACGCTGCACGCGATGGGCGCGGTTCTGGGCTGGCTCGCCTGGGCCCTGTCGCCCAGCTACCGCACCCGGCTGCACGCGAACGCGGCCCTGGCGGGCGTCGCGCCGGCCGCGCGCCGGGCGTCGGTGGCCGAGGCCGGGCGCCTGGTCATGGAGCTGCCGCGGCTGTGGCTGCGCCCGGCTGACCAGCCCATCGCGGACCCCGTGCGCTGGGAAGGCGCCGAGCACGTGGAGGCCGCGCTCGGCCGCCCGGGCGGGATCATGCTGCTGACCCCCCACATGGGCTGCTTCGAGATGGCCGCGCAGTCCTACGCCGAGCGCTACGGCGCCCGCCAGCCCCTGACGGTGCTGTACCGGCCGGCGCGCCAGGCGTGGCTGCGCCGGCTCGAGGAGGCCGCGCGAGGGCGGCCCCACCTGGCCACCGCGCCGGCCACGCTGGCCGGGGTGCGCCAGCTGCTGCGCGCGCTCAAGCGCGGCGAGACCATCGGGCTGCTGCCCGACCAGGTGCCCCCCCAGGGCCAGGGTGTGTGGGCCCCCTTCTTCGGGCAGCCGGCCTACACGATGACGCTGGCGGCGCGGCTGGGCGCGCAGACGGGTGCCTGCGTGCTGCTGCTGTGGTGCGAGCGGCTCGCGCACGGCGCCGGCTTCGTGGTGCGCGTGCAGCCGCTGGACCTCGCGCTGCCCGAGGGCGACGAGGCAGCCGCGACGCTGCTGAACGCGGCGATGGAACGCCTCATCGGCCAGCACCCCGGCCAGTACCTGTGGGGCTACCACCGCTACAAGTCCCCGCGCGGGGCCCCATGAGCGCACGCGACGCATCCGCAACACCCGCAGGCCTGCTGCGCGACCTGGGCCCGCGGCTGCTCGTGGCCGCGCTCAGGCTGCTGCAGCATCTGCCAATGGGCGCGCTCGTGCGCGTGGGCCGTGGCCTCGGGCGCGTGCTGCTCGTCCTGGCGCGGCGCCGGCGCCACATCGCGCAGCGCAACCTGCAGCTGTGCTTTCCGCAGGCCGATGCCGCCTGGCGCCAGGCGGTGCTGCGCGAGCACTTCGCCCTGCTCGGGCGCAGCCTCGTGGAGCGCGCCTTGCTGTGGTACGCACCCGTGCAGCGCGTGCGCGGGCTCATCCAGGTGGAGGGCGATGTCGGGCTGGTCGAGCGCAGCGCGCGCCCGGTGATGTGGCTGGTGCCCCACTTCCTGGGCCTGGAGGTGGCCGGCGCCGCGGTGCAGCTCTTCCAGTCCCGCACCGTGCTCGACATCTACCAGCCCCAGCGCAACCCCTACTTCGACCGCGTGCTCAAGCAGGG
>JBBAPJ010000185.1:0-1790 GCA_040400855.1 Rubrivivax sp.
TGATGGCCAAGCCCGACGGCTCGATCATCGAGACGCCCATCACGGCCAACTTCCGTGAAGGCCTGAACGTTCTGCAGTACTTCATCTCCACGCACGGCGCGCGCAAGGGCCTGGCGGACACGGCGCTGAAGACCGCCAACTCGGGCTACCTCACGCGGCGCCTGGTGGACGTCACGCAGGACCTGGTCGTCACCGAGGACGACTGCGGCACGCAACATGGCATCGCCATCCGTGCGCTCGTGGAGGGCGGCGAGGTGATCGAGAGCCTGCGCGACCGGATCCTCGGCCGCATGGCGGCCATCGAGGTGCTGCACCCCGAGACGCAGGACCCGATCCTGCAGCCCGGCCAGATGATCGATGAGGACGTGCTCGATGTGCTGGAGGCCGCGGGCGTGGACGAGGTCAAGGTGCGCACGCCGCTGACCTGCGACACGCGCTTCGGCCTGTGCGCCAAGTGCTACGGCCGTGACCTCGGCCGCGGCGGCCTGGTCAACGTGGGCGAGGCGGTGGGCGTGATTGCTGCGCAGTCCATCGGCGAGCCGGGCACGCAGCTCACGATGCGCACCTTCCACATCGGTGGTGCAGCTTCGCGTGCGGCGGTGGCCTCGAGCGTGGATGCCAAGAGCGACGGTGTCGTGGGTTTCAACTCCACGATGCGCTACGTCACCAACGGCAAGGGCGAACTCGTCGTGATCGCACGCTCCGGCGAGGTGATCATCCTGGACGTGCACGGCCGCGAGCGCGAGCGCCACAAGGTGCCCTACGGCGCGACGCTCAAGGTCAAGGCCGACCAGTCCATCAAGGCGGGCGCCAAGCTCGCCGAGTGGGATCCGCTGACGCGTCCGATCATCACCGAGTTCGCCGGACGCGCGAAGTTCGAGAATGTCGAGGAAGGCGTGACCGTGGCCAAGCAGGTCGACGAGGTCACGGGCCTGTCCACACTCGTGGTCATCGATCCCAAGCGCCGCGGCTCGACCAAGGTCGTGCGCCCGCAGGTCAAGCTGCTCGACGCCGCGGGCCAGGAGGTGAAGATCCCCGGCACCGACCACTCGGTGACGATCGGCTTCCCGGTGGGCTCGCTGATTCAGGTGCGCGCCGGCCAGGATCTCGCCCCGGGCGAGGTGCTCGCCCGCATCCCGATGGAAGGCCAGAAGACGCGAGACATCACCGGCGGCCTGCCGCGAGTCGTGGAGCTCTTCGAGGCGCGCAGCCCCAAGGACAAGGGCATGCTCGCCGAGATCACCGGCACCATCTCCTTCGGCAAGGAGACCAAGGGCAAGGTGCGGCTGCAGATCACCGACCCGGACGGCAAGGTCCACGAGGAGCTCGTGCCCAAGGAGAAGAACATCCTCGTGCACGAGGGCCAGGTGGTCAACCGCGGCGAGCTCATCGTCGACGGCGCGGCCGACCCGCAGGACATCCTGCGGCTGCTGGGCATCGAGGAGCTGGCGCGCTACATCTCCGACGAGGTGCAGGACGTCTACCGCCTGCAGGGCGTGAAGATCAACGACAAGCACATCGAGGTGATCGTTCGCCAGATGCTGCGCCGCGTGCAGATCGTCGACCCTGGCGAGAGCGCCTACATCTCGGGCGAGCAGGTCGAGCGCAGCGAGCTGCTGGAGACCAACGACGCGCTGCGTGCACAGGGCAAGGTGCCCGCCTCGCACGCCGACGTGCTGCTGGGCATCACCAAGGCGAGCCTGTCGACCGACTCCTTCATCTCTGCGGCGTCCTTCCAGGAGACCACCCGCGTGCTCACCGAGGCTGCCATCATGGGCAAGCGCGACGAG
>JBBAPJ010000186.1:0-1787 GCA_040400855.1 Rubrivivax sp.
ACCAGGCCGATGCCCACCGCGATCACGCCCACGACGATCGAGTTCTGCGAGCCCACGAGGATCTGCGAGGCGATGTCGCGCCCGAGGCTGTCGGTGCCGAGCCAGTGCGACAGGCTCGGCGGCTGCAACTTGGAGGGGATGTCGATCTCGGCCGGCGGATAGGGCGTCCACACGAGCGACAGCAGCGCCATGCCCGCCAGCAGCGCCGTGAGCAGCGCCCCGGCCACGAAGCTCTTGTGGCGCAGCGCGCGGTGCCGGAAACCGGGCTCGGCCACCTCAGCCCCCCGCGCGGCGCAGCCGCGGGTCGATGAGGGCGTAGAGCACGTCCACGAGGAAGTTCACGACCACCACGACGGCCGCCAGCAGCATCACCACGTCGCGCACCACCACCAGGTCGCGGTTGCTGATGGCCTGGAAGACGAGCCGCCCGATGCCCGGCAGCACGAAGACGTTCTCCACGACGATGGTGCCGGTGATGAGGTTGGCGAACTGCAGCCCCATGATCGTGACCACCGGGATCATGGCGTTGCGCAGCACGTGGCGCCACAGCGCCTGCCTGCGCGTCAGGCCCTTGGCGCGAGCGGTGCGCACGAAGTCCTCGCGCATCACCTCCAGCACCGCCGAGCGCGTCACGCGCGCCAGGATGGCCGCCTGCACCAGGGCCAGCGCCACGGCCGGCAACACGAGCGCCTTGAGGCCCTCCCACGGTCCCCCGCCCTCGTCTTCGGTCCACCCGGGAAAGCCTCCGGCGCTCACCCACTGCAGCTTCACCGCGAAGAACAGGATCAGCAGGATCGCGAACCAGAAGTTCGGGATCGCGATCCCGACCTGGCTGGCGGCCATCACGCCCAGGTCCCCGAAGGTGTTGTGGCGCGAGGCCGCGTACAGGCCCAGGCCCAGCGCCAGCACCACCGTGATGCCCATCGCGAGCAGGGCCAGCGGCAGCGTCACGCGCAACCGCTCGGCGATGAGCTCGGCCGTGGGCGTGTCGTAGCTGATGCTGCGCGCGGTGCGCCCCTGCAGCAGCTCGCCGAGCCACTCGGCGTAGCGCGTCGTGGCCGGCCGGTCCAGGCCCAGCTTGGCCTGCAGCGCCGCCACCGACTCCGGCGTGGCCGTGTCACCCAGGATCACCTCGGCGGCGTTGCCCGGCAGCAGCTCGAGGACCGCGAAGACCACGAAGGACGCCACGAGCAGCGTGGCGACGAAGGTGGCAAAGCGCCGCAGCAGGAACGGACCCATCGCGGACAATCATGCCTCAAAGTCCTTTTCTGCCCTCCCATGCAAGACCTCGGCTTCGACACCACCCAGATCCTGATCGGCGGGCGCTGGCACGCCTGCTCCGGCGGCCACACGCTGCCACTGTCCAACCCCTCGGACGGCAGCGAGCTCGCCCGCATCGCCCGCGGCGAGGCCGCCGACATCGACGCAGCCGTGCAGGCGGCGCAGGCCGCGCTGGACGACCGCCGCACCGGCGCCTGGGGGATGCTCAGCGCCACCGAGCGCGGGCGCATCCTGATGAAGATGAGCGCGCTCGTGCTCGAGCAGGCCGACGCCCTGGCGCGCCTGGAGGCGCTGGACGTGGGCAAGCCGCTCAAGCAGGGACGCGCCGACGCCGTGGCACTGGCGCGCTACCTCGAGTTCTACGGCGGCGCGGCCGACAAGGTGATGGGCGAGACGATCCCCTTTGCCAACGGCTACGCCGCACTCACGTGGCGCGAGCCGCACGGGGTGACGGCGCACATCGTGCCGTGGAACTACCCGATGCAGATCATCGGCCGCAGCGTCGG
>JBBAPJ010000187.1:0-1738 GCA_040400855.1 Rubrivivax sp.
ACCACCGGCGCGTGGTCGCTGGGCCGCTCCAGGCGGCGCGGCGCCTTGTCGATCGTGCAGGCGCTCACGCGCGCTCGCAGTGCCTCGCTCACGAGGATGTGGTCGATGCGCAGTCCCTGGTTCTTGCGGAAGGCCAGGTTGCGGTAGTCCCACCAGCTCCAGCTCCTGGGGGGCTGCTCGAAGAGCCGGAAGGCGTCGTGCAGGCCGCAGCCCAGCAGTGCGCGGAAGTGCGCGCGCTCCTCGTCGGTGCAGTGGATCTGGCCCGCCCAGGCCACGGGGTCGTACACGTCGCGGTCGTCCGGGGCGATGTTGAAGTCCCCCAGCAGCACGAGGCACGGGTGTGCGGCCAGCTCCGTGCGCACCCAGGTGGTGAGGGCGTCGAGCCAGCGCATCTTGTAGGCGAACTTTTCGCTGCCCGGCGCCTGGCCGTTGGGGAAGTACCCGCCGATCACGCGCAGCCCCTGCACGGTGCCCGCTATCACGCGGGCCTGCTCGTCGTCGAAGCCGGGGATGTTGCGCACCACGTCGGACGCCGGCTCGCGCGTGAGCAGCGCCACGCCGTTGTAGGTGCGCTGCCCGAAGCACTGCGCGTGGTAGCCCGCCGCCAGCAGCTCGGTGTGGGGAAACTTGTCGTCGGTGAGCTTGAGCTCCTGCAGCACGAGGGCATCCACCGGGTTGGCGGCGAGCCACTCGAGCAGGTGCGGCAGGCGCACGGACAGGGAGTTGACGTTCCAGGTGGCGATCTTCACGTGGGGCCCTCAACAGGGGCCGGCGGCACGCTGGCGCGGCGCCGGTAGGTGACGAAGTCGAGCTCGAAGTCGTTGGGTTCGGCCGCGTGCACGCGCTCGCGCGCGGTCTCGACGAAGGCGCTGCGGTCCCAGGGCGGGAAGACGGTGTCGCCCGCGAAGTCGCGGTCGATCTCGGTGAGCACGAGTTCGTCCACACGCGGCAGCGCCAGCGCCCAGAGCTGGGCGCCTCCGATCACGTACAGGCGCTCGCTCGTGCGGCACAGTTCGATGGCCTCGTCCAGCGTGTGCACGACTTCCGCTCCGGTGGCCTGCCAGCCGGGCTGGCGCGTGAGCACCAGGTTGCGCCGCCCCGGCAGCGGCCGAAAGCGTGGGGGCAACCCGTCCCAGGTGCGCCGGCCCATCAGCACCGGGTGGCCGAGCGTGACGCGCTTGAAGTGCGCCAGGTCCTCCGGGATGCGCCAGACGAGTTCGTGGCCGTTGCCGATCGTGCCGTTGCGGGCGATGGCTGCCACCACGACCAGGCGAGGCCGGTGCGCAGCGTGGCCGACGCCCGCGCGGAGGGGCGGGGTCAGGGCGGGGTCGTTTGCGGACATGGCCCGATTGTCGAGGCTCCTGGGCTAGGATGCGCGCCTCGTCGAAAGCAGCGCCGGCCCGCAGCCGGCGTGCCGCCGTGCGAGCCCGCCCTGACACACCCAGGAGACGCCCGATGACCCGTTCCGGTTCCCCCCTGCGCCGCCGCCTGCTCGGCGCTGCCCTGGCGCTGGCCGCCGCCCCTTCCTTCGCGCAGGCCCCGGCCGCCTGGCCGACCCAGCCCGTGAAGATCCTGGTGGGCTTTCCCGGTGGCTCCACGCCCGACATCGCCGCGCGCGTGCTGGCCGAGGCACTGGGCAAGGCCTGGGGCCAGACCGTGGTGGTGGAAAACCGCCCGGGTGCTGCGGGCAACATCGCCGCCGATGCGGTGGCCAAGGCGCGCGACGAGCACACGCTGG
>JBBAPJ010000188.1:0-1688 GCA_040400855.1 Rubrivivax sp.
GGGCTACCCCACCAGCGGCGGGCAGCCGCTGCTGCTGGCGATGTCGGGCATCAAGACGCGCACGGCCCCGGCGGTGCAGCGGCTGCTCGATGCGGGTGCGGCCTTCGTCGGCAAGACCGTCACCGACGAGCTCGCCTTCTCGATGAACGGCAACAACGCCCACTTCGGCGCGCCCATCAACGGCGCGGCGCCGGACCGCATCAGCGGCGGCTCGTCCTCGGGCTCGGCCTCGGCGGTCTCGAGCCGCCTGGCCGACATCGCGCTGGGCAGCGACACCGGCGGCTCGGTGCGCGCCCCGGCGAGCCACTGCGGCCTCGTGGGGCTGCGCCCGACGCACGGGCGCATCAGCCTGGAGGGCTGCCTGGACCTCTCCCCGAGCCTGGACACCTGCGGCTGGTTCACGCGCGACGTGCCCACCTTCGCCCGCGTGGCGCAGGTGCTGCTCGGCGAGGACGCCACGCCGCTGCCCGCGCGCGTGCGGCTGCTCGCCCCCGAGGACGTGTGGGCGCAAGTGGCACCCGAGGCGCAGGCCACGCTGGCCGCCGCCCGTACGCGCGTGGAAGGCGTGCTCGGGCCGGCGGCTCCGGTGCAGGCGGCGCTCGACGGGTTCGACGCCATGTACTGGCACTTTCGCCACATCCAGGGCCGCGAGGCCTGGTCGACCGACGGCGGCTTCATCCGCCGCTACGCGCCGCCGCTGGGCCCGGGCGTGGCCGAGCGCTTCGCCTGGTCGAGCCAGGTGAGCGACGAGCAGGCGAGCCAGGCCACGGCCTTTCGCGCGCGGCTGCGCGCGCACCTGGACGCACTGCTGGGCACCGACGGCGTCTTCGTCATGCCCACGATGCCCGACATCGCCCCGCTGCGCAGCGCCCCGGAATCGACGCTGGAGGACTACCGCAACCGCGCCATCCGCATGCTGTGCATCGCGGGGCTGGCGGGGCTGCCGCAGCTGTCGCTGCCGCTGGCCGGGCGCGACGGCGCGCCGCTGGGCCTCTCGCTGCTCGGGCCGGCCGGGTCGGATGCGAGCCTCGTGCGGCTGGCGCAGCGCATCGTCGGCGAGGGCTGAGATGCCGGCCGCGCCCGGGCTGCAGGACGCGCGCGGGCTAGCCGGTGATCCACACCGCCTGCTCGAGCTCGGCGAACTCGCAGTCCGGCTGCGCCGCGCGACGCTCGAGCACGACGAAGTCGCCCGCCTCCAGCGCGATCAGGCCGTGGTGCCAGGTACCCGGGTGCAGCGTGTAGCCGCAGCGCCCGTCGGCCAGGAAGGCCGCCAGCGTAGTTGGGTCGGGCGCCTGCGCGCCCTGCGCCACGAGCACCACGCAAGGCGCCCCGGCCAGGGGCACGAAGGTCTGGCTACCCAGGCGGTGGCGCTCCAGCGTGCGCCAGGGCCCGGCCAGTGCCTGGGCCTGCGCGCGGAACACGGCCAGCGTCGGGGCGCCGCCTTCGGACAGCAGGCTCAGGCCGCCATCGGTCTCCACGCGCAGGCTCGTGCCGCCGTTGATGGGGCGCGTGGGTCCACCAGCCGCCTCGCCCGCGACGAGGCTGCCGTAGGGCGCGAAGCGCTCGCCGGTCAACGGCTGCAGGCTCAGTCGCATCGCCGCACCCGCGCCCGCCGCTCAGGCCACGCCGGCGCGCGCGAGCATCGCGTGCAGCAGCACGTCCGCACCCGCGGCCAGGTGCTCGGGCCG
>JBBAPJ010000189.1:0-1675 GCA_040400855.1 Rubrivivax sp.
GGCACGGTGCTGGCCGAGATGACGGCCGGCGACTCGGGCATCGGCTACCTGATGCAGACGGCCGGCTCGCAGCAGCGGCTGCCCCTGGCCTTCGCCGGCCTGGTCGTCATCGGCGTGATGGCCATGGCGATGTACGAGCTCTTTTCGTGGGTGGAGCGGCGCACCACGGGCTGGGCGCACCGCGGCTCGCAGGCGATCTGATCGGGCTCCCATGGACGCTGCCGAGCTCCTGCGCCAGGCCAACGCCGTCGCCCGCCGCGCGATGGAAGCCGGCCACCACCCCTTCGGCGCCATCCTCGTGGCCCCGGACGGCCGCACCGTGCTGATGGAGCAGGGAAACGTGAACACCGTCAACCACGCCGAGTCGGTGCTCGCGCGCGAGGCGGCGGCACGCTACGAGCCCGGCTTCCTGTGGGGCTGCACGCTCGTCACCACCGTGGAGCCCTGCGCCATGTGCGCGGGCACGCAGTACTGGGCCCACATCGGGCGCCTCGTCTACGGCATGAGCGAGGCACGGCTGCTGGCGCTCACCGGCAACCACTCGGAGAACCCGACGCTCGACCTGCCCTGCCGGGAAGTCTTCGACCGCGGCCAGAAGGCGATGCAGGTGGTCGGGCCCGTGCCCGAGGTGGAAGAGGAGATCGCCGCACTGCACCGGGATTTCTGGCGGCGCACGTGAAGGCAGGAGCCCGCTGATGGGCTGGCGCGGCCACCTGAGCCTGCACTACCGCTTGGAGGGCGCGCGCACCGTGGCGCTGGATCGCCACGAGGGCCCGCTGCGCGTGCTGCAGCGCCTCTATCCCGAGGGCGACGCCGTGTGCCACCACGTTCTCGTGCACCCGCCCGGGGGCATCGTCGGGGGCGACGAGCTCGAGATCGAGGCCCGGCTCGAACCCGGCACGCACGCCCTGCTCACCACGCCCGGGGCCACGCGCTTCTACCGCAGCAGCGGGGCGCACGCCACGCAGCGCGCGCGGCTGCAGCTGGCCGCCGGCGCGCGCCTGGAGTGGCTGCCGCTGGAGACGATCGCCTACTCGGCCTGCCTGGCAGAAAACCAGGTGCGCCTGGCGCTCCAGCCCGGCGCCGAGGCCATGGGCTGGGACGTGCTCGCGCTGGGCCTGCCCGCCTCCGGTGCAGCCTTCGCCCGCGGCTCGTTCGTGCAGCACCTCGAGCTCGAAGGCCCTGACGGCCAGGCCGGCTGGCTCGAGCGCGGCCGCGTGGACGCCTCCGACCAGCGGCTGCTCGACTCCCCATTGGGCTGGGACGGCCAGCGCGTCGCCGCCACGATGTGGTTCGCCCGCGGCTCGGCCTGGCCCGGGACCCGGCGCGACGCCCTGCTGGAAGCCGCGCGCTCGGCCTGCGCCGCCTCGAACCTGGCCGCGCGCGCCGGCGCCTCGGCTGCGCATGAACGGGTGGTGGTGTTGCGCGTACTGGGCGAGCGCGTCGAGCCCGTGATGACGCTGCTCATGCAGGTGCGGGCCGTCTGGCGCGCCGAGGCATGGAAGCTGCCCGACGAGCGGCCACGGGTGTGGCGTACCTGAGCCGCACGGTCCCCCCACACGCTCGCATCGACAACACCCCGCGGGCGCCCGTAACATGGCACCGAACCTGCAAGAGGCCCCTCCATGGAGCTCACCCCCCGCGAGAAGGACAAGCTGCTGATCTTCACGGCCGC
>JBBAPJ010000190.1:0-1606 GCA_040400855.1 Rubrivivax sp.
TCCAGCGCCGCCTGCACCATGCGCTCGCTCTCGGCGTCCAGCGCGCTCGTGGCTTCGTCCAGCAGCAGCAGCGGCGGGTTCTTGAGCATCGCGCGCGCGATGCTGATGCGCTGGCGCTGGCCGCCCGACAGGCGCACGCCGCGCTCGCCGAGGTACGTGGCGTAGCCCTCGGGCAGGGCTTCGATGAAGTCGTGCGCGAAGGCGGCCTTCGCGGCGGCGCGCACCTCCTCGTCACTGGCCTCGGGCCGGCCATAGCGGATGTTCTCCAGCGCCGAGGTGGAGAAGACGGTGCTGTCCTGCGGCACGATGCCGATGCGCGCGCGCAGGCTCGCCAGCGCCGCCTCCTTCACGGGCACGCCATCCACCGCGATGCGGCCCTGCGTCGCGTCGTAGAAGCGCAGCAGCAGCTGCAGCACGGTGCTCTTGCCCGCGCCGCTGGGGCCCACGAGTGCCACCGTCTCGCCCGGCGCCACGGCGAGTGTGAAGTCGCGCAGCGCAGCCTGCGCAGGGCGCGAGGGGTAATGGAAGGTCACGTGCTCGAAGGCAACCGAGGATCCCCGGCCCACGGCGGGCAACGCACGCGGCTGCGCAGGTTCAGCCACGGGTGAGCGCGCCGAGAGCAGTTCCATCAGCCGCTCGGTGGCGCCGGCCGCGCGCAGCAGGTCGCCGTAAACCTCCGAGAGCACGGCCACCGACCCCACCAGGATCATCACGAAGAAGACGGTCTGGCCGAGGTGGCCGGCCGTGATGTCGCCGCGCAGCACCGCCTGCGTGCCCTGGTACAGGCCCCACAGCAGCGCGCCGAAGGTGGCGGTGATCATGAAGGCCACGAGCATCGAGCGCACGCGCGTGCGCTTGCGCGCGGTGTCGAAGGCGCTGGCGGTGGAGGCCTCGAAGCGCCGGGCCTCGCGCCCCTCCTGCACATAGCTCTGCACCACCGGGATGGCGTTGAGCACCTCGGCGGCGATGGCGCTGGAGTCGGCTACGCGGTCCTGGCTGGCGCGGCTGAGCTTGCGCACGCGCCGGCCGAAGTACAGGCTTGGCAGCACCACGAGCACGAGGATGCCCAGCACCTGCGTCATCACGACCGGGTTCGTCACGATGAGCATGCCCAGCGCGCCCACGCCCATCACGGCGTTGCGCAGCCCCATGCTGAAGCTCGAGCCCACCACCGTCTGCACGAGCGTGGTGTCGGTGGTCAGGCGGCTGAGCACCTCGCCCGTCTGCGTCGTCTCGAAGAACTCGGGGCTCTGGCGCACCACGTGGGCGTAGACGGCGTCGCGCAGGTCGGCCGTGATGCGCTCGCCCAGCCACGTCACCATGTAGAAGCGCAACGCCGAGAACAGGCCCAGCGCCGCGCCCACGCCGAAGAGGGCGAGGAAGTGCCCGCGCAGCGCCAGCAGCCGCTCGCCGGGGTCGGCGGCGATCAGGCCCTGGTCGATGAGAGACTTCAGCGCCACGGGCAGCAGCAGCGTGCTGGCGGCGGCCATCACGAGGAAGACGAAGGCCAGCGCGATGCGGCCGCGGTAGGGCCGCATGAAGGGCACGAGGCCGCTGAGCGAGCGCGGGCTGGCCCCCGGCGGGCGGGTGGATTCGTTGGGCACGC
>JBBAPJ010000191.1:0-1597 GCA_040400855.1 Rubrivivax sp.
CGCACGAGGCGGATCTCGCGCTCGAGGTCCACGCCCAGCGCGATCGCGCGGCGCAACGCCACCTTGTGCGGCTCGTAGCCGCCCACCACGGGGTTTTCCATCCCGAAGTAGCTCACCGCCACGTCGGCGCGCGGGTAGCGCTCCATCTGCAAGCCGCGCTTCTTCAGGTTCGGGGCGAGCTGGTTGTTGGGGATGGCCACGCTCGTGAACTCGGCGGGCAGCTGCTCGATCAGGTCCTGCCCGGCGTTGAGGAAGGACAGCCAGCGCGGCTGCGTCTCCTCGATGATCGAGATCTCCACCCGGTCCACCAGAGGCAGCTTGCGGCCCTTGAAGCGCGCCGCGGTGGCCTGGCGCGCCGCATCCCCCTCGGGCGGGTTCTCGTCGTAGAGCACCTCGCGGTAGTTGGGGTTGCGCTCCAGCACGAGCTTGGAGCTGCGCTTCCACTGCGCCAGGCGGAAGGGCCCGGTGCCCACGGGATGCTCACCGATCTTGTCGCCGTAGAACTCCACCACCTCGCGCGCCATCGCCCCGAGGATCGCGCCGCCCACGAAGTTCTGCACGAAGCGAGGCTGCGACTCGGCCAACCTGACCTGGAAGGTGTAGCGGTCCAGTGCCCGCGCGCCTTCCACCTCGCGGTCGTAGTCGAAGGGCTTCTTGGCGGCGATGGCCTCCTTGCGCAGCTCCGACAGGCCCAGGATCTTGGCGTTTTCCAGCAGGTAGAGCTTGCCGCTCTTCCAACGCGGGTCGTAGTGGCGCTTGATCGCGTAGACGTAGTCGGCCGCCACGAGTTCGCGCCGCTGGCCCTTGAAGGCCGGGTCGTCGGCGAAGTAGATGCCCGGCTTGATGCGGATCGTGAAGGTCTTGAAGTCGCTCGAGACCTCGGGCATCTGCGCTGCGGTGGCGGTGCGGATGCGCACGGGCTTGGCCAGGAACTCGTACTCCAGCGGCGCGTCGAAGATGCCCGCGATCACGGTGTTGGAGTACAGGTCCGTGACCTGCGCCGGGTCGAAGTTGGTCTCGGCGATCGGAAAGGCGTAGCGCAGCGTCTTGAGCGCCGCACCAGGGGCCGGGGCGCCAGCAGGGGCGGAGGCCGAGGCCTCGGCCGTGCGCGTGGGCGCCGTGCTGCCGGCGGCCAGGACCAGGGCAGCGACCAGCGCCAGCGCGAGGGAGGGCTTCACAGGCATCGGCTCGTGCAACGGGAGAAAGCGGGCGTCAAGGGAAGGGGCGAGCGGGACAGCGAGGCGGCCACCCGGGCCGTGCGCGCAGTCTACCGGCCAAGGGCTGCGTGCCGTCTGGCGGTTTTCCCACGCCCGGGCGCGGGAATGGATGCCCCTCGGGCGCGCTTGGCCACGGGCAAACGCGGGGGAGGCCCTGCGCAGGCGCGGCCTACACTCGCGCGTCTTCGATCCCTGGGCTTTCCCACCATGGCCGCTTACATCCTGCGGCGCCTGTGGCAGATGGTGCCGACCCTCCTCGGCGCGGTGCTGCTGGTGTTCTTCCTCTTCAAGTACTTCGGCGGCGACCCGGCGGAGATCCTCGGTGGCCTGAACGCCACGCCCGAGCAGATCGCGGCCATCCGCCAGCAGCTGGGCCTGGA
>JBBAPJ010000192.1:0-1459 GCA_040400855.1 Rubrivivax sp.
GCTCGTGCCGGCCGACCAGGTCGAGCAGGCCGCCGGGCAGCAGTACCGGCAGATGCTGCAGCAGGCCAGCGGCCAGCGCGCGCTGGCCGCGCGCGACCACCCGCAGGCGCTGCGCCTGCGCGCGATCGCCGAACGCATCATCCCCTTCACGCCCGAGTGCAACCCGCGCGCACGCCAGTGGCAGTGGGAGGTGCATCTGCTGGGCAGCCCCGAGCTCAACGCCTTCTGCATGCCCGGGGGCAAGATCGCCTTCTACTATGGCATCCTGGCCAAGCTGCAGCTCGACGACGACGAGGTCGCGGCCATCATGGGCCACGAGGTGGCGCACGCGCTGCTGGAGCACGCGCGCGAGCAGATGGGCAAGAACACGCTCACGCAAGGGGGCCTGCGCATCGGCGCGGCACTGCTGGGCCTGGGCGACATCGGCGATCTGGCCGCGCGCATGGGCGCGCAGCTGCTGAGCCTGAACTACAGCCGCGGCGACGAGACCGAGGCCGACCGCCTGGGGCTGATCATGTCCTCGAAGGCCGGCTACGACCCGCGTGCCGGCGTGCGGCTGTGGAACAAGATGCGCGAGGCCACGGCGGGGAAGGCGCCGCCCAAGTGGCTCTCCACGCACCCTTCGAGCGCGGACCGCATCCGCGACATCGAGGGCCTGATGCCTCGGGTGCTGCCGCTGTACGAGGCGGCCGCCAGGCCGCCGCGCCGCTTTGCGCCGCCCCCGCCGATGAAGCCGCGCGAGGGCTGAAGGCTGCCCGCCGCGCTGCCTGCGCTTCGCGGCGGCGCCTCAGGTCCCGCCCACGTAGGGGTTGGTGCGCCGCTCGCGCCCGAAGCTGCTCTCCGGCCCGTGGCCCGGGATGAAGACGGTGTCGTCGCCCATCGGCCACAGGCGCTGCGTGATGCTGGCGATCAGCGTGTCGTAGTCGCCGCCGGGGAAGTCGGTGCGGCCGATGCTGCCGGCAAAGAGCACGTCGCCCACGAAGCAGCGTTTGGCTTCAGCGCTGTGGAAGACCACGTGCCCGGGCGTGTGGCCGGGGCAGTGGCGCACGTGCAGCGTGCTCTGGCCGATGCTGACCGTGTCGCCGTCGGCCAGCCAGCGCGTGGGCGCAAAGGGCAGCGCCGGCGGGAAGCCGAACATCTGGCTTTGCTGCGGCAGCCCGTCGATCCAGAACTGGTCGCCCGGGTGCGGGCCGATGATGGGCAGGTGGTCGTCGCGCGCGAGCTCGCCCGTGCCGCCGGCGTGGTCGATGTGCGCGTGCGTGAGCCAGATCGCTTCGAGCTTCACCCCCAGGCGCGCGGCCTCGGCACGCAGCCGCGGCAGCTCGCCGCCGGGGTCGATGACGGCGCCGGCCATCGTCTGGTCGCACCAGACGATGGAGCAGTTCTGGGCGAAGGGGGTGACGGGGAGGGTGAGGTAGCGCAGCATGGGGGGAATTGTCTTTTCGTAACTCTGTGTCGA
>JBBAPJ010000193.1:0-1423 GCA_040400855.1 Rubrivivax sp.
AGGTCGATGCTGTTGTCCACCGCGGCTCCGCGCCGCACCTCGCTGCGCAACTGGTCGACGGCGCGAAGCGGCCGCAGCCGTGCGCTCACGACGAGTCGCTCGCCCACGCTCATCCACAGCGTCTCTACCTCCCTGGCCTCGTACTGGAAGTCGTAGGTCACGTCGTTGAGGACGGCCAGCAACGCTTCGCCGTCGCGGTCGATGCGGGCTGAGCGGGAGCCGCCATCGATTTCTTCGAGGAAGCGCATGCCGGGCGGCAGGTTCTCGCGCAGCCAGCGCTGCGCGCCAGCGTGGCTGAGGTTGAAATGCAGCCACACGAAGCTGCCTTCCAGGCCCGGCAGGAGCTCCAGCCCATGGCGGGCCGAAGGCAGCTCCTGGCCGCCCTGGCCCGGAGCGAAGCGATAGCCGCAGATCAGCCCGTCGTCGCGGAAGAGGTCGGGTGCGAAGTGCCCGGCCAGGTTTGCCTGCGGCGAAGCGGCCGCTGTGCTCATGCAGCCAGGGCGCTCAGTGGTGCCCCGTCCAGGGCAGGCGACCCGGCGGGGTGCGCACCGCGCCCGACCGCCACATGCTCGAAGCCGAGCTGCCGCACCAGCGCCGGGTCATAGAGGTTGCGTCCATCCACGATCACGGGCGTGCGCAGGGCCTTGCGCAGCCCTGCGAAGTCAGGGCTGCGGAACTGCCGCCACTCCGTGACCACCACCAGCGCGTCCGCCCCCTGTGCAGCCTCCATGGGGTCGGCCACCAGAGTCAGGCCGGGGCGTTCCCCCATCCGCGCCTGCATGGCCGGCATCGCCACGGGGTCGAAGGCGCGCACCGAGGCCCCACGCGCCAGCAACTCCTCGATCAGCACCAGGCTCGGCGCCTCGCGCAGGTCGTCGGTCTCGGGCTTGAAGGCCAGGCCCCACACGGCAAAGGCGTGCCCGCGCAGGTCGGTGCCGAAGCGCTCCACCAGGCGCCGCCCGAGCAGCCGCTTCTGGTGCTCGTTGACCTCCTGCACGGCGCGCAAGATGCCCATGTCCACGCCCGAGCCCTGACCCATGTGGGTGAGGGCGCGCACGTCCTTCGGGAAGCACGAGCCGCCCCAGCCGCAGCCGGCGTAGAGGAAGTGCGTGCCGATGCGCGGGTCCGAGCCGATGCCCAGTCGCACCTGCTCGATGTCCGCGCCCACGCGCTCGGCCAGCGTCGCCATTTCGTTCATGAAGCTGATGCGCGTGGCCAGCATGGCGTTGGCCACGTACTTGGTGAGTTCGGCGCTCCTCACGTCCATCAGCACGATGCGGTCACGGTTGCGCAGGAAGGGGGCGTAGAGGGCGCGCATCAGGAGCGTGGCCTGCTCGTCATCCGAGCCGATCAGCACCCGGTCGGGGTGCATGAAGTCGTCGATGGCTGCACCCTCCTTGAGGAACTCGGGGTTGGAGACGAC
>JBBAPJ010000194.1:0-1393 GCA_040400855.1 Rubrivivax sp.
GCGCAGCCGTGGCCCGCCAGGTCTTCGTCTAGCTGGAAAAAGCCACGATCTGCCCTGCCGGCAACGCCCCGCTCACCCGGTTCACCTCGCGCCCGCCCTCGAGCCGCACGAGGGTGGGAATGCTGCGGATGCCAAAGCGCGCCGACAGCGCCGGGTTCTCGTCGCTGTTGACCTTGGCCAGCACCGCGCGCCCCTTGAGCTGCGCCGCCGCCTGCTCGAAGGCCGGGGCCATCATGCGGCAGGGACCGCACCAGGGGGCCCAGAAGTCCACCACCAGCGGCAGCCCGGTGCGCGCGGCCACCTGCTCGAAGTTCGCGTCCGTCAGCTCCACGGGCTCGCCTGGCAGCAGCGCCGCGCCGCAGCGCCCGCAGTTCGGATCCTCGGCCAGGCGCGCGGCCGGCACGCGGTTGGTGGCGCCGCAGGCGGCGCAGGCGATGTGGACGGGTTCAGCGGACATGTGACGGACATCGGGGCGGCGGGCGAGGCTTCAAGCCCCCCTGAACGCGGACACGGGAGGCCCGCCACCCATAATGGCCCGGATGGTGCCGCCCGCCCGCTCCCTGCCCGCCACGGCCTGGCGCGCGTTCGTCGTCACCGTGCTGGGCTTCGCCTCGGGCCTGCCGCTGGCCCTCACCGGGCAGGCCATGCAGGCCTGGCTCACGGCCGAAGGGGTGGCGCTGGCCACGATCGGGTTCCTCAGCCTGGTGGGCCTGCCCTACACCTTCAAGTTCCTGTGGGCGCCGCTGATGGACCGCTTCGACCTGCCGCTGCTGGGCCGGCGGCGCGGCTGGCTCGTGCTCACGCAGCTGCTGCTGGCTGGCGTGCTGCTGGCGCTGGCGGCTACGCCGCCGCTGGAATCCATCCGCGCCTTTGCCCTGCTGGCGGTGACGGTGGCGTTCCTGTCGGCCTCGCAGGACGTGGTGATCGACGCCTACCGCACCGACCTGCTGCCGGCGGCCGAGCGCGGCCTGGGGGCCTCGCTGGCGGTGATGGGTTACCGGCTGGCGATGATCCTGTCGGGCGGCGTGGCCCTCATCTGGACCGACGCGAACCAGGGCGGCGGCTGGAGCTGGCCCGATGTCTACCGACTGATGGCTGCGCTCATGGCGGCCGCCGCCGTCGTGTCGGCCATCGCGCTGCCGCGCCTGCCGGCGCCGCCAGCCTCGCCGAGCCCGCCGCCCCAGGCGCGGCGCGACCTGCTGGGATTCCTCGCGCTGTGCGCGGCCGCAGGCGCGGGGGTGCTCGTCACCGAGACGCTGCTGCGCCCGGCCGTGCAGGCGCTGCTGGCGCCGCTGCTGGCCGCGACGAAGCTCAGCGCGACGCTGCAGGGCCGCTGGGTCGACCTCGTGGTGCTGCTTGGCGGCGTGGCCATCACGCTGCCGCTGGGCATCTG
>JBBAPJ010000195.1:0-1388 GCA_040400855.1 Rubrivivax sp.
GTGGCCGAGAGCGACGTGGCGCTGGCCGCGCGCGAGAACTACCGCTCGGTGGAGCACCTGAAGCGCTACACCACGATGGGCATGGCCACCGACCAGGGCAAGACGAGCAACGTCAACGCCATCGTGCTGATGGGTGGCCACACGCAGCGCACGCCGCCGCAGGTGGGCACCACGAAGTTCCGTCCGCCCTTCAAGCCGGTGACCCTCAACGCCATCGCCGGCGGACGCCGCGGCGAGCGCATCAAGCCCCTGAAGCGCATGCCGGGCCATGACTGGCACATGGCGCGCCAGGGCCTGTTCGAGGACTTCGGCGGCTGGCTGCGCCCTTCGGCCTACCCAGGCGCCGGCGAGAGCCTGGAGCAGGCCGCGCAGCGCGAGGCCCTGCAGGTGCGCCGCACCGTGGGCCTGTTCGAAGGCTCGCCGCTGGGCAAGCTCGAGGTCTTCGGGCCGGACGCGGCCGAATTCCTGGACCTGATGTACGTGGGCACGATGTCGACGCTTCCCATCGGCGGTGCGCGCTACGGCATCCTGATCAACGAGAACGGCGTGGTCTTCGACGACGGCATCGTCGCCCGCCTGGCGCCGGACCGCTTCTGGGTCAACACCACCTCGGGGGGCGTGGAGCGCGTCGCACTGGCCTTCGAGGAATGGCTGCAGTGCGAGTACGTGCGCCACCGCGTGCTGGTGACACCCGTCACCTCGTCCTGGGGCAACGTCACGGTGAGCGGCCCGCGAGCATGGGTGCTCCTGGAGGCTGCGGGCTTTGACGCCTCGCTTGCACCGAGCACGATGAAGCACATGACGCTGCAGGAGATCGATCACGCCGGCACCCGCATGCGCGTGCTGCGCGCCAGTTTCACCGGCGAGCTCGGCTACGAGATCAACCTGCCCGCGCTGCAGACCTCGACCTTGCTCGACCGACTGTGGCAGCTCGGGCAGGCTTTCGACGTGGTGCCCTACGGCATCGAGGCCCTGATGGTGATGCGCACCGAAAAGGGCTATCTGCACGTGGGCGGCGACACCGACGGCACGACGCTGCCCGGCGACATCGGCATGGACCGTGGCATCGCGAGGAAGGCCGCCAACTTCGTGGGCCGACGCTCGCTGCTGCGGCCGGCGGCGCTCGACCCCCACCGCATGCAGCTGGTCGGCCTGGTCCCGGTGGACCGCCGGACGCGGCTGCCGGTGGGCGCGCATGCCGTGGCGCCGCCGGGCCCGCCGGGTCCGATCGAAGGCTTCGTCACCAGCAGCCACCACAGCCCCAACCTCGGGCACCCGGTCGCATTGGCGATGCTGCAACGCGGCCGTGCCCGGGTGGGCGAGCGCATCACCGTGCACCACCTGGGCACGGCCATAGCCGCCGAGGTGGTGGCCACCCCGTTCCTCGA
>JBBAPJ010000196.1:0-1302 GCA_040400855.1 Rubrivivax sp.
GTGGGCGAGTGCGCCTGCGTGAGCGTGCACGGCGCCAACCGCCTGGGCACGAACTCGCTGCTGGACCTGCTCGTCTTCGGCCGCGCCGCGGGGCGGCACATCGTGGAGGCCGTCAAGGGCTCCACGCGTGCCCACAAGGACCTGCCGGCCGACGCCGCCGACCGGGCGCTCGCGCGCGTGGCGCGGCTGGATGCCAGCACCTCGGGCGAGTACGCGCAGGACGTGGCCAACGACATCCGTGCGGCCATGCAGCAGCACGCGGGCGTGTTCCGCACGCAGGCCAGCATGGACGAGGGCGTGGCCAAGATCGCGCAGCTGCGCGAGCGCGTGCAGGGCATCACGCTGAAGGACAAGAGCCAGGTCTTCAACACCGCGCGCATCGAGGCGCTGGAGGTGGAGAACCTGATCGAGTCGGCCGAGGCGACGATGGTGTCGGCCGCGGCGCGGCGCGAGTGCCGCGGCGCGCACACGGTCAAGGACTACGAGCGCGGGGCCGACGACGCGCAGTTCCCGCTGGGCCGCAACGACGCCGAGTGGATGAAGCACACGCTGTGGTACTCCGAGGGCAACCGGCTCGACTACAAGCCGGTGCAGCTCAAGCCGCTGACGGTGGAGTCCATCCCGCCGAAGGTCCGCACCTTCTGACGCCGCCCCGAACAGGCCTCACGCACAGGTTTCCCACCATGACCAAGCGCACCTTCCAGATCTACCGCTACGACCCGGATGCGGACGCCCGGCCGCGCATGCAGACCTTCGAGGTCGAGCTCGACGGCAGCGAGCGCATGCTGCTGGACGCCCTGATGAAGCTCAAGGCGCTCGATCCGACGATCAGCTTCCGTCGCTCCTGCCGCGAGGGCGTGTGCGGATCGGACGCGATGAACATCAACGGAAAGAACGGGCTGGCCTGCCTGACCAACCTGCGAACGCTCCCCGAGACGATCGTGCTCAAGCCCCTGCCCGGGCTGCCGGTGATCCGCGACCTGATCGTGGACATGACGCAGTTCTTCAAGCAGTACCACTCGATCAAGCCCTACCTCGTCAACGACACGCTGCCGCCCGAGAAGGAGCGCCTGCAGTCGCCCGAGGAGCGCGACGAGCTCAACGGCCTGTACGAGTGCATCCTGTGCGCCAGCTGCTCCACCAGCTGCCCGAGCTTCTGGTGGAACCCCGACAAGTTCGTCGGCCCGGCCGGCCTGCTGCAAGCCTACCGCTTCATCGCCGACAGCCGCGACCAGGCCACCAGCGACCGGCTGGACAACCTGGAAGACCCGTACCGCCTGTTCCGCTGCCACACCATCATGA
>JBBAPJ010000197.1:0-1298 GCA_040400855.1 Rubrivivax sp.
GCGCGGCCTCGTCCACGAAGTGAAAGCCCGTCTGCCCGGTCTCGGCCACGATGGCCTCGATGCGGTCGGCCAGGGTCTGTGCGGAAGCGGCGTCGAAGCGCGAGATGTAGTCCAGGCTCACGTCGCAGAAGCTGCACTTCTTCCAGTAGCAGCCGTGGGCAACGGTCAGCTTGTTCCAGCGCCCGTCGGACCACAGCCGGTGCATGGGGTTGAGCATGTCCAGCAGCGACAGGTAGCGCCCCAGCGGCAGGCCGTCCCAGGTGGGCGTGCCCACCTCCTCGAAGGGGACGTCGGCCTCGCCGAAGTCGAGGTGACGCACCACGCCTTCTTCGTCGCGCACGAAGGTGCGCACGAGGCGGCTGCGCGAGCGGGTGCCATGCCAGTGCTCCAGCAGCGCCAGCAGCGGGCGCTCGCCTGCGTCCAGCGTCACCGCGTCGACGAAGTCGAACAGCCGCGGCTCCGCCAGTTCGCGCAACTCGGTGTTGACATAGCCGCCGCCCAGGCCGATGCGGATGTCGGGACGCTCGGCCTTGATGGTCTGCGCGATGCGCAGCGCACCGTACACCGCACCGGGAAACGGCACCGACAGCAGCACCACCGTGGGCTCATGCTGCACCAGCGCCTGGCGCGTCAGGCGCGCCAGCGTGCGATCCACCAGGTTCATGGGCGCGGCCAGCGCCTGCGCCAGCGGATCGAAACTCGGCTGGCTCATGGCCAGGCCCTCGGCATAGCGCACGAACTCGAAGCGCTCGTCCACGGCGTCGCGCACCACGTCGGCCAGGTCGTTCAGGTAGAGCGTGGCCAGGTGCCGCGCACGGTCTTGCTGGCCCAGCGCGCCGAAGGCCCAGGCCAGCGGGTCACCGCCTTGCGGGTCGTCCGGGTCGACGTAGGCCTCGAGCGCCGCAAAGCGCGGGCCTTCGGGCAGGAACTGGCGGCTGGCGATGCGGTGCGCCAGCGTGGCATCGCGCCCCTGCAGGAAGGCCAGGGTGGGCGCGAGGGTGGCCGCGTAGCGCTCGAACTGGGCATCGAAGGCCTGCACCCGGGCAGAGCGCGCATCCGGCGGCAACGCCTGCACCTCGGCGTGGATCTGCCGCAGGCCTGCCGGGCTCAGCAGCTCCAGCACCAGGCCCAGTGCCAGGTCCACCTGCTGCGCCTGTACCCCGCGGGCGCGCAGAAAGCCGGTGAGGTAGGCCGTGGAGGGGTAGGGCGTGTTCAGCTGCGTCATCGGCGGGATGACGGACAGCACGCGGGGCGGAGTGACCGTGTTCATGGAGGGCGCAGGCCGGGATTCTGGCAGG
>JBBAPJ010000198.1:0-1269 GCA_040400855.1 Rubrivivax sp.
GTGCCGCTGGAGTAGACGATCCACAGCGGGTGGTCGAAGGGCAGCCACTCGGGCTCCAGGGCAGGCGGCGCGCCTCCCGCACCCGCCAGCAGCGCATCGAGCTGCGCGCCGCGCACCGCATGCCGCACGCTCGGCAGCCCGGCAAGCAGCTCATCCACCAGGCCGCGCTTGTCGTGCTCCACCCCGCCCCAGCGCACGCGGTCGCAGGCCAGCAGCACCACCGGCTCGATCTGGCGGAAGCGGTCGAGCACCGCCACCGGCCCCATGTCGGGCGCGCACACGCTCCAAACGGCTCCGAGGCTGGCCACCGCGAGGAAGAGCGCTGCCGTCTGCGGCGTGTTGGGCAGCACCGCGCACACGCGGTCACCGCGGCGCACGCCCAGCGCGCGCAAGCCGGCGGCGGCATGCGCCACCTGGTGCGACAGCGTGCGCCACGACACCTCGCCGAGTTCGCCGCGCGCGAGCATCGCCTCGTCGGCGTGGACGATGGCCGGGCAGGCCGCGGCCTGCGCCGGCTCGACATGGCGCAGCACCTGGCGCGCGTAGTTCAGCTGCGCCCCGGGAAACCACTTCGCCCCGGGCATGCGTGCGTCGGCCAGCACCGCCTCGTGCGGTGTGGGCGAGTGCAGGCCGTGGAAGTCCCACATCGACTGCCAGAAGGCGTCGAGCTCGGTCACCGACCACTCCCACATGGCGTCGTAGTGGGCAAAGTGCAGCCCACGCTCGCGCTCGAGCCAGCGCTGGTAGGCCACGATGCGGGGTTCGCGCGGCAGCGCGGCGGCGGCAGGATTCGTCAAGGGCGAGGCTCCACGTCGATGAAGCGCCAGGTGTCGCGCATGAAGGGATGCACCCACAGGTTCTTCACCCAGGGCTGCACGAGCACGTTGCTGATGGCGTGGGCATGCACCTTGTAGGGCATGTAGGCCGTGAGCATGTCCTTGCACTGGCGCATCAGCGCCTCACGCTCGGGCCCGTCGGGCAGCCGCATCTGCTGCTCGTAGAGCCGGTCGTAGGCGGGCAGCTGGAAGCGCGCGTCGTTGGACTCGCTGGCGTTGGGCCCGTAGCCCAGGCCCAGGAAGAAGCCGCCATCGGGCGAGCCCGCGCTCCAGCCGTAACCCCACATCATCAGCGTGCCGGCGCGGCTCTTCTTGAGCAGCTCGGGCCAGGTGGAGATGTCGAACTCGATGCGCAGCCCCACGCGGTTGAGCGAGCGCTTCCACAGCTCGCTGGACAGCCGTGCGCGCTGCCCGCCGGCGCTGGCCATGCGCA
>JBBAPJ010000199.1:0-1247 GCA_040400855.1 Rubrivivax sp.
CGAGACACGACCGCCGCGCGCCCTTTGCAGGGCCTGCTCGTGGTCGCCCTCGAGCAGGCCGTGGCGGCGCCCTACTGCAGCAGCCGCCTGGCCGATGCCGGTGCACGCGTGATCAAGGTCGAGCGGCCGGAAGGCGACTTCGCGCGCGGCTACGACCGCACGGTGCACGGCGAGTCGTCCTACTGGGTATGGATCAACCGGGGCAAGGAATCGATTGCGCTGGACCTCAAGCAACCCGGCGACCTGGCCCTGCTGGAGCGCATGCTCGCGCGCGCCGACGTTTTCATCCAGAACCTGGCGCCCGGCGCCACCTCCCGCATGGGGATCGGGTCGGATGCGCTGCGCGCGCGCCACCCCCGCCTGGTCACCTGCGACATCAGCGGCTACGGCGAGGACGGCGCGCTGCGCGAGCTCAAGGCCTACGACCTGCTCGTGCAGGCCGAAAGCGGTCTCGTCTCGGTGAGCGGGGCGCCTGGAGAGTGGGGCCGCATCGGCGTGTCGCTGTGCGACATCAACGCGGGCCTGAACGCGCTCGTGGGCATCCAGCAGGCCCTGCTGCAGCGCGCGCTCACCGGCCGCGGCTCATCGGTGAAGGTGTCGCTCTTCGGCTCGGCCGCCGAGCTCATGAGCGTGCCCTACCTGCAGACCCGCTACGGTGGCCGCGCACCCGAGCGCGTGGGCCTGAAGCACCCGAGCATCGCGCCCTACGGCGCCTTCACCTGCGCGGACGGTCGCGACATCGTGATCTCGATCCAGAACGAGCGCGAATGGTCGGCTTTCTGCCGCATCGTGCTGCAGCGCCCGGAATTGGTCGACGACCCGCGCTGCGCCGGCAACGCCGCACGCGTGGCGCAGCGCGCTTTCGTCGACGGCGTGGTGGCCGAGGTCTTCGGCGCCCAGCCCAGCGCGGAGATCCGGGCGCGCCTGACGCAGGCCCAGACGGCATTCGGCAGCGTCAACTCCGTGCACGACCTGATCGCCCACCCGCAGCTGCGCACGCGGGGCATGCAGGTGAACGGACAGGCTGTGGAGGTGCCCGCCTCACCCTGGGGGGCAGCGGACGAAGGGGACTTCGCGCAGGCCCCGGCGCTCGATGCGCACGGGGCGGCGATCCGGGCGGAGTTCTCCTAGGAACCCGGCAGGGGAGCCTCACCCGGCTCGCCCCGCCTCACCGGTTACTTGACGGCAAATTCCTCGATCTTCTTGCCGGCCGCCAGCGCATCGCGCAGCCACTGCGGGCGCTTGCC
>JBBAPJ010000200.1:0-1246 GCA_040400855.1 Rubrivivax sp.
GCGACAAGGACATGTACTTCGACCCGATGGAAGACAAGGTCTACCGCCACCCCACCTTCTACGTGCTGCCCGACGCGGTCGACCACATGTGAGGCCCGCATGAGTGCCCCCTCGATCACCCTGAAGGGCTCGCCGCACGCCCGCGTCGTGCTGCGGCTGGCCGACACCTGCCTGATCCACGCGCAGCGCCTGGCCGAGTGGTGCGGCCACGGCCCGATCCTGGAAGAGGACATCGCGCTGACCAACCTCTCGCTGGACCTCCTGGGCCAGGCGCGCGCGCTGCTCGCCCACGCCGCCTCGCTCGACGGACAGGGCCTGGACGAGGACCAGCTCGCCTTCCTGCGCGAGGAGCGCGACTACCTCAACCTCACGCTCGTGGAGCAGCCGATGCGCCGCAGCAGCGCGCACGCCCCCGGGGGCGACTTCGCCGATACGGTCGTGCGCAACCTGCTGCTGGCGGTGTGGCTCAAGCTGCACTGGCAGCGCCTGCAGGCCTCGTCTGACGCCGAGCTCGCCGGGGTCGCTGCCAAGGCCGTGAAGGAGGCGCGCTACCACGTGGAGCACGCCGCGCAGTGGGCCGTGCGCCTGGGCGACGGCACCGAGGAGTCGGCCGCGCGCATGCGTGCGGCGCTGGCCCGTGCCTGGCCCTACACGGCCGAGATGTTCGTCGACGATGCGTGCGACGAGTGGGCTGCCGCCCAGGCCGTGGCGCCTCGGCGCAGCGAGCTGCACGAAGCCTGGCTGGCCGAGGTGGGTGCCGTGCTCGAGCAGGCCTGCCTGGCCGTGCCGGCCGGCTCGGCCTTCGTCTCCACGGGCAGCCGCGGCGTGCACAGCGAGCACATGGGTTTCATCCTGGCCGAGATGCAGCACCTGCAGCGCGCCTACCCCGGCGGGAGCTGGTAGCCATGTGCGGCGCCGAGTTGGTGGAGCGCCACGCGGCCGCCTGGCGCGTGCTCGAGAGCGTGCCCGACCCGGAAGTGCCGGTGCTGTCGGTGTGCGACCTGGGCATCGTGCGCGAGGTGCGGCCCGACGCGGCCGCGCCCGAGGGGCTCGAGGTGGTGCTCACGCCCACCTACTCGGGCTGCCCGGCCACCGAGGTGATCTCGCAAAGCGTGCGCGAGGCGCTCGAGCAGGCCGGGCTGGGCCCGGTGCGCGTGAGCCTGCAGCGCGCGCCGGCCTGGACCACCGACTGGATCAGCGAGGCCGGGCGGCGCAAGCTGCGCGAGTACGGCATCGCGCCGCCCGG
>JBBAPJ010000201.1:0-1224 GCA_040400855.1 Rubrivivax sp.
GCGCGAGCATCGCGTGCAGCAGCACGTCCGCACCCGCGGCCAGGTGCTCGGGCCGTGCGTCCTCGATCTCGTTGTGCGAGATGCCGTCCTTGCAGGGCACGAAGATCATCGCCGCGGGCGCCGTGCGCGCCACGTACACGGCGTCGTGGCCCGCGCCGCTGACGATGTCCTGGTGCGAGTGGCCGCCCCGGCGTGCGCCCTCGCGCACGAGGTCGGCCAGCTGCGCATCGAAGGCCGTGGGCGTGTACTCCACCACCTGCTCCACCTGGATCTCGATGCCGGGGCGCGCGAGCTCGGCGGCCGCCTCGCGCAGCCGCGCGTCCATGCGCGCCAGGGCCTCGGCCCGGGCGTGGCGGAAGTCCACCGTGAAGCGCACGCGCCCGGGGATGACGTTGCGCGAGTTCGGGAACACGCTCACCTGCCCCACCGTGCCGCGGCCCTCGGGCTGCTCGTCCAGGGCGATGGCCACCACGCGCTGCATCAGCGCGGCCGCGGGCTGCAGCGCGTCGCGCCGCAGCCGCATCGGGGTGGGGCCGGCGTGCGCCTCCATGCCCTGCACGGTCACGTCGTACCAGCGCTGCCCGAGCGCGCCCGTCACCACGCCGATCGTCACGCCCGCGTCCTCCAGCACCGGCCCTTGCTCGATGTGGGCCTCGAAGTAGGCGCCCAAGCGCGGCGCCCCGTCGGCCAGCGCCGCGGGCGCCGGCCCCGCAAAGCCGATCGCCGCCAGCGCCTCGCGCACGCTCGTGCCCTCGGTGTCGCGCGCGGCCAGCGCGTGCTCGAGCGTGAAGGCGCCGGCGTACACGCCCGAGCCCATCATCACGGGCACGAAGCGCGAGCCCTCCTCGTTGGTCCACACGCACACCTCCAGCGGGGCGCGCGTGCGGATGCCCGCATCGTTCAAGGTCTGCAGCACCTCCAGGCCCGCCAGCACGCCGTAGTTGCCGTCGAAGCGCCCGCCCGTGGGCTGCGTGTCGATGTGGCTGCCGGTGGCCACCGCGGGCAGCGTGTCGTCGGCGCCGGCGCGGCGCGCAAAGAGGTTGCCGATGGCGTCCACGCGCAGCGTGCAGCCGAGCTCCCGGGCCCAGGCCGTGAACTGCTCGCGGCCCTGCCGGTCGAGCTCGCTCAGCGCCAGGCGGCACACGCCCCCGCGCGGCGTGGCGCCGATGGCCGCCAGCGTCATCAGGCGCTGCCACAGGCGCGCGCCGTTCACGTGGGCGGGAA
>JBBAPJ010000202.1:0-1189 GCA_040400855.1 Rubrivivax sp.
TGCCGCCCGGAGCCGGGCGGGGCCGACCCGCTGCAGCGTTACTACGTGGACCCGGGCGCGCAGCGCGTCGCGCGCGCGCCCGGGATTGCGCCCGACGTGCTCGTCGTGTTCGTCGAGTCGCTCGACCAGAGCTACGCACGGCCCGATGCGCCGGATGCCTCCGACATCCCGCGCCTGAGCGCGCTGCAGCGCCAGGCGCAGACCTTCGGCGAGCTGCACAACCTCAGCGGCGCGAGCTGGACGGTGGGCGGCATCTTCACGGCACTGTGCGGCGTGCCGCTGGGGCGCATCGGGCTCATGAGCACGCATGCCCTGGAGTACGCGCCGCGCTTCTTCCAGGACGGCACCTGCCTGACGGACCTTCTCGTGGCGCAGGGCTGGGAGGCAAGCTTCTACGGGGGCGCGTCCTTGCGCTTTGCGGGCAAGGGGCAGTTCCTGGCCGACCATGGGGTGGCTCGGCGCTTCGGTCGCGAGCAGTGGCAGGCCCTGGGCGTACCCGTGCCCACCTCCGGCTGGGGGCTGCTTGACAGTGAACTCGTCGAGCAGGCGTGGCGTGACATGAACCGACCCCGCACCGGTCAGGCGCCGCGCCTGAGCCTGCTGCTGACGGTGAACACGCACGGGCCCAGCGGCTTCCACGACCCCGGGTGCGTGGCCGGTGAGGCTGGTGGTGCCGCCGAAGAAGACCTGGACGAGACCAGCGAACCGCTCGAGCCCGACCCCGAAGACGCCACATCGGTCTCGGCCGTGGCGCGGATGCGCTCGGCGCTGCGCTGCAGCGATGCCGCCGTGACGCGGCTGGTCGAGCGCTTCCTTGCCCAGCGTGACGGCCGGCCGAAGGTGGTGTGGGTGATGGGGGACCACCTCACGCCCAGGCCGCTCGTGGAGCAGGGCCTGCCGCCTGCTGCTGCGCTGCGCACGGTGTACCACGCGATGGTGCGGGTCGACGCCCACGGGCAACCGCTGCGCGTTGCAGCGTCCGGGCGCCTGTTCACGCACGCCGACGTGATGCCCACGCTGGCCGATGCGGCCGGCCTGCGCTGGGGGCCGCAGGCGCACCGGCTGGGGGTGGGCGTGTCGCTGCTGCATCCGCAAGGGGCGGCCACCCTCGCCGAGAAGGTGGGCTTCGAGCAGCTGGACGGGGCGTTGTCCTGCCCGTCACCGCTCTTCGAGCGGCTGTGGATGGGGG
>JBBAPJ010000203.1:0-1165 GCA_040400855.1 Rubrivivax sp.
TCTCGATGAAGACGCGGTCGTCGCCGAAGCTGTTGCGCGCCTCGTTGCGGCAGGAAGCGAAGCCCTCGTGCGCCTCCTTGTCGTTGAAGGCCACGCGCAGGCCCTTGCCGCCGCCGCCGGCGCTGGCCTTGATCATCACCGGGTAGCCGATGCCGCGCGCGATCTCCACCGCCTGCTCGGGCGAGTCGATGGCCGCGTTCCAGCCCGGGATGGTGTTCACCCCCGCCTCGTGGGCGAGCTTCTTGGAGGCGATCTTGTCGCCCATCGCGGCGATGCTCGCGTGCTTCGGGCCGATGAAGACGATGCCCGCCTCCTCCACGCGCCGCGCGAAGTCCTCGTTTTCCGACAGGAACCCGTAGCCCGGGTGCACGGCCTGCGCGCCCGTGGCCTGGCACGCGGCGATGATCTTGTCGGCCACGAGGTAGCTCTCGCGGCTCGGGGCCGGGCCCAGCAACACGGCCTCGTCGGCCAGCTCCACGTGGCGCGCGTCGCGGTCGGCCTCGGAGTACACCGCCACCGTGGCGATGCCCATCTTGCGCGCGGTCTGGATCACCCGGCAGGCGATTTCGCCGCGGTTGGCGATCAGGATCTTCTTGAACATGGTGCTCGGCTCCTCGTGCCCTGCGCGCCTCACAGCGGAATGTTCCCGTGCTTGCGCCACGGGTTCTCGAGCTTCTTGTCCTTGAGCATCGCCAGCGAGCGGCAGATGCGCTTGCGTGTCTCGTGCGGCTGGATCACGTCGTCGATGAAGCCGCGCGCGCCCGCCACGAAGGGGTTGGCAAAGCGCGCCTTGTACTCGGCCTCGCGCGCGGCGAGCTTGGCCGGGTCACCCTTGTCCTCGCGGAAGATGATCTCCACCGCTCCCTTGGCCCCCATCACCGCGATCTCGGCGTTGGGCCAGGCGAAGTTGACGTCGCCGCGCAGGTGCTTGGAGGCCATCACGTCGTAGGCACCGCCGTAGGCCTTGCGCGTGATCACCGTCACCTTGGGCACGGTGCACTCGGCATAGGCGTACAGCAGCTTGGCTCCGTGCTTGATGATGCCGCCGTACTCCTGGGAGGTGCCGGGCATGAAGCCAGGCACGTCGACGAAGGTCACCACCGGGATGCCGAAGGCGTCGCAGAAGCGCACGAAGCGCGCGGCCTTGATGCTGCTCTTGATGTCC
>JBBAPJ010000204.1:0-1089 GCA_040400855.1 Rubrivivax sp.
CGGGGTGCCTGCCGCCGCGCCAGTCGCCGCGCCTGGCACGGCAGCCGGCGGGGTGCCCCCCGCCGGCGCAGCCGCTGGGGCCGCGGGCCGGGGCGCCCCGAAGATGCTGGGCTGGCCGGTGTGCTTGTTCCAGGCGTCCCACAGGAAGACGAGCGACATCGTGAAGACCACCCACAGGAGGGTGCGGCGCATATCGGTCATGTCGTGGGGGGCCCGGGAAGCGGGCGGGTCGGGTTCGAGTTCGGTTGATCGGGGCCGGCAGCGGCTCGCGCGCCGAGCCCCAGATGGGCAAAGAGCCGAGGCGCACGCTCGGGCACCGCGTCGCAGCCACCCGCACACCACGGGTGGCAGCGCAGCAGCCGCCAGCCGGCCAGCGCTGAGCCCGCCAGCGCACCGTGGCGCTCCAGCGCCTCCAGCGCAAAGCGCGAGCAGGTCGGCTCGAAGCGGCAGGCGCTGCCGAGCCAGGGGGACAGGAAGAAGCGGTAGCCGCGCACGAGCGCCATCAGGGCCTGGCACGGCAGCCGCACGAGATGCGTGTGCCAGGCCACACCGCGAGGCTGGCCCGCGGCCGCCAGCGGGGCGCCGGAGGGCATGCGGGCGCTCACGCCGGCACCTTTCCTCTGGCTTGCAGCAGCGTGTCGAGTTCGCTGCGCGCCGCCTCGCGCAGGGCGCGGGAGCTCGCCGACGGGAACTGGCTCGTGGCAAACCCGCTTCGCAGCCGCACGAGCCACAGCCCTGGCGCAAGCGACCCGGCGTGCCGCTCGGCGGCTGCTCGCATCTGGCGCTTCAGCAGGCTGCGGGTGACGGCCCGCCTGGCATGACGCTTGGGCACCAGGCAGCCCAGCCAGCAACCTTCGGGGGCCGCGGGTGCGGCGCCTGCAGGCTGCGTCGGAGCCGACTTATCCACAGTCGTTGTCAAGTTCGGTTCGGAAGCTGTGGACAAGTTCGCCCGGACGGGCCGGGCGGGCGGCGCTGCGGGGCGTGTGGGCTGCGCGGCCACGAAGTGCACGCAGAAGTGGGCGCTGCGCCTGCGAGGAGGCGTTTCGAGCAGCCGCTGGAAATCGGCGGCCTGCTGCAGACGGCCGATCA
>JBBAPJ010000205.1:0-1064 GCA_040400855.1 Rubrivivax sp.
CGCGAGATCAGCTCGTGCAGCAACTGCGAGGCCTTCCAGTCCCGGCGCATGCAGGCGCGCTTTCGCAACGCGCAGGGCAAGACGGAGTTCGTGCACACGCTCAACGGCTCGGGCGTGGCCGTGGGCCGTGCGATGGTGGCGGTGCTGGAGAACCATCAGCTGGCCGACGGGAGCATCGCGGTGCCGAAGGCGCTGCGGCCGTACCTGGGCGGGGCCGAGGTGCTGAGGGCCTGACGGTGGACGTCACCGACGAGGTGGCAGGCCGGCTGTTACGGGCCTGGGATGGGGCGAGCCTGACCGGATTGCCGTCCTCGGGGGAGCGGGCCTTCGACCTGCCCGCTGCGTGGCAGGTGGCCCGGGAACTGAAGCGGCTGCGCCTCGCGCGCGGCGAGACGCTCGCGGGCTGGAAGATCGGCTTCACCAACCGCTCCATCTGGGAGCGCTACCGCGTGCACGCGCCGATCTGGGGCCCGGTGTGGGGCGAGGGCCTCGTGCAGCTCGAGGGCGACGAGGCGACGCTGAGCCTGTCGGGCCTGTGCCAGCCGCGGCTGGAGCCCGAGATCGTCTTCGGCTTTGCCCGCACGCCGCAGCCCGGGATGGACCTCGAGGCGCTGCGCGGGTGCCTGGCCTGGGTGGCGCATGGCTTCGAGATCGTGCACACCCACTTCGAGGGCTGGCGCTTCACGGCGCCCGACACGGTGGCCGACTTCGCGCTGCACGGGCGGCTGCTGGTGGGGCCGCGGGTGGACGTGGCGGGCTGGACCTCGTTGGGGGGCGACCTGGCGGCCCTGCGGCTGACGCTGCAAGAAGGCGACGAAGAGCGCGACGCCGGCCAGGGCAGCGTGGTGCTCGACGGGCCGCTGCACGCCCTGCGGCATTGGCTCGCGGAGATGGCCGTGCACACGCCCGACTGGCGCGTGGAGCCGGGCCACGTGGTGACCACCGGCACGCTCACCGATGCCTGGCCGCTGCAGCCGGGCCAGGTGTGGCGCACCGGGCTCGAGGTGCCGGGTGTGCACGGGCGGGGTCTGCGCGGGTTGACGCTGCGCGTGGTGGCCTGAGAC
>JBBAPJ010000206.1:0-1050 GCA_040400855.1 Rubrivivax sp.
TCGACCTCGTGGTGCTGCTTGGCGGCGTGGCCATCACGCTGCCGCTGGGCATCTGGGCCGCGCGCCGGGCGCGCTTCGAGACGCTGCTGGGGGGCCTGCGCAACTACTTCTCGCAGGAAGGCGCCGCCGCGTTCCTGCTCTTCATCGTGCTCTACAAGCTCGGCGACGCCTTCGCCGGCTCGCTCATGACGCCCTTCCTGCTCAAGGGCCTGGCCTACACGGGCGCCGAGGTGGGCGTGGTCAACAAGGTGATCGGGCTGTGGCTGACGATCGCCGGGGCGCTTGCGGGTGGTGCGCTGATGCTGCGCATCGGGTTGTGGCGCGCGCTCTTTGCCTTCGGCGTGCTGCAGCTCGCGAGCAACCTGGGCTTCTGGTGGCTTGCCGAAGGCGGCAAGGGGTCGCTGGGCGCCTGGCTGATCCCCGCCTTCGACTGGGGCTTTGTCAAGCTCGCCGCGGCCACGCCGGTGGATGGCGCCCTGCTGGCGGTGGTGGCCTTCGAGAACATCTCGGGCGGCATGGGCACGGCGGCCTTCGTGGCCTTCATGATGAGCCTGTGCAACCAGCGCTTCACGGCCACGCAGTTCGCGCTGTTGTCGGCCTTTGCCTCCATCGGGCGCGTGTGGGTCGGGCCGCTGGCCGGGGTGCTGGTGGAGAGCATCGGCTGGCCGGTGTTCTTCGTGCTGAGCACGGTGCTGGCTGCACCTGCGCTCGTGTTGCTCGTGCGGATGCGGGGCAGCGTGCGGGCATTGGAAGCCTCACAATGAAGGCTCCCTCGGCTTGAATTCCGCCCGCGCGGCGTGATCTGGGACCGACATGGACAGCAGCTCCGACCGCTTCGATGCGCATGGCACTCCCGCGCTGCGGGTGCCTGCGCTTGCCGCGCGCTGCGGTTGCACGAACCACGGCCGCCGTCTCTTCACGGGCCTGCTGCTCGCCGGTGCGGCCGCGCCGGCGCTGGCCGCGATGCCCGAATGCAAGCGCTCGGCCGCTGCCAGGCTCGTGCCGGCCGACCAGGTCGAGCAGGCCGCCGGGCAGCAGTACCGGCAGATG
>JBBAPJ010000207.1:0-1046 GCA_040400855.1 Rubrivivax sp.
CGGTGTCGCGCCAGCAGGGCGGCAATCTCAAGACCAAGCGCGAGATCCGCATCGCCAGCCTCTTTCGCGAGGCGCCCGCCGCCTTCCTGAGGATGATCGCCGTTCACGAACTGGCGCACCTGAAGGAGCGCGGGCACGACAAGGCGTTCTACGCCCTGTGCATGCACATGGAGCCGGACTACCACCAGCTCGAATTCGATGTTCGGCTGTGGCTCACGGGGCGGGAGACGGGGGTGCTGCGGGCGGGCGCACCGCGGGGGCGGTGACGCCGACTGCATCCCGCACGGCGTGGCGCTTCAAACCCAGCCCTGCCGCCCCACCCGGGGGTCGGTCGGGTTGCGCTCGGCGGCTTCGAGCCGGGCGGCTTCTATCTCGCGCAGCACGGCGCTCAGGTCCACGGCGCCGGGCTTGGGTTCGTACCGACCCGTCAGCGGCGTCTCCGGGCTCAGGCGGCCCGTGGCGTACAGGTCCCAGATCTCGGGCCCATGGCGCGTGTCGCGCAGCTCCGGCGCGTGCTGGCCGAAGAAGCCGCGCAGGTTGTCCACGTCGCGCATCAGCATGCGAGGGGCGTGGTTGTTGCCGGCGGCGTCCACCGCCTGCGGCAGGTCGATGATGACGGGGCCGTCCTGCGCCAGCAGGATGTTGAACTCGGACAGGTCGCCGTGCACCACGCCGGCGCACAGCATGCGCACCACCTCGCGCAGCAGCAGCGCGTGGTGCGCGCGCGCCATCTCGGGCGTGTAGGGCACATCGTTCAGCCGCGGGGCGGCGTGGCCGTCGGCGTCGGCCACCAGCTCCATCAGCAGCACGCCTTCGAAGAAGTGGAAGGGCTTGGGCACGCGCACGCCGGCTGAGGCCAGGCGAAACAGTGCGTCCACCTCGGCACTTTGCCAGGCGGCTTCCTGCTGCTCGCGCCCGTACCGGGTGCCCTTGGCCATGGCACGCGCCTGGCGGCTGTTCTTCACCTTGCGGTTTTCGGTGTAGTCCACCGCCTGGCGAAAGCTGCGGTGGGTGGCGGCCTTGTAGACCTTGGCGGCACGGGTTTC
>JBBAPJ010000208.1:0-1013 GCA_040400855.1 Rubrivivax sp.
GCCTGAGCGGTCGCCGTGCTCGAGACCAGCGTGTAGTTCTGCGCGTCCTGCCCGCCCAGCGTGATACCGGTGACGTTCACCGTCTTGCCGGTGCCCGCGTTCTTGTCGGCGAAGGCTCCAGTGGCCGTGGCTACCGCGAGCTGGTCGCCTTGGATCATCCCGGCAAACCCGGCACCACTGGTCGTCAGCACCGCTGTCGTCGTGCCGTCATACGTCTTGTTGCCGGCTGTGATGCCCGTCACCGCCGGGATCTGCGCAGGGGTGATCGTGGCCACCAGCCCGGTCGGCTGGACGAGCGTGTAGTTGGCCGCGTCCGCTCCGCCAATGGCGTAGCCCGCGGCGGTCACGGGTCTGGCCGGGCCCGCATTCTTGTCCGCGAAGGCGCCGGTGCCGAGGGTCAGGCCCACGCTGTCTCCGGCAATGACCCCTCCGAGGGTGCCGCCGGTGAGCTGTGCGAGCGTCGTGCCGTCGTAGATCTTGTCGGCCACCGTCACGCCCGCCACACCCAGCGGCTTGGGCGTGATGGCCTGGGTCACCGAGGCATGGGGCAGCAGGGTGTAGTTGCCAGACTGGGCCCCCGTCAGCACGAGGCCGGAGAAGCTCACGGTGTTCGCGCTGGCCACGTCCTTGCTGTTGAAGGCCGCCGAGACCAAGCCACCCACGCCCACGTCGTCGCCCGCGTAGGGCTGACCCTGGCTGCCGGTGAGGGTGCCAGGCGTCACGGCCGGGCCCAGCGCCGCAGCCCCCAGCACCGCGGCCGCCGTGCTGCCGTCGTAGACCTTGTCGGCGCTCGTCAGCCCGCCCACGTTCAGCGCCTTGGGTGTGATCGTCGCCGCATGCGTGGTGCTGGCCAACGCATAGTTGCTCGCCCGCCCGCCGCTACTGCCGTCGAAGAGCGAGTAGGTGGCGGTGACCAGCCGCGCGCCGGCGTCCTGGGAGTCGAAGGTCCCGACGGCACTGGCCGTCACCGTCTCCGCGCCCACGAAGCCGCTGAGCGAGCCCACCGTGATCAC
>JBBAPJ010000209.1:0-1007 GCA_040400855.1 Rubrivivax sp.
TCACCAGCGCAGCACGCGCGGTCCGAGGACTGCACCGGCGGCGCCGGCCAGCACGATGCCCAGCGAGTACCAGACAGCGACGAATGCCGCCGACGCCTCCGGGCATGAGAGCGAATAGCCGAACGCGCCGACCGACCCGGCCAGCAAGCCGGCAGCGAAGCCGGCCACGCCGGGACGCGTCGGCGCCAGCCCTCGCACCGCCCACAGGGCCGCGGCCAGTGCCGGCAGGGAGAGCACCAGCACACTGGGCGCACAGCTGAACCACGAATGGCCCAGCAGGGCATCCATGCGCCCATCAGCCGGCTCGGACAGCCACGACAGGAGGCCGATCATGGCCATCGCGAACACGACGGCCATGACGGCCATCCTGGGGCGGGCCGCAGAGGCCGCAGGCCGCGACAGCCGCGCAGCCCACCAGCCAGTGGCGCCGGCCAGTGCGCCGGCGTAGGCCATCTTGGTCCAGGGGACGGGCGTGCCGAACAGCGACCACGGGATCAGCCCGAACCAGGCGATGGCCGCACATCCGCTGGCCAGCAGTCCGGCAGCCGCAGCCGGGCACAGACGCCTTGCCGCCAGTGCACGGGGGGCCGGCCCCGCATGGCGGGCCAGCATGTCGATCAGCGTCTCGGTTCTCATGCCAGCGGTCCGTCGGTGATGGCGCCATCTGACCCGCCGCGCCGCACGAGGGCAGCCAGCCGCCTGAGGCCACGGTGCACCTGCACCTTGATGGCCGACTCCGATGCGCCAGCTCGCGAAGCCGCCTCGGCCACCGACAGTCCCTCCAGCTTGGTCAGCACGATGGCCTGCCGCTGCGCTTCGGGCAGGCTCTTCAGCAACGCCGCCAGGTCGCGCCTGGCGCCGGCGTCTTCAGGCTCTGCGGCCAGCAGTTGCTCGTCGACGTCGTCGAGCGCGTCGTGCAGGTCGTCTCGTCGACCCCGCCGGCGCCACAGATCCACCACCTTGTGGCGCGCGATGGCGACGGCCCAGGCGCTGACGGGCAGCGAGGG